>JAITSU010000031.1 GCA_031287525.1 Zoogloeaceae bacterium | reverse complement strand
TATCTCCTGAACCTGAATGAACAAAACAACATCAACCTGTACGCCCAATACCTCTGGAGCCATCAGGACGGAGACAGCGTAAAACTCACCACCGGCGAAACGGTGAAATTCAAGGCGGTAGATTCACAAAGGACAAGGCTGGGCATGAAGTGGACACACACCATCAACCCAAAAACCCGCGCCTACCTCGGCGCGGCATGGGAACACGAATACGCCGGCAAGGCAAACGCCAGCATCTACGGCTACAGGCTGGACGCGCCGAAACTGAAAGGCGATACGGGAATGGCGGAAGTTGGGCTGACGATAACGCCCGCCGCCAACAAAGCGGGCTGGGCGATGGATTTGGGGGTGCAAGGGTATGGTGGCAGGCGGGAAGGGATGACCGGGAGTTTGAGGGCTAGGTATCGGTTTTAATGGTGGTTTCCCGCTCCACTTGCGGGTAAGGAGATGGTTCGTAGGGGCAGGTTTCAAACCTGCCCGCCGTTGCGTCATCGGAACGCGCAGGGCGGGTTTGAAACCCGCCCCTACAGAGTTGGGCATCAGGTAGGGCGCGTTCTCCGAACGCGCCGGATGTAACGTCCGGCTGTTTCGGAGAAACCGCCCTACCTGAACCACGGAAAGGGTTGGGCGGGGTCAGGCGGGGCGTTATGCCTTGCGGGGCATCGTCAGTATTTCAATGTGGCATTTATGCGATTGCCCTGTGACGTATTGGTGGCGTTGTGCGATTTAGAGGTTTTCAGGTAGAGCGGTTTCTCCGAAACCGTCGGGCGTAACGTCCGGCGCGTTCGGAGAACGCGCCCTACCTGAAACCGTCGACGGTTCAGATAGCACGGGCAATAGTAGAGGGAAACGCTCCAATTCCCCATTCCAAACACGAGGGAGCAAGGATGCTCCCTCCACTATACCGCTCTACCGCAACTGTCTGGACGTATGTCGCACATTCAAAATTTCAACGGTGCGCGAATCGTCGCGCACCCGATAAAAAACAATGTAGCGCCGGTGGATAACCCACTCGCGCACGAAAGACGGCAGACCGGGGCGTCCACTGCGTCCTTGCCCTGGATTTTGTATGAGCAGCAACGTCTTTTCGCGCAACTTCTGCCCGAAGGCTGCCGCCGTAACGGGGCTATCCTGGGCGATGAAGTCCACTATCCTGTTCAGCGCGGATTCGGCGAACGGTCGCCAAACGATGCGATAAGGCGTGATTTCTTCCAGCATCGTTCATCCTGCGCGTTTGTTCGATGTTGTGTAACGGGCGATTCTGGCATCCATTCGCGCCATCACTTCATCGTGCGGAAGGCTTGGGCGGATGTCGTCAATGGATTGTTGTATTTCGTCGGCAAGTCGCTTGTTGTATGCGGCGGCGGCATGTGCCTCGTGCATGGCTTGGGCACGGCTTTCCCGATTCTGCGTGACTTCTTTTTGTTCGGGGTTCCAGTCTGTCGCGTCAATTTGCGCGACCGAAATACCAAGGTCGCGCAGCACAATCAATGCGGAATTTGGACTGCCAAAGCGGCGCGGCTCTGTGCTGCGAGCCTTTACCAGCGAACAGGGTTGCCCGCTGCGCGTGGCAATCTCCATAAAAAACCCGCTGCCCTGCCCTTTCAAGGTCACTCCGACCACACCCCCCGCATTGACTGTGGCGCGTAGCTGCTCCAGTGTCATGCTTTGCATGTTCATATTCTCCATAAAATTTACGTCACACTACAGAATTTCGCGCGCATAGTCTATGGAATTCATGCAAGCTTCGTTTGGTGATGCCCTTCCATGATCCGTAGGGACGGATTCTCAATGTCATGTATCCGCCTTCTCCCCTGCGGTAAGGTAAAATGCGCCTTTCACCGCAAGCATCCTACGAAAGCCGCCATGTCCCAATCCGATTTCATTCTCGCGCCCAGCATTCTGTCGGCGGACTTCGCCCGTCTGGGGGAAGAAGTGACCAACGTCATCGCCGCTGGCGCCGACTGGGTGCACTTTGATGTGATGGATAACCATTACGTACCCAATCTGACCATCGGGCCGATGGTTTGCGCCGCCATTCGCCCCTGCGTCAACGCGCCCATTGACGTGCATCTGATGGTCGCGCCGGTCGACCGCATCGTGCCGGATTTCGCCAAGGCGGGCGCGAACATCATTACCTTTCACCCGGAAGCCTCGGCGCATGTCGACCGCACCCTCGCCCTGATTCGGGAAAACGGCTGTCAGGCGGGGCTGGTGTTCAATCCCGCCACGCCGCTGGCTTACATGGATTACGTCATGGACAAGCTCGACGTGGTGTTGCTGATGAGCGTGAATCCCGGCTTCGGCGGGCAATCCTTCATTCCTTCGACGTTTGGGAAACTGGCGGAGGCAAGGGCGAAGCTGGATGTTTACGAGCGCGAAACGGGTCGCCGCATCCGGCTGGAAGTCGACGGCGGCGTAAAGCCCGACAACATCGCCCAAATCGCCCGCGCGGGCGCAGATGCCTTTGTCGCCGGTTCTGCCATTTTTGGCAAGGGCCTAACGGATGACCCGAATCGTTATGACTCAATCATTGCGACGCTACGCGCTCAGGCGACAGGTAACGGGTGACAGGAGACAAAAATTTGCGGCGGCAAAGCCGCCGGTAACTGATCTGACACCTGAAACCTGCCACCTGCCACCTGATACCTGATGCCCGTAACCTCTATCACTTTCGACCTCGACGGCACCCTGCTCGACACGGCGCGGGATATTTTTGTCGCCTGTCAGCGCGTACTTGCCGAAATGCGGCAGCCCGCCCGCAGCGAGGCGGACATTCGCCGCTTTGTCGGGCGCGGCATGGATGAACTCATCACCCGCTGCCTGACCTGGGACGCGCCGCCTGAACCCGCCGATGTCGAAGAAGGAATGCGCCTGTTCCGGCGGTTTTACGCCGAAGAAAACGGTCGCTCCACCCGTGCTTACCCCGGCGTGTTGACAGGGCTGCAAGCTTTTCACGCTTCCGGCTTGCCGCTGGCGGTCGTGACCAACAAAAGTCTGGCGTTCACTCAACCCTTGCTCGCGCAAACCGCCCTTGCTGATTATTTTCAGGTCGTCGTCTGCGGCGACAGCACACCCTTCAAAAAGCCGCATCCCGAACCCATTCTGCACGCCTGCCGTTTGCTGGGCGTCGCCCCCGCAACCAACCTGCACATCGGCGATTCCATCAACGACGCGCTGGCGGCGCGCGCGGCGGGCAGCCTCGTCTGGCTCGTCCCCTACGGCTATACCGAAGGCAAGCCACTCTGCGCGAATGATTGTGATGCGTTAATATCTGACTTTCCGACGGCATGGCAACAGTTGGAAGCCTTGCAACGACAAATTTGATCCCCGACACCTGAAAATGACCGAACAAGAATTCAACGCGCTGGCGGCGCAAGGCTACAACCGGATTCCGGTAACGCTGGAAACCTTCGCTGACCTCGACACGCCCCTGTCCATTTACCTCAAACTGGCGGGCGCGCCTTACACCTATTTGCTCGAATCCGTGCAGGGCGGCGAACGCTTCGGGCGCTATTCCATCATCGGACTCTCGGCGCTCACCCGCATCGCCGTGTATGGGCAAAAGGTTCTGGTGCTCACCGGCTCGCGCATTGCCGAACAAGCGGATAACGTGAATCCACTGGATTTCATCGCCGCCTACATGCAACGCTTCAAAGCGCCGCCGCCCGCCGACCTGCCCCGTTTCACCGGCGGTCTGGTCGGCTGCTTCGGCTACGACACGGTGCGCTACGTCGAACCGCGTTTGAATAAAAACGGCGCGCCCGCCAGTGACGATGGCATACCCGACATCCTGCTCCTGCTCTCGGAAGAACTCGCCGTCGTCGACAACCTTTCCGGCAAACTCACCCTCATCGTCTACGCCGAACCCGGCGTCCCCGGCGCTTACCGCAAGGCGCAGACGCGCATCCGTGAATTGCTCATCCAGTTGCGCCAGCCCATCACCCTGCCCACGGAAACCCCCGTCGAACCCGCGCCCGCCGTTTCCGGCTTCGGCGCGGAAGCGTTCAAAGCCGCCGTGCAAAAGGCGAAGGACTACATCACCGAAGGCGACATCATGCAGGTGGTGCTGTCGCAGCGCATGGAAAAACCCTTCGCCGCCAGCCCGATGGCGCTCTACCGCGCCTTGCGTAGCCTGAATCCCTCGCCCTACATGTTCTATTTCGACTTCGGAGATTTCCACGTCGTCGGCGCGTCGCCGGAAATTCTCGTGCGTCTGGAACGTCAGGGCGGCGAGCAAAAAGTCATCCTGCGCCCCATCGCCGGGACGCGCAAACGCGGCGCGACCGAAGACGAAGACGCGGCGCTGGCGGAAGAACTCATCCACGACGAAAAAGAACGCGCCGAACACACCCAACTCCTCGACCTCGGTCGCAACGACTGCGGCAGGGTCGCCAAAATCGGCAGTGTGCGGGTGACGGAACAGATGGTCATCGAGCGTTACTCGCACGTCATGCACCTCGTATCGCATGTCGAAGGCGTCTTGCGCCCGGAACTTTCCGCGCTGGACGTGCTCAAAGCCTCGTTCCCCGCCGGCACGGTTTCCGGCGCGCCCAAGGTGCGGGCGATGGAAATCATCGACGAACTCGAACCCGTCAAACGCGGCATCTACGCCGGCGCGACCGGCTATCTGGATTTTCATGGCAACATGGATTTAGCCATCGCCATTCGCACCAGCGTCATCCGCGACAAAAAACTCTCCGTTCAAGCGGGCGCGGGCATCGTCGCCGACTCCGACCCCAAAGCCGAATGGGAAGAAACCCGCAACAAAGCCAAAGCCATCCTGCGCGCCGCCGAACTGGCAGAAGCGGGGCTGGATACGAAGCAGGAATGAAGGGAAAAATAAAATGCGACATTCCGCCGGAAGTTCAGGCATCAAAAGCCAAATAAAATACCTTCTGCCATTTCTGTTGCTGATTGGACAGTCAGATAGCGTGTATGCAGAACCGGACTATGACTGGGTACTTGAACAGTACGGCAACGATGAAAACTCTGCCAAGGGGCAAATTAATGGCGAGGAATACATCGCAGTGGTTGCAGATCAAATATCTTCAACTGACAACCAGTACAAATCTGCAATTTTCGTTTTCAGGAAAACCAAAAATCATCCTGCACCCATTGCTGAAATTGATTTGGAGGGTCAGTCTACGAACGGGTTCAGTGTCAACATAAAAAATGATTCAATTTATCTTGAATGGTGGGTCGGACACAACGGTTGGTGGGGTGCCCGGTATCAATTCAAACAAATCAACCATGAATTCAAACTGATTGGAGCAGAACGTCATGTTGAGCAACTGCTCTGCTATTTAAGCAATACTCCTGGTTGTGAAGAACACGAAGTGCTGTCAGGCACCAGTTACAATTTCCTTACGTCGTCTGCCATTTGTTGGCAAGAAATACGCAGGTGGGATAATTATAAATCCAAAAAAATGGAATGGATTCCATCGAAGAACGCAGTAAGTCATCAAATGAAATTCAAGCCCATTAAATTACCCTTGCTGGATGGATTCCCTGTTTATTTTGGTGAACCTGCTGCCTGCTATTTTGACGGCAAAAACAAACTGGTGACAAAAAGGAGACAGGAAAATGACTGAACAGGACAAACCTGAATCGCGCCGCCGCAGCCTTGTTTTCGGGCTGGTCGGGTGCGTTATTCTGGTCATTGCCGTGGCGGCGCTGGCGTATCAGGCGGGGCAGCGGAATCAACTCGCCAACACGCCGCCCCCTGCCGCCCCGCAAGAACAAACCTCAGGACTCGTGCCCGTCGATATTCTGCTCAGACTCGCCAAGGATAAGGAATGGAAAGTGGACTGTTCCAGCAGTTCCGAAGCGGGAGAAATCAGCGGCAAGCTCGCCAATAACGAGATTGAAGTGCGGTGTACGGCGCGGAAACTTTGACGGGAAACCCTGATTGACCAAGGCGCAGGGTGACAGCGGGGTTCGATGAAGCGAAGCGCCTTCCACCCTGCAACAGATTTAACAGGCAACCCGCTCAAAATCAGCATCCTCACCCACGTTCGGCATACCCATCAACGCCACGAATCAGAAGATTTGCCATTTGTGTGATTCCGCATGACGGTAGGGCGGGATCGTAGAAATCGCCGGATGTAACGTCCGGCGCGCTCGGAGAGCGCGCCCTACCGTTGGCTTACGCCTTCGGCTTAATGGCATTGAGCGTAGGGGCGGTTCGCGAACCGCCCCTACATTTCGCTCCGAATCCCGATCGCCTGCCGCGCCGCCAGCGCGGTTGCCAGCGTCTTGTCTGGATTCTCGCCGACGACCGTGAAATGTCCCATTTTGCGCCCCGGCTTGGCGGTTGATTTGCCGTAGAGACGCAGTTTCAGATTGGGTACGGCGTAGAGTTTTGCCCAGTCGGGTTCGCGGTATTGTTCGCCCGCAAACCACAAATCTCCGAGCAGATTGACCATCACCGAGACAAAATGGGCGCGGGATTCGCCCAAGGGCAAGCCGCAGAGGGCGCGGACTTGTTGCTCATATTGGCTGGTCACGCAGGCGTCGATGGTGTAGTGACCGCTGTTGTGCGGACGTGGCGCCATTTCGTTGACGTAGAGGCGACCACGGCTCACAAAAAATTCCACCGCCAGCACACCGATGTAAGCCAGTTTTTCCGCAACGCGGGCGGCGATGTCCACCGCGTCACTGATCAGGCAGGCGTCGCTGCGGGCGGGGACGATGGACACATCAAGAATGCCGTTGGTATGCAGATTTTCGGCGGGGGGAAAGGCGGCGACGCGACCCTGCGCGTCCCGCGCCAGCACAACGGAAATTTCGTAATCCAGTTTGAGTTTTTGTTCCAGTACGCAGACTTCGCCCTTGAATTTCTGGAAGGCGGCAAGCGCGGCGGCGCGGTCTTCGACGACGACCTGACCTTTGCCGTCGTAGCCGAAACGGGCGACTTTCAGGATGCCGGGGAATAGCCCGGCGTTGGCGGTTTCAATATCCGCCGCGCTCTGGATGCTGGCAAAGTCGCCATGCGGAAAGCCGTTGTCGCGCAGAAAACTTTTTTCCACGACGCGATGCTGGCAGATGGCGACCGCTTCCGCCCCCGGTCGCACCGGAACATGTTGCGCGAGACGGGATAAGGTAGCGGCAGGCACGTTTTCAAATTCGGTGGTCACGGCGGCGCAGTGGGCAGCCAGCTCATCCAGCGCGGCGGCGTCTGCGTAAGCGGCGCAAAGATGCCGGTCGGCAATGCGCCCGGCGGGACTTTCCTGATCCGGGTCAAGCACCCAGACCTTGTAGCCCAGTTCGTGCGCGGCGGCGACAAAAAACCGCCCAAGCTGACCGCCGCCCAACATGCCGAGGGTAGCGGGGGGAAGGATGAGGGATGACATGAGGTTATTCCTGTTCAGGGGGTTATGCAGTATTTGAACGCGCGGCGATAAATGCTTTTGTCAGGTGTTTCCCGACACATTGATGATCGTAGCCTGCATGACGGCAATGGTCTCTCGTCGCGCGCCCTGCTCACCGAGCACTTCGCCGTGGCACACCGTTAGCGTCTTGCCCGCTTTCGTAACCTTGCCAATCGCTACAAATCGGTCAGCGATTGCGGGGCGAAGAAAGTTGATTTTGAACTCGACCGTAAGGACATCGAATCCGGTTGGCGCGACAGTCAAGGCGGCGTAACCGCAAGCGCTATCAAGCACACTGGTGAGCGCGCCAGCATGAGTGTAGCCGTTTTGTTGGGACAGATCCGGACGCGGGAAAAAGGCAATCCGCACCTCACCCTGAGAAACCTGAATGAGTTCCGCGCCCAAGGTGGACATTAGCCCTTGGGCAGAAAAGCTTGCCGAGATTTGCGCTTTCAGGTCAGACAACGAGATTCTCCACGTAAAACACCCGCATTTGAGTCAAGCGACGCATGGCGACGTTCACACTTCCGGCAATTTCATGGCAAGGACTTTTTCGCGCTGCGCCTCGCGAAAATCCTGCAAGCGGGCGTACAGCGTCGCGTCTTCGTTTGCCAGCAGCGCGATGGCGAATAATGCCGCGTTCGCCGCGCCCGCTTCGCCAATGGCAAAGGTGGCGACGGGAATCCCCTTGGGCATTTGCACGATGGAATGCAGTGAATCGACGCCGGAGAGCGCACGCGATTGCACGGGTACGCCCAGCACCGGCACGAGGGTTTTCGCCGCCAGCATACCGGGCAGATGCGCCGCGCCGCCCGCGCCGGCGATGATGGCTTTCAGGCCGCGCGCTTTGGCGGTTTCGGCGTATTCAAACAGCAAATCGGGCGTGCGGTGGGCGGAAACGACTTTCGCCTCGAAGGATACGCCGAAATCTTTGAGTATCACGGCGGCGGCTTGCAGCGTCGGCCAGTCGGAATCGGAACCCATGACGACGCCGATGAGAGGAAGTCGCGCGCTCATATTCCGGCTTTCCGTTCCGCCGCTTCGATGGTGTTGGCAAGCAGCATGGTAATGGTCATCGGCCCGACACCGCCGGGGACAGGCGTAATCCAGGCGGCGACTTCTTTCACCGATTCATAATCGACATCGCCGCACAGTTTGCCATCCGGCAAACGGTTGATGCCCACGTCAATCACCACCGCGCCGGGTTTCACCATGTCGGCGGTGACGAAGCGCGGTTTACCGACGGCGGCAACGATGATGTCGGCGCGGCGGGTGTGCTCCGCTAAATTCCGCGTGCGCGAGTTGCAGACCGTGACCGTCGCGCCCGCGTTGATGAGCAGCAGCGCCATCGGTTTGCCGACGATGTTGGAACGCCCGATCACCACGGCTTCCTTGCCGGAGAGATTGACGCCGCCCTTTGCAAACATTTTCATCACGCCGTAGGGCGTGCAGGGGATAAAGCGCGGCTGCCCCTGCGCGAGCGCGCCGACGTTTTCGGCGTGAAAACCGTCCACGTCCTTTTCGGCGGCGATGGCTTCCAGCACCGCCGCTTCGTCGAAATGCGCGGGCAGCGGCAGTTGCACGAGAATGCCGTGCACTTTTGTATCGGCGTTCAGTTCGGCAATTTTGTTCAGCACCACGGCGGGCGCAACATCCGCCGGATAAACGAGTTTTTCGGAATACATGCCCACGGCTTCACAAGCCGCGACCTTGTTTTTGACATAGACCTGCGAAGCCGGGTCTTCGCCAACCAGAATCACCACCAGACCGGGCTTAAGCCCCTTCGCCGTCAGCGCCGCCGCGCGTTCCTTGAATCCGGCGCGGAGTTCCTGCGCCAGCGCCTTGCCATCGAGAATTTGTGCCGCCATCATCGCCCTCCGCAAACGGGAATCATCCGCCCGTTTTCCCTTGAAAAAGCTGGATTCTAGCAGATTCACCCGTCCGCAATCTTCATAAACGCGCTTCCCGCTATTCCCACTCCGCTCCGAAGAAGGTACGCTCTCTCCCTTGCCAATTGCCTTGTTTTGTCCATGTCGAACACCTCTGAAATACAGGAAGCCGCCGCCTTGTTGCAGGCGGGGGAACTGGTCGCTTTTCCCACCGAAACGGTTTACGGGCTGGGGGCGGACGCTGCCAATCCGCTGGCGGTACAGAAAATTTTTACCGCCAAAGGTCGCCCCAGCGACCATCCGCTGATTGTGCATCTCTCTGACGCGGAAGGTTTGGCGCGTTGGGCGATGGAGATTCCGCCGGTCGCTTACCGATTGGCAGAAAAATTCTGGCCGGGGCCGCTAACCCTGATTCTGAAAAAACAAGCCTGGGTTCCCACGGCGGTCACGGGCGGACAAGATACGGTGGGCTTGCGAATGCCCGCGCATCCGCTGGCGTTGCAACTCATCCGCGCCTTTGCCGCGTTGCCGGAGCGTCGTGGCGGCGTCGCCGCGCCGTCAGCAAATCGCTTCGGGCGCGTCAGCCCAACCACGGCGACGCATGTGCAAGAAGAACTGGGCGGACGGGTCGCCAGAATTCTCGACGGCGGCGCGTGTCAGGTCGGCATCGAATCCACCATCCTCGACCTCTCCCGCCTTGCCACACACGGCGCGGAAATCCTGCGCCCCGGCGGACTCGACCCGCTTTCCCTTGCCGAAGTGTTGGGCGAAATGCCCAGGCTGCGGGATGGCGCCAATCAAGATAACGCGCCGCGCGTTTCCGGTTCGCTGCTTTCCCATTACGCGCCGACAACGCCCCTGCAACTTGTGGATGGCGCGGCGCTCGCCGGATTTTTGCGACAGCAAAGCAGAGCCGGAAGACGTTGCGGCGTACTCGCCCATTCTCCCCAAACACTCCAGACAGCCGAAGCAACCGCCCGCATCGCCATGCCCGCCGATCCGTCGGGTTACGCCCACCGACTGTATGCCGCCCTGCGCGAACTGGACGCGCAAAATCTCGACCTGATGGTGGTCGAAACGCCGCCCGCCACCTTGATCTGGAACGCCGTTTGTGACCGCCTGCGGCGGGCGACCGCGCCAAAGTAAACCCGATGTTCGTCAGCCTGCTTCCGCATCCCGATTTCCCCGCCCCCGCCATGACGGGCGTGGAAGTCGCGCTTGACTGGCAAAATACAGAGCTGCGTCTGGATTACCGTTTGACGGGCGACCTCTCCACCCTCATCCTGCCCACGCCGCAAACGCCACTCGACCCGCAGCGACTTTGGGCGCACACCTGTTGCGAAATTTTTTTGGCGCAACCGGCATCTCCGGCTTATCGGGAATACAATTTTTCACCTTCCGGTCAGTGGGCGGCTTACGGCTTTTCGGCTTACCGCCAGAAAAGCGCGTGGGAAAATCCGCCCGCGCCGCGCATGGAATGGCGGCGCGAAAACGATGAACTGCTGTTGCAGGTCACGCTCCCCGTCGCCGCTTTTTTGTCCACCGCGTCCCCGCAACTGGCGTTGTCTGTCGTACTCGAATTCACCGACGGACGCCTCGCTTACTACGCCTTGCAGCATCCAGCGGGCGCGCCGGATTTTCATCATCGCTCCAGTTTCACGCTCAACCTGACGCCAACACACGCCCCAACATGACCACACTTTTCGGACTCGACCGTTTTCTTGCCGCCCCCCAACTGCGCCGCCCGCTGGCGGGTCGACGGGTCGCCCTGCTCGCGCACCCGGCTTCGGTCACGCAAAATCTCACCCACGCGCTCGACGCGCTCGCTGAATTGCCTGACCTCAAACTCACCGCGGCCTTCGGCCCGCAACACGGACTGCGCGGCGACAAGCAGGACAACATGATGGAATCGCAGGATTTCATTGACCCCCAACAGGGCATTCCCGTGTTCAGTCTGTATGGCGAAACGCGCCGCCCGACGCCCGCCATGCTGGACACTTTCGACACGCTGCTCATTGATTTGCAGGATTTGGGCTGCCGGATTTACACCTTCATCACCACCCTGCGTTACGCGCTCGAAGCGGCGGCGGCACATCATAAAAGCGTCTGGATACTCGACCGCCCCAATCCCGTTGGTCGTCCCGTCGAAGGTTTGCGCCTCAAAGCCGGGTGGGAAAGTTTCGTCGGCGCGGGCGCATTGCCCATGCGCCACGGACTCACTCTGGGCGAACTCGCCCGCTGGTTTATCGCCACGCTGAAACTGGATGTGGACTGCGAAGTCATCCCCCTGCAAGACTGGCAACCCGACGCCGCGCCCGGTTACGGCTGGCCGCTGACGGAACGCGCCTGGATCAACCCCAGCCCCAACGCGCCCAATCTTTCGATGGCGCGCGCTTACGCGGGTACGGTGATGCTGGAAGGCACAACCCTTTCGGAAGGACGCGGCACCACCCGCCCGCTGGAAGGCTTTGGCGCGCCGGACATCGACGCCCGCGCCCTCATTCATGCAATGCAAACCCTCGCCCCCGACTGGTTGCAAGGCTGCATCCTGCGCGAATGCTGGTTCGAGCCGACCTTCCACAAACACGCCGGAAAACTCTGCCACGGCGTACAGTTTCACGTGGAACCATCGTTTCACGTGAAACAAAATGGCAGCATTTACGACCACCTCGCCTTCCGCCCCTGGCGTCTGCAAGCCCTCGCGTTCAAGGCGCTGCGCCGTCTCTATCCCGACTATCCGCTGTGGCGGGATTTTGCCTACGAATACGAATTCGACCGCCTGCCCATCGACCTGATTAACGGCAGCCCCTTGTTGCGCGAATGGGTCGACGACAGCGCAGCAACGCCGAAAGATTTGGACGCGCTGGCGCGTCAAGATGAAGCGGCGTGGGAAGCGGAACGCGCTGAATTTTTGTTGTATCCCTGATGCGAGACACGCCATGAGATATGCACTCTCCCCTACCCTGCGACAACGGGCGGGTCGTTTTTTGTTACTCCTGCTGCTTTGCCTGAACGCCCCGCTATTCGCAGCGGAATTGAAAGCGGACGACCATGTGTTGCTCATTCCCGGCATCGCCTACGACGCAGACGGCGAACAACAGGCGGAAGTCAATGCTTTCGTCTACGAGAAAGAACAAATGCCCGGCATATCCAGCCTGTTCGCCGCCTATCTGGGCGTTGATCTGGACAAACTGCCGCCGGAGCAAAAAGAACGCTACGACTGGCGCGCCGGACTTTTTCGGGCGGATTTCAAAAGCGGACGGGAATTCTCCATTGAATTTTCAGACGGCAGTATTCACGCCATGCCCAAAACAGAAGACGGCAAAAGTACGGCAATTTTCAAACTCGCCCCTCAAGACAAGCCTCAGGCAAAAATCACATTTGCCGTGCATAAGCCTCTATCCCCCGAAAGCCATCACGAAAGTTTTGTCATTTACGCCGCGCCTGAAGGCGTCTCCATCATTCTCGACATCGACGACACCATCAAGGTTTCCAATGTGCGGGATAAAAAGGCACTGCTGCTGAATACCTTTTTCAACGATTACACGCCGACGGCAGACATTAAGGCATTATTCGCCGCCTTCGCGCAACTGGAAAATCCCGCCTTTCATTATGTATCGGCAAGCCCCGCGCATCTTTATCCGGCGCTCGCCGAATTTTTTGCCCGCGAACAATTCCCGGAAGGCAGTTTTCATCTGCGCGACGCAACCGATTTGCGCGACCTCGCGCCCAGCAAAAAGACCGTGATCGCCCACAAAACCCGGTCAATCGAAAAACTCCTCGCCGCCTATCCGCAGCGAAAATTCATCCTGGTCGGCGACTCCGGCGAAAGCGATCCCGAAATTTACGCCGCCATCAAAAGAAATTTTCCTGACCGCGTGTTGGAAATCTACATCCACAACGTAACCGACGAAGACGCGGACTCGCCCAGATTTCAGGAAACATTCAAGGACATCCACGACAGTTTGCGGATTTTTTGAGCGCCTGACATTGGAATTAAGCGGTAGCGTAAGCCGTCCGCTTGAATGATTCGTTAGGCGGTGGAACTGGGTACTCAGGTTGTTTCATGAAAAACCGTCCGCTTTTCTTTATGAAGAATCACACATACACCCGGAAGCAAATGCCCCAATGAATGTAGTGGGGCAAGCATAGCAAAACATGGAGAAGTTAGGTGCCAAGGAACGGTTTCTCGGACTCGCCATAGACGTGACCATGCTCGCTCGCTCCGTGGAAAGACGCACCCTCTAGGTTGGCACCCTCAAACCGCGCACCGTCGATGGCAGCCCCTGCAAAGGAAGCTCTGGACAGGTCGGCATTTCGGAAATCACACGTCTTCACATTGGCATCGACAAACTGCGTACCCGTCAAGTTTGCGCCTGCGAAACTGGCGAAGATGAAGCAGCGTGAGAAGTCCGATCCGGCGAGACACGCTGAGGAGAAGTTGTAGGTTCGATCGTCAAGATCGTGTCCGTGAAGCTGCGATCTCCTGCTGCATAGCAAAGAAGGATCGCTCGTTCTTCTTCGTCGGAATCGGTGTTCACTTCTTGGTGCCTAACGTTTTAATTCACTAGCCTTGCGCGGTTTATGCGCAAGGTCAGATGGAATGAATGGCTCCATTGTTTATCTCGGCAATGACCTTAAGTTCATCATAGGGCCAGTACACCATGCCGTTTCCAAAGTTGATGTACTTTCTAGGATGCTTATCCAGTTCCTCAATGGATGCTGATCGGATTTCGCCCTCGTTATAGTGCACAAAGAAGACGCTAACTGCGAGACCGGTAATCTGCCTGACTTTCAGGTAGTGTTCCCAATACTTGCGGTCGAAGCCGGTGGTCCTATACGATGGGTTCTCTTTAAACGGGATTCCAACAGAGGACTTTGACTTGACTTCGACCCAATGCGTTGCACCTGCGGAAGCGACCTGTAGATCGGGAAGAATAAGTGAATCTTCCGAAGGTACGATTTTTAGCTTTGGAGCCTTGCTTCCATCAGCACCTGTGCCAGTGTATTCATAAACATCCAAGACGTAATTATTTTGTTGTAACCAGAGGGAAACTTTAGTTTCCCATTCTCTTCCGAGTGCTAGATTTTCCTGAAAGCTATTCATGGTCGCTTTTAGAGAGAATGATGCCGAACTGGAGGTAAGGGGCGCAGAGCTGGTCTGCCGGCGGAGCGTCCCAAGAGTAGATAGACCCAGAATTTTGCCAATTCAATTTCCCTAAATACTAGTGAAGGAGCCAAGCGCCCAACGTTTGGGTTAAGGTGCGGTATGAGCCGCTAAACTGCCGCCACACCAAGGACAAAAGCAATAGTGATTGATGGCATATCATCATAATACCATAAGAATGTTGCGTTTGAGAAAAGGAGATTATGTTGTCAGGACAGTCGGTCAGATCAGGATGCCGGGCGCACCGATAGTCTGCCCAGTACGTCATTGTTTTGCAGCAATGTCCATCACGCGCCCTCCTGACGAACGCCCCACCTCAAAACCACAGCTTGCCGATTTTCATCTCCAGACGCTTGCTTTCGGATTTGTTCGGGCCGTCGAAATGGCGATGCACGGGAAAGAAAACGCCCACACCGAACCAGCTATCCGCAGGCAGCGCGATATTGACGGAAGGGCCGACAAACCATTCCGTAAAACCGTTTTTGGTATTCACCTTGCCCAAAGGCGTATGCGCGCGGGCGGATTTTTGATGGACGAGGCTGCTTTCCAGCCCCAGATCGAAGTTATTGAAAATGTAACGCAACTGGCTGTTCCATTGCCAGGATTGCCCGCGTTTGACATCCTGATTGCCGCGCTCGAACGCGCCACTCCAAACCCCTTCCGTATCCACTTTCAGATTCGGCGTAAGAAACCGTCCGTAAGTCGTACTCAGACGCCAGCCCCATGCGTCATTGCCCGGCAGATGGCGGATGCCTTCCTGTCCGGTTGGCAACAGCACGGCTGCCGCAAGATTGAGTGTAAAAGAATCGCCTTGACGCATATTGAAAGGGGCGGCGCTCAAACCAATCACCTGGTCGCCCCAACCGCCGATATGTTTGGGTGAAGGCGTGGGATGGTTGCGCGATTGATCGATGTAAGGCGTAACCCCCACCAGTTCCAGATTGTCGGTCAGCCCATAGCGCAACTTCAAAAGCCAGGTCTGGCTGGACACATCGGGACGATTGCCGCCGCCCTTCTCCGCATGGGTTTTATGCGCGAACGAAACATTCAGGGCGCTGAAAAATCCATCCTTGGGCAAACTCCCCGCCGCAGTGATATTGGTATTCACCGCCGGCGCCCCCAACAACGCGCGCGACCTGGGCGCTTGCCGTTCCGGTTCGTTATCGGGTTCCGCCAATGCCAAGGCGGGCAGGATAAAGCAGCAGAGCAAGGGAATGATTTTAGGCATGATCGTGATGAAATGAATGGTGAAAATGGATGTATCCGCATTAGACCATATCTGTTTCACGTGGAACAAGCGGCAGCTCGTGCCGAATGGCATTCCAGCGTTGCAATCGTTGGAAGGGCTATTCCTGTATACTGTTGATGATCATTTCTACGATTGCAACAAGAGATAAATAACAAGTGTCATGGATGTAAAACAAGGGAATCCCTTGGCTGCACCGATGAACATCGCAACACTGACAGGTATACAAAATGGCTAGCGCCGATCAAATCAAGGCCTTGGTGAAATCTCACATCGACGGTGATGAGCAGTACTTTTACTCCGTCGCCATGCAAGTTGCAGCGCGTGAGGCCAAGGTCGGGCATGGCAAACTCGCCGAAGATTTGCGCGACATGATTGATGCAGCAAAAGCGCGCACATCGACTGCTGCCCAGACCGGCAAATTGCTGCCAATCGCCCGTCCGCGCGGCGAATTGGCAAACTTGCTGACCGTCACATATCCCAAAAACCGGCTTGCCGACATGGTGCTTGAACCACGCACGGTAGCGCAAATCGACAGAATCATGCAGGAACAACGGTTGCACACCCGCATCCGCGAGCATGGGCTGTCACCTAGATGCAAGCTGTTGCTGGTTGGCCCGCCTGGTACTGGAAAAACAATGACCGCATCAGTGCTGGCGGGAGAACTCGGCATCCCGCTTTTTTCGGTACGACTTGACGCGCTCATCACAAAGTTTATGGGAGAAACCGCCGCCAAGCTGCGCCAAATTTTCGATGCGATTACCAGCGTTCGCGGCGTGTACTTCTTCGACGAATTCGACGCAATCGGTTCACAACGCGGGAATGCCAATGATGTTGGCGAAATCCGACGGGTACTGAACAGCTTTCTGCAAATGATTGAAAACGACCAGTCCAACAGCCTGATTATTGCAGCCACCAACCATGTAGAAATTCTCGACCACGCGCTTTTCCGCCGGTTCGATGATGTCATCGAATATCATCTACCCACAGCAGAGCAAGCCCTGAAATTGATTCGCTCCCATTTGGGAAAATTTGCCCCCAAGCCCTTCCCTCTCAAAGCGATTTCAACGAAGTCGGAACAGTTGAGCTATGCGGAAATCCGGCGCGCAATTGAAGATGCCATCAAAGAAGCCATCATGCAGAACGAGCCACATGTAAGTGGTGATGCATTGATAAGGGCGTTGCGGGAGCGCCAGCAGTTCAGTCTTGGAATCCTTGGAATCGACAGCAAAAGGGTCACACTAAATCATGCCGGATCAACCAACCAATAAACGTCCTCATCTAGTTCTTCAAAATACTTCACAGGCATTCGACTTCACCGCTCATACGCCAGGCGGCGGGAGTCGAGTGCTTGTTCCCGCTTTGCCGCGCCAGCAGCATGGGCAAGCATTACAAACCCAGATCAACGCCTTAAAACCTCTTGCTGCTGCCGCAGTTCAAGCACAGCAAGCGTATGGGTTAGAAAGTGGACTGGGTTTACAAATCCAGTTCACTAGCCACCCCAATGTCAAATTGGCTTTCGAGAGTCTTGCCAACGCTACCCAAGGAATAGAATTGCTGAGTGTGCGTGAGGAAGGCTCCCTTACCTTTGCCAATGTGTTTGTGCCAGAAGGAAAGTTGGTGCATTTTGAGAGATATATTGCCGACTACCTGAATGAGAAAAAGGATACAAACGGCAAAGCACGCGATCATCAGCCTCTATTGGACGCAATCGCTTCGATTCGCACTGCCGCAATCCGAGAATTGTGGACAGATGACCCAGCTTTGCTGTCAGATGACCTAACCATACCTTTCTGGTGGGAAGTGTGGCTGCCCGTTCGCGGTAATCAACGGCAAGCGGTTGTAGAAGATTTCAAGAAACTGGCTACGCTGGCTGAGTGCAGGGTCAGCGACAAACATGCCAATTTCCCTGAACGTACCGTATTGCTGATGTATGGCTCGCAAAAGCAGTTCTTAAAATCTGTAATGGCATTAAACTGCGTTGCGGAACTCCGCTACGCCAAGGAGACTGCCGAATTTTTTGACAGTATGGCGGTCAAAGAACAGCGAAAATGGGTAGATGAGTTACTGCAACGCACCAAGATAAAAATGCCTGACGATGCAGTGCCACGAGTCTGTCTTCTGGACTCCGGCGTTAATCGGGGACACCCACTCCTGAAATCGTTGATGGAGGCAGACGATCTACACACAGTCGACCCAAACTGGGGCGTGAATGATAAAGCCAATCATGGTACTGGGCTAGCGGGTTTGGCAAGCTATGGCGACCTGACAGAAGCCTTGGCATCTAATGCGTTGATTGAAATCCCCCACCGGCTTGAGTCGGTCAAACTCATCGAAAATCATGGGGCGAACAAAGGCAATGCCCAACTTCACGCCTCTCTTTTTGCTGAAGGTGTCGCGCGGCCTGAAGTAGAGGCTCCACATCGCCCTCGTGTATTTACTTCAGCCGTAACAGCTTCAGATTATCGGGATCGCGGTCGTCCATCGTCGTGGTCAGCCAAAGTGGACAGTCTGGCTGCTGATGCCGACAATGAAGGTCAATTTCCTCGCCTGTTTATTCTGTCAGCGGGTAATACAGATGCTCCTCATGCTTGGGGTGAGTATCCAGCAAGCCTTGGCACAAATCTCATACATGACCCAGGGCAAGCATGGAATGCCATTACTGTTGGGGCGTGCACCCACAAAATCGACACTGATGGTCTTACTTCACTCGAACCAATAGCCTTGAAAGGAGGATTGAGTCCGTTCACAACAACTTCACGCACTTGGGATGCAGCATGGCCATTGAAGCCCGATGTCGTCTTGGAAGGCGGCAACGTGCTTAAAGATGATTTCTTTTCTGTTGGTGTAAAGATGCCGAGTCTGGAACTACTGACAACTCATAACCATCCTGTCGATCTTTTATTTACAACCAGCAATGCAACCAGTGCCGCATCCGCGCTATGTGCGCGGATGGCAGCACAAATCATGGCGGCGTATCCGCGCCTCCGACCAGAAACAATCCGCGCGCTTCTCATCCATTCGGCTGAATGGACGGAAGCAATGCGAGCCATGTTTTTACCTGCTGCTCAGACGCCTAACAAAAGGGATTACGCCAATTTGATCCGTCACTGCGGATGGGGAGCACCCAATCTGGAGCGCGCGTTATGGAGCGCGGGCAATTCCTTGACGCTTGTGGTGGAAGACGAGGTTCATCCTTACAAGAAGGTCGGCAGCGATGTGAAGAGCCGCGACATGAACCTGCACGAATTGCCGTGGCCGAAAGACGAACTGGAAAATTTGCAGGATGCAAAAGTAGAGATGCGCGTTACGCTGTCCTACTTCATTGAGCCTAACCCTTCAACACGAGGAGCTACGTCAAAATACCACTATCCCTCACATCGCCTAAAATTTGATGTGCAACGTCCACTCGACCGCTCCACTACTGATTTCGTTGCACGAGTCAATGCTGCTGCACAACGCGAAGACAATGGCGACACGGAAACCTCTGGAGACTCCAACTGGTATCTGGGAGAGAAGCAGCGTCATCGTGGTTCGCTGCATCAAGACGTATGGGAAGGTTCAGCGGCGGAATTAGCGAGTCGAGGCTTTATTGCGGTATACCCTTCAGCCGGTTGGTGGCGCACACGCCCTGCTTTAGAGAGATTCGACCTGCCAGCACGCTACAGCCTCATCGTGTCGATCCGAACGCAGCAAACAGAAGTCGATTTATACAACGTAATCGCCCAGAAAATTCCGGTTGCCACGCAGGTCAGCATTCCAACATAACGCGAAAATGGTTCAGGTCACACAGCAACCCACCTCACCCCTTCCCCCCTTCGCACAGCTTCCGTAAATATGGGCACGTCCCCATTTTTCTTAGACCATATCTGTTTCACGTGAAACAACCCTGAAGCGTTCAGGTAGAGCGGGATCGAAGAACGCACCGGACGTTACATCCGATCTGCCTCGTGTGGGAGAAGGGGGAAACCGTGTCAAAATGCTGCCATTCCAAAAAAATCACCAGAGGTTGCAGCATGGCATTGTCGTGGGTTGAAATTCAGGAGCGCGCCAAGGTTTTCGCGGGCAAGTGGAAAGCCACCCAAGGGCGCGAAGAAGCGCACG
>JAITSU010000026.1 GCA_031287525.1 Zoogloeaceae bacterium | reverse complement strand
CTGGGAACGCCAGCGTCCACGCTGGCAGCGGTGTTTGTGCGGCAATCTGCGCTCAAAGTCGGCGTACCGCCGACGTGCCTTTGTTGCCGTCGGCGTTCCCAGAAAGCTACTTCGGAGGTTTGTCAACAATCTGGGGCGAACGCAGTTCGCCCCTACGGGAATCATTCTATTTGCGTCTACGTAAAAACAATCTTCTGACCAGCGCGCGGGATTGGTTTCGATGTATTCCGCAATGTGTGTGTATTCTTCTTCGTTACGGATGATTCGGTCATGAAATGATTTCTGCCACGGAGAAAACCCCGGTTGTTTGGTGATCGCGCCTTTCCATTGCTTGACCACGCGGGAAACCGTAGGGGCGAACTGTGTTCGCCCGCTCTCAATCCCCGCGCCACCGATTACTATAATAATATGCACATGGTTTGGCATCACAACATAACCATCGACGGCAACCTGATCGTAGATTTTGGATAATGCCTTGATTTCTTTTTCTATAATAATGCCAATGGGGGAGAGTTGCGGGCGAACATTATCTGGCATATTCGGGCGAACACAGTTCGCCCCTACGTCATCTATCCTGTCTGGTGCCTCTATGGTTGAAAATATCCCGGCGCGGTCTTTGGCGCAAATGGTGATGAAATACGCGCCATTCTGGCTGTAATCGTAATCGGTCAGCCGGTTCGGTTTGCGTTTGACCCGGATTTTTTGTTCAAAACCGATTTCGGCTGTGCTATTCCCGTTCGCCATGTATTTTTACCCTGTTTTTCCGGTTGCTCATCGTCTCGTCTTTGAGATGTGCCCGGCACAAAAAGCGACTGCGGCGAAGGAACGCCCCGCCCTGTTTCATCCTACCCGCGTATCTTCTCTAATAACGCCGTCGTGGATTTTTGGTGCAGGAAGGGAATGGAGCGCGCCTTGCCGCCCCACGCTGAAACTTCGGCAGCGCCGACGATGCGCTCTATCGACCAGTCGCCGCCCTTGACCAGAATTTCCGGTTGGCAGGCGAGGATGGGGGCGAGTGGCGTGTCTTCCTCGAACCAACTCACCAGACTCACGCATTCCAGCGCCGCCAGCACCGCCATACGATCTTCCAACACATTAACAGGACGGTCATCGCCCTTGCCCTGACGCTTGACCGAAGCATCCGAATTGACCAGCACAATCAGGGACGCGCCAAGCGAGCGCGCCTGAGAGAGATAGGTCACATGCCCCCGATGCAGGATGTCGAAACAGCCGTTGGTGAACACCCGCGCGGCAGGCAGTTGGGCAGCGCGACGGGCAAGCTCATCGGGGGAGCAGATTTTGGTTTCAAAATTTGGCGGGGCATAGGTTTCTGTCATTTTGCATGGACTCAATGTTCTGTGCCGGAGCGAGACGCGCTCCCGCGCTGCGGCAACGGGCAGTAGACCGCCGACGCGAGCGATTTTGCGTCCTTGCGCGTTTCACCAATCAAGCGCCAGTGTTCGATTTCGGCGCAGCGATCCATCACCGCCGCCAGACCTGCTTTTTCAGCGATGGATACCGCTTCGGGAGAAATCACCCCCAGTTGCAGCCAGATTGCCCCGGCGCCTGCTTTGACCGCCGCTTCTGTAACGCAAGCGGCGTCTTCGGAACGGCGGAAGACATCTACGAGGTCGATGTGTACGGGAACCGCCGCGAGATCGGGGTAACAGGTCAGCCCCAGGATTTCCGTTTTTGCCGGATTGACCGGAATAACGGTGTACCCCGCCCGCAACAGGTATTGCGCGACGGCATTGCTCGGTCGATCGGTTTTATCGGAGAGTCCGACAACCGCGATCGTCCGGATTTTTTGCAGCAATTGGCGAAGGTCATGGTCGTCCGTCAGCATGGTTTAGCCTTCCTTATTCCAGATTTTGCACTTGTTCGCGCGTTTGTTCGATGAGGAGTTTCAAATCCATCGCCGCCTGGGTGACTTCGGAAACGGCGGCTTTTGAACCCAGGGTATTGGCTTCGCGGTTGAATTCCTGCATTAAAAAATCCAGACGTTTGCCGACGGCGCCGCCGGTTTTCAGGATGTGGGTGAGTTCGTCCAGATGAGTGGCGAGGCGGGAGAGTTCTTCGTCTACGTCGATGCGGGCGGCGAACAGGGCGACTTCTTGCAGGATTCTGCCTTTGTCGATATTGACGCCAAGGTCGCGCACGGTGTCGGAGAGGCGGGCGTGCAGTTTTTCGCTCAGGGCGACCTGGGCGGCGGGAATCAGGGGGGCGACGCGGGTGACGATGGCGCGCATCTGTTCGCCCCGCTCCTCGATCAGCGCGGCGAGTTTTGCGCCTTCGCGGGCGCGGGAGGCGATGAATTCGTCCAGGGTTTCGGCGGTTAATCGGGCAATGGCGGGTTCGAGCGTGGAGAAGTCCACGCGCTCCTGACTGAACGCGCCCGGCCAGCGCAGGATGTCGCTGACGGTAAGGGGCAGGGCTTCCGGCAGGATGGCGCGGATTTGCGCTTCCTGCGTTTGCAGCCATGCCAGTTTTTGCGGGTCGAGTATCGCGCCTTCGCCCTGTTCGGAGAGGGTAAAGGAGAGGCGACATTCGACCTTGCCGCGTCCCAGGCGGGCGGTGAGTTTTTCGCGCACGCCGGTTTCAAAGGCGGCAAGGTTGTCCGCGACGCGAAAATGCAAGTCCAGAAAACGGGAATTGACGCTTCGCAATTCCATGTGCAGGGTGATGTTGCCATCGCTCAGGGTTCTGGCGGCGTAGCCAGTCATGCTGTGAATCATCGTGAAATCGCCATCAGGGTTGGATGTTGAGAGGAAAAGTTCGCGCCTTCGCTAAAACCGCCATCGAAGAATGGCTTTACAGTCCGTCGCCAAGACCGGACAATGCCGGAAGAGCGACAATCATACCTGCAATCTTACCTGCCATCACGATGGGTCAACAAACCAACGCCGCCCTGCCGGGCGGTTTCCAGATAGAGGATTACACCATAGACCGCCAGCTTTCCCTGGGCGGTTTTTCTATTGTCTATCTGGCGCAGGACAAGGAGCGCAAGGATGTCGCCATCAAGGAATACCTGCCCAACAGCCTCGCCCTGCGCGGCGACGGGCAGACCAAGCCAGTGATTCCGGCGGAACATCTGGGCGCGTTTCGCTACGGCATGAAGTGTTTTTTTGAGGAAGGTCGGGCGCTCGCCAAGCTTTCGCATCCGAATGTGGTGCGCGTGATCAATTTTTTCCGCGCCAACGATACGGTGTACATGGTGATGGAATACGAGCAGGGGCGCACCTTGCAGGAGTTCATCCACAAGCATCTGGGACACATTTCCGAACGCTTCATTCGCGGCGTGTTTGTGCGCCTGTTGAACGGGCTGCGCGTGGTGCATAGCAACAAGCTGCTGCATCTCGACATCAAGCCTTCCAATGTTTATCTCCGCACGGACAACACGCCGGTGCTGCTCGATTTCGGCGCGGCCCGGCAGACGCTACTCTCCGACACGCCGATATTGAAGCCGATGTACACGCCGGGTTTCGCCTCGCCCGAACATTATGGCGAGCGCAAAACCCTGGGACCGTGGAGCGATGTGTATAGCGTCGGCGCGACCATGTATGCCTGTCTCGCCGGACAAACGCCGCAACCGGCGGACGAGCGTCTGCAAAAAGACCAGATGATTCCGGCGATGGTGCGTTGGGAGGGTCAGCTTTCCGATCATCTGCTGGAAACCATCGACTGGTGTCTGAATCTGAATCATCTGTATCGCCCGCAAACGGCTTTCGCCTTGCAAAAGGCGCTGGCTGAACATGGCGCGCCTCCGGCGCAGGCGGACAAACCGGCGCAAACCTCCTGGTTCGGTCGCCTTTTTGGTCAACGTAAAAAGTAAAAAAACACCCACTCACCCACGGAACCCCCCGACATGCGATTCACCATTTATCAGGAAAGCCGACAAGGCGGCCGCAAAAACAACGAAGACCGGCTGGCGCATTGCTATTCGCGCGACGCTCTGTTGATGGTCGTCGCCGACGGCATGGGCGGACATTTTTACGGCGAAGTCGCCGCGCAAATCGCGGTGCAAACCATGACCGCCGCCTTTCAGCGCGAGGCGCAACCCAAGCTGGAAGACCCCTTCTGGTTCCTGCAAAAAAACATCGGCAACGCGCACCACGCCATTCTCAGCTATTGCGAAGCCCACAAACTCAAGGATTCGCCGCGCACCACCATCGTCGCCTGCGTCATCCAGGATAATGTGGCGTATTGGGCGCACGCGGGCGATTCGCGCCTCTATCTGATTCGTCAGGGCAACGTCGTCGCCCGCACGCGCGACCATTCGCAGGTGCAACTGATGGTCGACGAAGGTCTGATTACCCAGGAACAGGCGGAAAACCACCCGGAACGCAACAAGGTCTACAGTTGCCTGGGCGGTACGCATATGCCGGAAGTGGAATGCTCGCGCAAAACGCCGCTGCAAGCGGGCGACATCATCGCGTTGTGCACCGACGGCATCTGGGGCATGTTGCCCAATGATATTCTGGCGCGAAGTCTGCAACATCCCAATCTGCTGCAAGCCGTGCCGCAGTGCATGGACAGGGTGGAACAGTGGGCGGGCGCGCATGGCGACAACCTTTCCATGGTCGTCGTGCGTTGGGAAGATACCTATTCGGAATTAACGCGCAGTTCCGTGTCTACGCAAACGATGGGGCTGAACGAATTTACCACGCAACTGGACGAATTCGGGCGCAACCCCCATTACAAATCCGACCTTTCCGACGACGAAATCGAACGCGCCATCGAAGAAATCCGCGCCGCCATCGACAAATACAGCTTCAAAAAATGAAGGAATCCGCCATGCGACCCAGCCAGCGCGCCAACGACGAATTGCGCCCCGTCACCCTCGTCCGCCGCTACACCCGCCACGCCGAAGGTTCGGTGCTGGTCGAAATGGGCGGCACCCGCGTCCTCTGCACCGCCAGCGTCGAAGAAAACGTGCCTCCCTTCCTGCGCGGCAAGGGGCAGGGCTGGGTGACGGCGGAATACGGCATGTTGCCGCGCGCCACCCACACCCGTTCCGCCCGCGAAGCCGCCAAAGGCAAGCAGACCGGACGCACACAGGAAATTCAACGCCTGATTGGACGTTCCCTACGCGCCGTCATCGACCTTTCCGCCCTGGGTGAGCGCCAAATCATCATCGACTGCGACGTGCTGCAAGCCGACGGCGGCACCCGCTGCGCGTCCATCACGGGCGCGTGGGTAGCGCTCTCCGACGCCTGCGAACGGCTGGTCGCGGCCTGCAAAATCGCCGCCATGCCCATCCGCGACCACGTTGCCGCCGTTTCCGTCGGCATGGTCGCGGGTTCCCCCGTCCTCGACCTCGACTACCCCGAAGATTCCAGTTGCGACACCGACATGAACGTCGTGATGACTGGCAAAGGCGGCATCGTCGAAATCCAGGGCACCGCCGAAGGCGAACCCTTCACCCGCGAACAGATGAATACCCTGCTCGACCTTGCGCAAGGCGGCATCCGCCAGTTGATTAAGTTGCAGCAAAAGGCGCTGGCGGAATGAGCCGCGCCCTCACGAAAGAAAAATCATGAAAAAACTCTTTTTAGCTCTGCTCTTTATTTGCGCCAGCAATAGCGTCGCCTTGGCGGATGCCGGCATGGACTTTTCCTCATTTTCTGAAGTGCAGAAAATACAGGTGCGTGAAGGCAGGCTCAGGATGCTCTGGCTACTTCCGACTGAGCTATTCAAGATGGTTTATGAATCCCAAGTTCAAAACGCGTCGCAGGAAGAACGCGCGTTGCATAATCAAATTTTACTGGCGCTGGATGAGTATACGATTTTCATGGTCGTGGATAAGAAACTTGAACAGACCTTGACATTGGAAGCGCCCCGGCGCTTTGCCATGCGAATCAATAACGGGGAATGGATCGCGCCCGCAAACGCCAGCGATCTGCCTGTTGCGATGAATGTCGTACTGGCAGGGATGAAACGCGCAGTCATCCGCAAGGAAGATCAATCCAGGGAAACGCAAATTATCGTTTTCCCCGCCAGAGGCAGCGACGGCAAAAAACTTTTTTCGTACTCGGAAAGCGCCAATGTTTCCCTGCAACTGGACGATGGGATTTTTACCTGGAACCTGCCGCTCCCCAGTCTGGCGAAAAATATGAATGGAGAATCTGGAACCTCCTTTCCCCCCGATTATCTCTACAACCCTTACACCGGCGAAAAGCTGAAATAACCCCATGCAAAAACTTGTCCTCGCCTCCAACAATGCCAAAAAACTGAAAGAACTCGCGGCGCTACTCACGCCTTTGGGCATCGAACTCGTGCCGCAAGGTGAACTGGGTGTTTCCGAAGCCGAGGAGCCGCATTGCACCTTTCTTGAAAACGCGCTCGCCAAGGCGCGTCACGCCGCCGCCGCGACGGGGCTGCCCGCGCTGGCGGACGATTCCGGTCTGTGCGTAGACGCCTTGTTGGGCGCGCCCGGCGTGCAATCCGCCCGCTACGCCGGAGAGCCGAAAAGCGACCAACGCAATAATGAAAAACTGCTCACCGCCCTGCACAACGAACCCAACCGCCGCGCCCGTTTCGTCAGCCTGCTGGCGCTGGTGCGCCACGCCGAAGACCCGCAACCCCTGATTGCCGAGGGCGAATGGCAGGGCGAAATCCTGCGCGCCCCCCAAGGCGAAGGCGGCTTCGGCTACGACCCCCTGTTCCTCGATCTGGAAAGCGGCGTCGCCTCCGCCGAACTGCCGCCGGACGTGAAAAACCAGCGTTCCCATCGCGGCAAGGCGATTGCGGCATTGATGGTTAGAATCAGGGAACAGATGTCAGGTGGCAGGTGACAATCCCCATCTCCTCCTCGGTTCCTTCAGGAGCAGTTTGTCAAGAAGGTTTGTCGCGGGTTCACAAAAAATTTACAAATACGCGCCAATGGTGTTTCGGAGCGAGATGAAAATATTTTAACTTTTAGATTTTTCCTATCGCATTATTCGGCAATCCGTAGTATAATGTATAGTAGTGAATCTAAGATGGACGGGGTATGAGTATGGATTTAGATTGGATAACACCGCAGCAAGCCGCTGAGCAACGGGGCATTACCGACAGACGCATACAGGAACTGTGCGCCAAAGGGCTTGTCAGCGGTGCGGTACGGTTAGGTCGTGATTGGCTCATACCAAAAGACACACCCAAACTGCTTGACGGGCGGACCAAGGCTGTGAAAAGCTCGAAAAAAGCCTATGCGCGAGGCTGAACGGAAGCCTTATTACAGAGCATTTGATACGGAGGTTTTGCTTTGGACAAATTTATTTTGGAACGGGATGGGCAACTCGACTTTTACTGTCGAGTGTTGCCTCGTGTCAATCCCGCGCTTAACATAGAGGATATATTAGCCGACAACAGCGACGGCGTTATAAACGGCAACTTGCTTGAATTCAAGCTACACGTTACCGACTTGAATGCCGTATTATTTCAATGCGTCAAATACTTGTCGGCAATGCGTATCAAGGGTAAGCCGATACCGGCTAACATTCTGATAATCGACTTGAACGCCGCCACGGTGTGGGTATACCATAGCGTGGACTATCTGCTTGCCATTGAAAAACCGTACAGCGGCGGCGCGTCAAAGAACAATTCCGGTTTTATCGGTATGGGGGCTATTGAAACGTTGCACTATGAGAGCAACGCCACGGACACAACGCACCTTGTCGCACTACTCAGAGAAAACAACTTCACGAAAATTCACATTGACGAAAATTGTATTGTCGGTTGGGCAGAACACTTTTACCGCCGTGTACCTACGGCGCGTAAAGAGGATTTTTTAGGCGATGACGCGGGTAAGCATAAAAGAATCGGCGAGATAAGAAAGCCCGTTGTTTTCGCCGATTACCTTATCCCGTACACTGGCAAGACAAACGTAAAATTTAACTATCTTATGGATAAGTTAAATGACTTCTTGTTAAAGAAAAACCTCGGCGCGTTCTATACCGCATCTTTGTATGCTGAAAAAGCCCTTGAATTAGTACGGCTTGCTATCGCCCGTGTGCCTGCGGGCAATGATTACATTATTCTTGACCGCTGCGCCGGAACAGGAAATTTGGAAATCGTTATGACCGATGACGAATTATCACATACAATTGTATCCACGGTTGAATATTACGAATACAAGGTTTTACAAGAATTGGTAGGTTCGCGGGTACGTGAGATTATTCCACCGATTGAAACCGCCGACACCTTCAACGCAGGGCTTGTTACGGGCGCGGATGCATTGTCGTGGGAATATATCGAAAATCCGATTATCAGGCAATACATTGATAACCCGAATATAACGGTTATCTTGTTTGAAAACCCCCCGTATGCGGAAACAACGTCTGCTGAACACCAACGGCGTGGCGCGGGAGCTAAATCCTCGGCAACGTGGAAAGCAAGTTATATATTGGACGTTATGAAAGCGGACATTAAAGGCAAGGTAAGAGGGACACCATCCAACGATATGGGTAACGCCTTTATTTGGAGCGGGTTCAAGTATTATTTGCGTCAACCGACAGACAGTTATATTGTCTTCTCACCCGTCAAGTATTGGAAATCGCAACACCTCATAAACAAGAAATTCATCGGCGGCTACGCGTTCAACCGTCGTCACTTCCACACGAACATAGATGCTTGCATTATGTGCGCTCTGTGGGCTAATGCAGACGACAATACCGCCGAATTGACTTTGACAGGCTATGATATTGTGGACGGTGTTCTAACCAAGCACCATGAAAAACTGCCCATCAAGAAAGTCTTCACAAGTTACAGCGAGGTCTACTACGACAAGCGCACATTTGCTGATGATATTGAGGATGGAATACTAATTGCACACGATGGTTTAGAAGTCGCCCACAATATAAAAAAACGGATTAAACCCGTTTATAATGATAATCTGCTTGGTTATTTAGTTGCTGACGGTCCTGGCTTTGATAACCCCGATTTACACGCCTGTCTTTTGGCGGCTGGTATTTATAACGGGAATGGTTTCCATTTGCGTAAAGATAACTACCTCGAAAAGTTGCCGATGTTCTGTGCAAGCCGATACATAACTTATAATCGGTCTTGGACTGAACGCGCCCGCATAATGAAAAGCGCGGACGGTTCGACGGCGTTTTCCCGCGATATTGCAAGTGGTAAATTGTCGCAATGGCTGCTAAAATGTTTGCTCTTTACTTGCCTTGAGATGCAAAACCACATGAGAACATTCACGGGAAGCGACGGGCGATTTTATCGTAATGAATTATGTTTTGATACCACAAACGGCGCGACGCTTGCAGTCAACGACATACAGAACTTAGATATGAGTGTTGCTGAAACAGCACTATCTGAGCAATGGCAAACGGTCTTGAAGTATGCCAAACTCACAACGCCTAACGAACGCAATAATGGCGGCTATAGCCCCACGTTGACATATGGAGTCTATCAGATATACGCCGAATTAGATACCTCATATACGGATGAAACAACGGGTGAAACCATCTATGACAATGTGGAGTTGCACACGGCGTTAAATGGGCTGAAAGAGCTTGTCAAGGCATATTACAATGCTGAGATTGTGCCTAGGCTCTTTGAGTATGAGTTTGTGAAGTGATGAAGAGAGGTGCGGTTATGCCAACAGTAGTAGACTTGTTTTGCGGAGTCGGCGGTTTGACGCACGGACTCCATCTTGCGGGCTTGAATGTCGTGGCGGGCGTTGATTTAGACTCGTCTTGTAGGTATGCCTACGAACACAATAATGGCGATGCTCAATTTATCGCCGCAGACGTGTCCTTGCTTGCTCCTGCTAAAATCGCCGCGTTATACCCTACCGACGGTGTACGCGTATTGGTTGGTTGCGCCCCTTGTCAGCCGTTTTCAAAGTACACTAAGCGTTACCGAAAAGGTGAGCAAAATGGCGGACGCGAACAGGATGAATGGCAGAGCGATAACAAATGGCGGTTGCTTTATTCGTTCTCTAACATAGTCAGACACGTTATGCCAGATATAGTGTCGATGGAAAATGTGCCGGAATTAGAGACTGAAAAAGTATTCGCAGACTTCCGTGATACGCTCATAGGGCTTGGCTATAATGTCAGCCACAGCGTTGCATATTGCCCCGATTACGGCGTTCCTCAAAATCGCCGCCGTTTAGTTCTGTTAGCATCTCTATTGGGCGACTTAACGCTTATTGCTCCACTGTATCAAGAGAGCAATTATCCTACCGTTAGAGGAAGTATTGCGGGATTGCCCTGCGTAGCCGCAGGCGTGAGAAATCAAGATGATATAATGCATTCTGCAGCGGGATTGTCTGCAAAAAATCTATGCAGAATTCGTAGTTCCGTCCCGGGCGGGACGTGGCGCGATTGGGACGATGGTCTTAAATTGAAATGCCATAAAAAAGGAAGCGGCAAAACCTATATGTCGATTTACGGGCGTATGACTTGGGATGCGCCGTCACCAACAATCACGACACAGTTTTACGGTTATGGCAATGGTCGTTTCGGGCACCCCGAACAGGATAGAGCCTTAACTTTACGCGAAGGAGCTTTGTTGCAATCGTTCCCGCCTGATTATGTGTTTGTTGACCCCGAACAAGAGATTAACAAGCGCGAGGTCGGCGTTCATATTGGAAACGCTGTTCCTGTTGAATTGGGCAAAGCTGTCGGCGTAAGTATTCTAAATCATATCGCGGAGGTAAACGGCAATGAACAATAACGAGACTGATGCAAACATCAACGAGGTGTCCAAGAGCGAGAGCATTACAAATCAAATTACGGACTTACGTCGTGAGGTTGATTACAATACCCGCGATTACGCGATTGACTTTTTGGTCGCGCAGTTTAAGGAAGCTGAGTTCTTTATAAATCCTGAATACCAACGAAATTTCGTCTGGGATGACGTTCGCAGGTGTCGATTTGTCGAGTCAATATTGCTCGGATATCCGATTCCATTTATGTTTTTCTCCGATAATGATGATGGTAGATGTGACATTGTTGATGGAGCACAGCGTACACAATCACTAGATGCCTTTTTAAGTAACGATTTAGTTCTGTCGGACTTAAAAAAGCTTACGAAATTAAATGGGCTTACTTTTGAAAAGCTTCCCCCACCCATCAAGCGCAAATTTTGCAAAACAACTTTGCGTGTTATTGTTTTGGAAGAGGGAACATCTCTCGAAGTTAGAGCGGAAATATTCAGTCGCATTAATTCATCTGCGTTGGATTTGAAGCCCACCGAAATTAGACGTGGCGCATACACAGGAGAGTTTATTAAGTTCATGACCGATTGCTCAAAGAAAACTCTCTTTGAGCAGCTTTGTCCGATAAGCAAAAACTCCAAAGACCGATATGAAGATATTGAACTGATTACGCGCTTTTTTGCTTTTACTGATGATTATAAAGGCTTTGTCCACAGAGTCGGGGATTTTCTGGATGCCTTTGTGGAAAGTCATCAAAATGACTTTGACAGAACCGTACTTGAAGCAGAGTTCGACAATATGCTTTCCTTTGTGGCTAAATATTTCCCGAATGGCTTCAAGCGTAGCGCAACAGGGCAGTTCGTTCCTCACGCACGGTTTGAAGCAATCGCTGTTGGGGTTGCTTTAGCATTGCGCGAGAAGCCTGACTTAATACCCGCTGTTCCTACGGATTGGGCTGATATTACAACCGAAGAAGGTGCTCGATTTAAGTACCATACAACCACACATGCGAGCAATAATAAAAACCGTGTGACCGGTCGTATAGAGTATGTAATGAATATGCTTTTATATGGGAAGGAGCGATAATGAAATCAACCCGCGACACCTACAATGCTCGCATTGCCGAAATAGATTTTTATTTTGCTGCACTTAAACAGTTGGACGACAAACCAATCCAGTCTTTCGGTAGTTCTGTTGAACCAGTTGAGAAGTTCAAGCAAGATGGCTTTCTGAAAATTTTGAAAGCCAACGCTTTATTGATGATTTATAACCTTGTTGAATCTACTGTGATCAACGGCGTGGAGGAAATATACGACAAGCTAAAATCTAAAGGAGCTACTTACTCGACCGTTCGCAAAGAGATTCAAGATATTTGGTTCTCTTATAAATTCGGGCAAGTTTACGACCAGCAAGCTCATTTTAAGTCATATAGGAATAAGGCATTGGAAATAGTAAACTCTATTATGACAGGAGAAACCATTGAGCTTAATCGCAATGCTTTGCCTGTTAGCGGCAACTTAGATGCAGATGAAATCAGGAAGTTTTGTAACGGTCACGGCATTAGTTTCACACCTGATTCGTCGTGCAAAGGCGGGGAACGTCTAAAAGATGTTCGGGCAAAACGGAACGAACTTGCCCACGGCACTTTATCGTTTGCCGACTGTGGTCGGGATTATACGCTCTTGGATTTGAACGACATCAAAGACCAAACCTACGTGTTTTTGAGCGGACTGCTTGACGGAATGAAAAAATACTACGATAACGAGGACTATCTAATGACCGGTACTTCTCAAGAATAGCACCCCTTGCCAACCATACAAACCGCCCTCAACTATTGTGACAAGCAGGGTATGGTGACTGCATAACGCTCCACATTTTGCGTTCACCATACAGCTTGTTGAGGGCGAACCTCCCCCAAACCCCTCTTCACAGTGTGCAAGCCGCCGAGTTGTTAAGCCGAGCTTCGCTCGTCTGCTGTACGGCTTTGCCGCTATTACCAACGGAAGAAAAAATAATTTTCCCCTACCAAGTACGCCGCAAGATGTCTGCTCAAACTTCATTGCGTTCAGTCGGCGCAAAATCTCGCGGGTTTACTCCCTCAAGATACCCTCTTCAAAGAGAGAGGTGCCGCGAGTGGCTTTTCACTGGCGTGCGCGCGCCGTAAACTTCTCTGACACCTGTTACCTGATGTCTGTCGCCCTCTACATCCACATCCCCTGGTGCGTTCGCAAATGCCCCTACTGCGACTTCAATTCGCACGCCGTTCGGGATGCCCTCCCCGAAACCGCCTACCTCGCGGCGCTCGTCGCTGACCTGGAATTCGCCCTGCCGCTGGTCAAAGACCGCACCATCACCAGTATCTTCTTCGGCGGCGGCACGCCCAGTCTTTTTTCGCCCGCTGGCATCGCGCAACTCCTTGCCGACATTGCCCACCGCCTTGACCTGCTACCGGACGCCGAAATCACGCTGGAAGCCAATCCGGGCACGCTGGAAGCCGACAAACTCGCCGCTTTTCGCGCTGCCGGCATCAATCGGGTTTCCCTCGGCATCCAGAGTTTCAACAATACGCATCTGCGCGCGCTGGGACGCATCCACAACCGCGACGAAGCCCTCCGCGCCGCGACGCTCGCCGCCCGTCACTTTCCGCGCTTCAATCTGGATTTGATGTACGGGCTGCCGAAGCAGACCCTTGCCGACGCCATGCGTGATCTGGAAACAGCGATCGAGATGGGCGCGCCACATCTTTCCTGCTACCAGCTTACCCTCGAACCCAACACTCCCTTCGCCGCCCAACCGCCCACCCTGCCCGACGACGACCTCTGCGCCGACATGGGGGAAGCGATTGAGACGCGACTGACAACGGCAGGTTTGACTCACTACGAAACCTCCGCCTTCGCCCGCGCCGGTTTTCAATGCCAACACAATCTCAACTACTGGCGCTTCGGAGATTACCTGGGCATCGGCGCGGGCGCGCACAGCAAGCTCACCGTACATCAGGATGGAGAAACGCGGGTGCTGCGCCAGATGCGCTGGAAATCGCCGGAAGCCTACCTGCGCCAAAGCGCCAGCGGGCAACCGATACAGGCAGAACACGCCGTACCCACCGAACAAATCCCCTTTGAATTCCTGATGAACGCCCTGCGCCTGTCAGAAGGCTTCACCCCCACCCTGTTTGAAACCCAAACCCGTCTGCCCTTTTCTGCACTACAACTCAAACTCACCGCCGCCGCCCGTGATGGCCTGCTGGAAATCAGCGACAAGCGTATCGCCCCCACATCCCAGGGACGACGGTTTCTCAACCGGCTGCTGGAACGCTTTCTTGATTGAGCGCCGCCGCCAGAGGCAGATACATCGTCAGTACATGCCCCAAAAGGGGCTTGAACCCATAGCGCGTATAAAAAGCCTTGGCGTTATCGTCCTTGGCATCCACGGTCAAAGCATATGCGGCGACATGGGCGCGGGCGATGAGACAGCGGTCTATGGCGCAGGCAAGCAATCTTTTGCCAAGACCGCGCCCCTGTTCGTCGGCTCGGCAAGCGAGACGACCCAGACGAAAACAGGGAACGGGATAGCGGGGCAGTTTTCGCCGCTCGCGTTCATCCAGCAGGGAGCAGGCGATTTCGGCGGCGCTGAGGGTGTAGTAACCAAGGATTCGTTCTGGCGCTTTGGACTCGACCAGCACATATGCCGAACTGATGCCGCGTTTGCGGTGCTGGTCGGCATAACGCTGCAAATACCCGTTTAACGCTGGCACGCCGCAATCGAAGTCCGCGCGCTTGTGGATCGTCGGGTCAAGCGGTTGTTCTTCAAACACGCCGAACATCTCTCCGAGCCAGTTCCAACGCGTCTTTAAGCGCGGGATTTGGCGTGAACGCGGCATCCAGCGAGTCGACGAACGCCTTGAAATTTTCCGGTGACAGCGTGATGCGCGATTCGCGCTCCAACAATTCCTGTGCCTTTTCCTTCGCCGCGATACGCACAAAACCCGCTACCGTCGTACCCATCAAGGCGGCAGCCTGGGCAAAAATGTTCTTGTCTTCCTGATTGAGTTTGAGGTCAAAGCGCGCGCTGATGGCCGTCATGATGATTTTCTCGTCAAATGTTGTGTACGGTATTTTGCTGTACTTCTGACAGAGCGACAAGTTTTTTCGCCCCATAAAAAAGCCCGGTCAAATCATGACCGGGCTTTTACATGACTTCGCTTGTTCCCGATCAAAACGGAATGTCGTCATCCCCGAAGTCATCGCTGAACGCCGGTTTTTTCTGTCCGGCGGGCGGGGCGGGAGCGTAGTCGGGAGCGGGGGGGCTGTTACGATTTTCTGACGGGGCATTGTTGCCGCCGCCGTAGTTTCCGCCGCCGCCGCCATAGCCACCGCCTTCGCCCGAACCTTCGCGGCGACCGAGCATTTTCATTTCATCGCCGCGAATATCCGTGCTGTAACGCTCAATCCCTTCCTTGTCTGTCCATTTGCGAGTTCGCAGGCTGCCTTCCACGTAAACCTGCGAGCCTTTTTTCAAGTATTGCCCGGCGACCTCCGCCAGACGACCGAAAAAGGAGACGCGGTGCCATTCGGTCGCCTCTTTCTTTTCGCCGCTTTGCTTGTCTTTCCAACTCTCCGTCGTTGCGACCGTGATATTGCAGATCGCGTCGCCGCTGGCGCTGTAGCGGGTTTCCGGGTCGCGTCCCAGATTGCCGATGATGATGACCTTGTTGACTGAAGCCATAACAGTTTCTCCGTGAATGAATGTTAAAAAAAGATGAAATCAACTCGCTGCCGCAGGCGCGGGCGTGGGGACGAGGGTTCTGCGCGGCGGGGGCGGATTGAGTCCGCAGACGAGCATGAGCCAGATGACGGTGGCGATGCCGCAGAATAAAAATACCGCCTGTCCGCCGAAACGATGGGCAAGCGCGCCGCCCGCCGCGCCACCGACAAAAAGACCGACGGCTTGCAGCGTGTTGTACAGCCCCAATGCCTTGCCCTTCGCCTGCGGCGGCGCGATGCGGGAAATCAGCGAAGGTTGGGTCGCTTCCAGAATGTTGAAGGCAACAAAAAACAGCGTAATCCACAAAAAGAGCAACGCCAGACTGCCGCTGGCAAAATAAAAGCCTGCCAGCACCACGATGAGCAACGCGACCGCGCCGACAAAAACGGCTTTCATGCGCCCCTTTTTCTCGGCGGCGATGACGGCGGGCACCATGACCACGAATGAGAGCAGCACGGCGGGCAGATAAACTTTCCAATGTAGGGCGGCAGGCAAGCCACCGGCTTCGAGCAGGGCGGTAGGCACCAGCACCCACAATGCCATTTGGGTTAGATGCAGGACGAAAACGCCGAAATTGAGGCGCATCAATTGCGGCTCTTTCAATACCGCAGAGAGCGGCACAAGCGCGCCGAGCACGGGCGGCGGCGCGGCGGGCACGATTTTCAGCAACACGAAAATCGCGCCGAAGGCGAGCAGCCCCGTCAGCCAGAAAATACCGCTCATGCCAATCCAGTGAAACAGCAAGGGCGCAGCCACCATCGACGCGGCGAACACCAGCCCGATGGAAGACCCGATCATCGCCATGACCTTGGTGCGCTGTTCCTCGCGGGTCAAATCGGCCGCCAGCGCGGTAACGGCGGCGGAAATCGCCCCCGCGCCCTGCAACACGCGACCGGCGATCATCCAGTACATATCCGGCGCGAGGGCGGCGACGAAACTCCCCGCCGCGAACAGCAACAATCCGATGACAATCACCGGCTTGCGCCCCCAACGGTCAGAAGCGGAACCCCACGCGATTTGCAGACAAGCCTGGGTCAGCCCGTAAGCCCCCAACGCCAGCCCGACCAGCGTCAGATTGTCGCCGCCGGGAATCTCGCGGGCATAGAGCGCGAAGACCGGCAGAATCAGGAACAGCCCCAACATCCGCAACCCGAAAATAGCGGCAAGACTCATGCCGGTACGCCGTTCGGCGGCGCTCAGGCGGTGGATGGGGGAATGACTCATATGCAAGGGGAAAAAAACAAAAAAGACATGTGACAGGAACGGACAAAGGCGGCTATATTAACAGTTTTCGCGTCATACGTACTGACCATGCAAAGCGTGTCGATGATAATTGGATTAACTCAAATACCATCATGCGTGGCTTCTATGGCAACGTATAGAATACTGAACAAGACCAAGCGACACCACAACCCAAAGGGGATATTTGACCATGCGCCTGTTGCATTATCTTGAAATCGAGCACTTCAAGCGTTTTGGAGAACGGCAGCGCATTGAGCTGGATCATCCCGCTGTACTAATTGGTCCCAACAACTGCGGCAAGACCAGCGCCATCCAGGCACTCGCCCTGTGGTCACAGGCAGTGCGTACCTGGTACGACGCGCGCAAAGACTCATCCGCGAAAGAACGTACCGCCACTTCATTGAACCGCCTGAGTATCGTTGCTGTGCCAGTACAGCGCACTCGATTCTTTTGGCATAACACACTGGTGCGCAAGGGCAACAAGGATATTCCACTCATCATCACTGTGGGCGTGGAATTCAAAGGTAAGGTTCACGCTTTACCCATGCGTTTTCGCAACCAAGGCGACGAGTTAGTGTACTGCTCACCAGATGAATCAGTGATGACCAAAATGGATTTGATTGCCCATGTTGCAGCGCTGAACGTAGAACTGCTATATCCCATGTCAGGGCTGGATACCGAAGAACCTATTTTGCAACCTGGTCGAGTGGATGTGTTGTTAGGACAAGGGCGCACAGCTGACGTGCTACGCAACCTGTGCCTATCCGTAGTTAAGTCCTCCCCCCAGGATTGGCAACGCATCGTCACACTGATGAACCGTCTCTTTAATGCGAAATTGGAAACTCCGCAAGAAACTGCACGCGGTAGCATCGCCTTGACTTACCGCCAACCAGATGTAAAGGATTTGTTGGACATCTCGTCCGCAGGGCGCGGTTTTTTGCAAATGCTGTTGGTGTTTGCCTACTTGTATTCGCATAAGGGTAGTGTGCTGCTTGTCGATGAACCAGATGCGCATTTAGAAATTCTGCGCCAAAAACAAGTATATGTACTACTACGCGACATCGCCAGTGAAAATGGTTCCCAGGCAGTGATGGTCACGCATTCAGAAATAATTCTCGATGAGGCATTAGACAACAATCTGACTTTGCTGCTTGAAGGTCATGCGGACGACTTGGCGAAAAAACTGGATATTCGTAATAACCTGAAGCACTTTGGTGCAGAACATTATGTAAAAGCGCGAGAACGTGGTTATGTGTTGTACGTTGAGGGCGGTACTGACATAGATATGCTGCGAGCTTTAGCCAAACGGTTGGAACATCCAGTAGCAAATGAATGGGATGAGCGCATCAATACGTTCTATGTACAAAACAATTATCCACAACAGGATATTGATGCCGAACTAGAGCGTGTCGAAGGCGGGTTTGGCGTAACGCCACGCGATCATTTCAATAGTTTACGCGGACTACTTCCCCAGCTAACAGGTCTGGCCATCCTTGATAATGATGGGCAAAATCGGCAAGATCGTGATGAAGGCGCATTAAAAATTCGTTACTGGCGTCGTTACGAGTCAGAGAACTATTTTATTACACCGGAACTGCTGCGCCAATATGCATTAAGTCAATACCCGACAGATGATCTGTTTACCCAGCAAGCTCATACAGCCATTGACAAGGCACTGGCGGAAACACTTATCACAAAGGTCTTTGACAACAATATTACTGATTACGAGGCGTGGCAGAAGTCACCTCCTGAAGTGGCACGGCTCGTGTGGGAGGCCAAGACCGAACGTTGTAAGTTGAGCATCCTGGCCGAAGATTTTTTCAGATACTTGGCGCAAAGATTGGGTGGGGCAATGCTGTTAACAAAGGGAGAATTGCACCGCTTAGTACCATATGCTGAACTATCTAACAAAGCACAAGTCGAAGTCCGCAGTAAACTCGACCTGTTATCGGAATTGTTCAGGACTGTTCATCAAAATGGCGCAGAGCCGGAAGCATGAAATATGATCTATTGCCCTGAACATTTTCATCTGCCAACACTTACATATTATTGACGAATCGCCGGATTTCTGCTTTTGCCATTCGATAATAGTAGCATGCGGCAACATTACCAACTTGCCGCAATGTTATGCTCTTTCCTCGCACACTTGGAATCCTTCTACTCATGGACGTTATCAAAATACGTGGCGCGCGCACGCACAATCTGAAGAACATCAGCCTCGACCTGCCCCGCGACAAGCTGATTGTCATTACCGGATTATCCGGTTCGGGCAAGTCTTCGCTGGCGTTTGACACGCTCTACGCCGAGGGGCAGCGGCGGTATGTGGAGTCGCTCTCCGCTTATGCGCGGCAGTTTTTGCAGTTGATGGAGAAGCCGGATGTCGACCTGATTGAGGGGTTGTCGCCCGCCATTTCCATTGAACAGAAGGCGACCAGCCATAATCCGCGTTCGACGGTCGGCACAGTAACGGAGATTCACGATTATCTGCGGCTGCTGTTTGCCCGCACGGGTACGCCGTATTGCCCGGAGCACGGGCTGCCGCTGGCGGCGCAGACGGTTTCGCAGATGGTCGATCATGTGCTCGCCTTGCCGGAAGAGCGCCGATTGATGGTATTGGCGCCCGTGGTGGCGAATCGCAAGGGCGAGCAGATGGATTTGTTCGCCGAACTGCGCGCGCAGGGGTTTGCGCGGCTGCGGATTGACGGGCAGATTTACGAGATGGACGCGCTGCCCAAACTCGCCAAGACGCACAAGCATAGTGTGGATGTGGTGGTCGACCGCCTGAAAGTACGCCCGGACATGCGCCAGCGTTTGGCGGAATCGTTTGAAACGGCGTTGCGCCACGCCGAGGGACGCGCCATCGCGCTGGAAATGGATTCCGGCGTCGAGCACGTGTTTTCCGCCCGTTTTGCCTGTCCTGCCTGTTCCTATTCCCTGTCGGAACTGGAGCCGCGCCTGTTTTCCTTCAACAATCCGGTCGGCGCTTGCCCGCATTGCGACGGGCTGGGGGCGATTCAGGTGTTCGACGCGCGCAAGATTGTGGAGCAGCCGCATTTGTCGCTGGCGGCGGGCGCCATCAAGGGTTGGGACAGGCGCAATTCGTTTTATTTCCCGCTGATTGTCGCGCTGGCGGAGCATTACGGCTTTGAAGTCGATACGCCCTTTGCGGACTTGTCGCCGGAAGCGCAGAAGGCGATTCTCTACGGTTCAGGGCGCGAGGCGATTCGCTTTGTCTATCCGGCGCATGGGCGGCATGTCGTCAAGGAACACCCGTTTGAGGGCATCGCGCGGAATTTCGAGCGTCGTTATCGGGAAACCGATTCCCTCGCCGCGCGCGAGGAACTGGCGCGGTTCATCAGCAACCAGACCTGCCCGCATTGCGAGGGCAGTCGTCTGAAAAAGGAAGCGCGCAATGTGCGCGTGGGCAACGGGCAGCAGGCGAAGACCCTGCACGACATCAATCGTCTGCCCCTGCGGGCGGCGGTGGATTTTGTCGAGCATCTGGAATTGCAGGGCAACAAGGCGCAGGTGGCGGAAAAAATCCTGAAAGAAATCACCGCCCGTCTGCAATTTCTCATCAACGTGGGGCTGGATTACCTGACGCTGGAACGCTCGGCGGAAACCCTCTCCGGCGGCGAATCGCAGCGTATCCGGCTGGCGAGCCAGATTGGTTCGGGGCTGACCGGCGTGATGTATGTGCTGGATGAGCCTTCCATCGGCTTGCATCAGCGCGATAATGACCGCCTGCTGCAAACCCTGAAACGGCTGCGCGACATGGGCAACACGGTGATTGTGGTCGAGCACGACGAAGACGCCATTCGCAGCGCCGATTACGTGGTCGACATCGGCGCGGGCGCGGGCGCGCATGGCGGCAACATCATTGCCAGCGGCACCCCCGCTGAAATCGCCGCCCACCCTGAATCCCTCACGGGCGCGTATCTTTCCGGTCGGCGGCAAATCGCCGTGCCATCCAAACGCCGCCCCGCCAAGCTCTCTGACCCTGAAAAGCGGTTGCGCGTCATCGGGGCTTCCGGCAACAACCTGAAAAATGTCGACCTCACGCTTCCCATCGGTCTGTTGACTTGCGTTACTGGCGTTTCCGGCTCCGGCAAATCGACGCTCATCAACGACACCCTGTACGCCGCCGCCGCGCATGAGATTCACCGCAGCAACGCCGAACCCGCCGCGCACGAGCGCATCGAAGGACTTGAACAGTTTGATAAAGTCATCAGCGTCGACCAGGCACCCATCGGGCGCACGCCGCGCTCCAATCCCGCCACCTACACCGGACTGCTCACGCCCATCCGCGAACTTTTCGCGCAGATGCAAGAAGCCCGCGCCAGAGGCTACGCGCCGGGGCGTTTTTCCTTCAACGTCAAGGGCGGACGCTGCGAAGCCTGTCAGGGCGATGGCGTCATCAAGGTAGAAATGCACTTTCTGCCTGACATCTACGTCCCCTGCGATGTCTGCCACGGCAAACGTTACAACCGCGAAACCCTGGAAATCCAGTACAAGGGCAAGAACATCTACGAGATTCTGGAAATGACCGTGGAAGCGGCGCACGAATTCTTCGCCCCCGTACCCAACGTCGCCCGCAAGCTGAAAACACTGGTGGATGTGGGTTTGAGCTACATCACCCTGGGGCAAAGCGCCACCACCCTCTCCGGCGGCGAGGCGCAGCGCGTCAAACTGGCGCTGGAACTTTCCAAGCGCGACACCGGACGCACCCTGTATATTCTCGACGAACCCACCACCGGACTGCACTTCGCCGACATCGAAATGCTGCTCTCCGTGCTGCGCCGCCTCGTTGAACACGGCAACACCGTCGTCGTCATCGAACACAATCTCGATGTCATCAAGACCGCCGACTGGCTGATTGACCTGGGACCGGAAGGCGGCGACGGCGGCGGACGCATCCTCGTCGCCGGCACACCGGAAACCGTCGCCGCGACAAAGGAAAGCTACACCGGAAAATTTTTGCAACCGCTGCTGGAACGCCAACCATGACCGCGCCCTTGAATCCCCCCGACCCCTCTGACGCCTCGCGCCTGAAAAGCAGGCCCGGTCTGGCTCGCCTCATCAACGCCCTGAAATACTCCGCCAAGGGCTTCAAGGCCGCCTGGCAACACGAAGCCGCCTTCCGGCAGGAACTCGCCCTCGTCATCGTCGCCCTGCCGCTGGGACTTTACCTCGGCAAAACCGGCATTGAGCGCGCCCTCCTGGTCGGCAGCCTGTTCATCATCCTGATCACCGAACTGCTGAACTCCGCCATCGAAGCCATCGTCGACAAAACCTCCCCTGAAGTCCACGCCCTCGCCGGTCGCGCCAAGGATTTAGGCAGCGCCGCCGTTTTTGTCAGTTTGTCGCTGGCGGCGGTGGTGTGGGGGTTTGTGCTGTTGGGGTGAAGCGTTCCTCATGAAAATGGCAAGCTGTATACTGCACACATTGATTGACCGGAGAATGTCCAAATGAACACCACAACCCCCCTTGACCGCCCCTTGCCACGTAGTTACATGACCGAAGAGAAAAGGAATGGTTTGATGCATTTGGGGCAAGACACGGTTTTTGTTTTTGAGTCCCAGGCAGCAGATGAGGCGGGCGATGACGAAGCTGGATGGGCATGGCTGGCGCTGGCAGAACTGCCGCAAGCCTGTAAAGACATTCTGAAAATTGGCTGTAATGAGGAATTTCTCAAAGCCAAAGGGTTCAGGCTATGACAGAAACGATTGCGGATTCTCTGACAAAAATAGCTGCCAGAGAAAAGTTTTTCACGCAAAAACTTGAAGCCACAGAATTGGCGCAAGCTCGTACACAAGCCAGACAAAAGATGTTGTCCGGCTTGAAAGCAACAGGACAATCGGGAAACCTTGAACGCATCATCGCCGCTGAAAAATCACTTGTTCAGTTCGACCTCAAAGAACATGCCAACAGCAAAAACATGGCGTCCAGCCTGACAACCGCGCTGGAAGAACTGGAAGCGATTGAAACCAATATCGGTTTGGTGGGCAAGCCGAAAAGATACAAGGAAATCAACCTCTCCAACGCACAACGAAAGCTGCGAGATACCCGCGATTTGCCGCTGGACGGGGCGAGAATCGCCTTTCGCTCCCACATTGCCCGCTTGCTGAACTCCGACAAGACAAAATCAGACGACCACGAAAAAGCCATCATTCAGGCGCGGCAACAGAACATCAGGATTGCCGAAAACCTCTATATCCAGCGGCAGGAAAAGGCGCTTGGTTGGGAGACGGCGTAGGGTAAAACGCGCTTCACCACACGCTTCTCCATAGACTTACCTCGGCAACGGTTCAAACAACGCCGCAATATCCGCTTCGCCAAATTTAACATCCCCTTTGTGTTCATCCGAGAGTATCCCCGCCGCGAGTTCGGCTTTTTGTTCCTGCATGGCGAGGATTTTTTCTTCGATGCTGCCTGCCGCAATCAGTTTGTACACGAACACGGGTTTGTCTTGCCCCAGGCGGTGGGCGCGGTCGGTGGCCTGATTTTCTACCGCCGGATTCCACCAGGGGTCGTAGTGGATGACGGTATCCGCCGCCGTGAGGTTGAGTCCGACGCCGCCCGCTTTCAGGCTGATGAGAAAAATCGGCGCTTCGCCTGCCTGAAACGCCTGAATCGGAGTTTCGCGGTCTTTGGTTTCGCCGGTCAGGAGCAGGTATTTCAAACCCGCCGCGTCGAGTTCGCTCTGGATTAAATCGAGCATGGCGGTAAATTGCGAGAACACCAGAATGCGTCGCCCTTCTTCGACCATTTCCGGCAGCATGTCCATGAGCAGGTCGAGTTTGGCGCGTTCCTTCACCTTGCGGGCGACGGAAGATTTGACCAGGCGCGGGTCACAGCAGACTTGTCGCAGTTTCAGGAGCGCGTCGAGGATGACAATCTGGCTGCGCGTAAAACCGCGATAGGCGATTTCGGCGCGCACTTTTTCATCCATCGCGGCGCGCACGGTTTCATACAAATCGCGCTGCGCGCCGACTAACTCCACGGTGCGGATGATGGTGGTCTTGGGCGGCAGTTCGGTCGCCACTTCGTCTTTTTTGCGACGCAGGATGAAGGGGCGGATGCGCCGCGCCAACACGTTGCGACGCAGCAGGTCGCCGTGTTTTTCGATGGGGTTGCGCCAGAGGCGGGTAAAACTTTTGGCGTCGCCCAAAAAGCCCGGCAGCAGGAAATCGAATTGCGTCCATAGTTCGCCCAGATGATTTTCCAGCGGCGTGCCGGTCAGACAGAGGCGGTGTTGGGTCTGGATTTTTCGCACTTCGCCCGCGCCCTTGCTGTGGGCGTTTTTCACGGTCTGCGCTTCGTCCAGCACCAGCATGTGATATTCATGGGCGCGCAGCAGTTCGCCGTCGCGCCAGAGCAGCGGGTAGGTGGTGAGCACCACGTCATGTTCGGGAATGGCGGAAAAGCGTTCCCGCCGCGCTTGTCCGTGCAGGCTCAGAATTTTCAAATCGGGCGCGAAGCGGGCGGCTTCGTTTTTCCAGTTGAAGACCAGCGAGGTGGGCAACACAATCAGCGCGGGATGGGTGAGGCGACCGGCTTCTTTTTCGACCAGCAGATGCGCCAGCGTTTGCGCGGTTTTGCCCAAGCCCATGTCATCGGCAAGGATGCCGGAGAGCTTGTGTTCGCGCAGATATTGCAGCCACGACAAGCCGGTACGCTGGTAATCACGCAATTCCAGACGCAAGCCTTTGGGCGGCTCGATGTCCCGCACGCCCTGACTGGTCCGCAGGCGTTCCGCCAGTTGCAGCACCGCGTCGGAGCCTTTGAACTGCCAGCGACGGGTGTCTTGCAGAATATCCAGCCTTGCCGCGTCGAAGCGGGAAAGGCGCAAAGGGCCTTCGCGGTAGCCGTCGAAAAGGTCAATCAGCAGCCTGGCAATGGACTTGACGCGTTCCGCCTTGACGCGCAGACGGCGACCGTCTTCGGTAAACAGCGCCACATTTTCATCGTCGCCAATGTCAGCAAGCGAAATGGCGTCCAACCAGCGCGGTTCGCGGTGCAGCAAGTCGGAGAGCATGGGCGCCAGCGGCAGACGTTCGCCCGCGACCAGCACGCCCATGTCGAGGTCGAGCCAGCCGCCACCCGTTTCATCTACATTCGCGTCCCATGCCTCCACTTCCAGATAGTGATGGCGAAAATCGCTGGCATAGCGCACATGCCAGCCCGTCGCTTCCAGTTGGGCGACGCCCTCCTGCATGAACGCATCCCAATCCCGTTCGGCGGCGAGGCTGTAAAGATGCGCCGGACGTTGCCCGCGCACGGAAAGAATGTAGGGCGGCACGGCTTGAAAACCGACTTTACGCAGGCTGGCGAGCAAGCGTTTTTCCGCTTCCGGCTGACGCTGGATATGCATCAGTTCACCACCGGGCAGGGTGACAAATTCGCGCGGGTCGTCAAAGGCGAGGCGCGCTTCTTCGTAACACAACATGGGTTCGGCGTAATCGAAGGCGTGACCGGCATAGTCGTAATCAATGCCGGGATGCGCGCGCCAGGGGCGGGCGCTGTACACCAGCAGCGAATCCAGCCGCAACTCGCCTCTGGGGGCGCTCTTGATCGGGCGCGGCGGCGCGCTGTTGTCGGCGCGCGGCAGAGGCGCTTGCGGCGCGACTTCTTTCAACACTTCCGCGACCAGCGCCGCTTCCCGCTGCGACAGCGGCGGTAATGCCAGCAGTTTTTGCAGCACGTCCAGCGCGATGTCGAGTTCCAGCGGCCCGACGCAGGCTTGCTGGATGTCCACGTACCACAAGGGATGGGTCGTGATGACCACCGTCGCGGGCGGGTCTGCCACGATGACCGGATGCTGCTGACCGGAAGTCTGATGCTGCCAGATGACCTTGCCGGGGCGCGGCGCGCCTTGCGCCAGTGTGGTTTCCATGTCGTCCGCGAACAGGCGGCCGGTTGCCAGAATTTTGCTCATCAAATCGGAAGGCTTGCCCGTATTCAGGCGGACGTTGCAACCGCGCATCTGGGGCTGCATCACCCAAAGTTCGCGCAGAATGGGCAGGTCTTCTTCATCAACAAAACGCGGCGGTTGCAGCAACACGCGCTCCGAAAGCATCCAGCGATTGCAGTTGCCGGGACGGTCGCCTTTGTACACCGTAATGTCGACCGCGTCGCCCACCCAATCCAGCACATAAAACAGGCGTTGCTTGCTGACGGGCTGGGCGTTGCGACTTTTTTCCACCGCCAGACTCAAATGCTTGAGGTCGGTAATCCACGACAACACGCCGGGCGACACCCGTTCCGGGTCGCTGCGCGATGCCAGGGCGCTCAACAACATCGCCGCCACATGCTTGCAATCCCCGCCGACAGGACAAGAGCAACTGGAGACAAGACCGGCTTCAGAGATATGCGCCAGAACAGCGTAGGGTTTGCGCTGCGTCCCTTGCACATCGGCTTCAATACGACATTCACTCATCGTCAGATGGCTGACCCGATCTTGCTGCGCGTAGGCGTCACCCCGTTTGACGAAGGTTTCGCCCAGCCATGCCAGAACATTTGCGCGCGTAAAATTGCCCGAAGTCAGCGTCGCCATTCTGTATTCAATTCAAAAACTGAACCGTCGCGACAAGCGCGCACAGCAAAAGCAGCCATATCGCCAGCAGGGTTTGTCTCCGGTTCTGGCGGGCGAGACGGGCGGCGAGGCGGTCAATATCCCGACGCAATGCCTGATTCGTCTGCTCGCCTGCCGTTATCTCCAGCAACGCCTGCCGCGCGAGGCGCGGTAGCTGCGGCAGGGTGCGCGACCATTGCGGCGCTTCCCGCTGCACACCGCGCAGGAAGCCGCGCCAGCCGAGTTGCTCGTTCATCCAGCGTTCCAGAAAGGGTTTGGCGGTCTTCCACAAATCCAGTTCCGGGTCGAGTTGCCGCCCCAGCCCTTCGATATTCAACAGGGTTTTTTGCAGCATGATGAGTTGCGGCTGGATTTCCACATTGAAGCGGCGGCTGGTCTGGAACAGGCGCAGAAGAACCTTGCCGAAGGAAATATCCCGCAGGGGACGGTCAAAAATGGGTTCGCAAACAGAACGGATGGCGGATTCAAATTCGTCGATGCGCGTCGACGCCGGCGCCCAGCCCGATTCCACATGCACCTCCGCCACGCGCTTGTAATCGCGTTGGAAGAAGGCGAGAAAGTTGCGCGCCAGATAATTTTTGTCGGTGTCGGTCAAGGTGCCGACGATGCCGAAATCCAGCGCGATATAGCGCCCGTCGTCATGCACGAGAATATTGCCCGGATGCATGTCGGCATGAAAAAACCCGTCGCGGAACACCTGCGTGAAAAAAATCTCCACGCCAGCGGTGGACAGTTTTTCCAGACTGATGCCCTTCGCGCGTAACTTGTCGATATGCGAAATCGGCGTACCGCGCATCCGCTCCATCACCATCACCGTCGGCGTGCACCAATCCCAGAACACCTCCGGCACAATCAACAGCGAAGAATCCGCAAAATTGCGTCGCAACTGCGAGCAGTTCGCCGCCTCGCGCATCAAATCCAGTTCATCGCGCAGATACTTGGCAAACTCCGCCACCACCTCGCGTGATTTCAAACGTCTGCCATCCTCCCAGATTTTTTCCAGCAAGGTGGCAACCGCATCCATCAACGCCAAATCGTGTTCGATCACGCCGCGAATATCCGGTCGCAAAATCTTGACCGCGACCTCCCGCCCATCCTGCAAACTCGCCCAATGCACCTGCGCGATGGAAGCCGAAGCCACCGAAGCCGGATCAAACGCCCCGAACACGGCGGAAGCGGGCTTGTCGTAAGCTTTTTCGATTTCCCGCAACGCCACTTCCGGCGCAAACGGCGGCGCCTGATCTTGCAGCTTCGCCAGCTCCTCGGCAATATCCGGCGGCAACAAATCGCGGCGGGTCGACAACACCTGCCCAAACTTCACAAAAATCGGTCCCAGATTTTCCAGCGCCAGCCGCAAGCGCACCGCGCGCGGTTCAGAGAGGTCGCGCCAGAATTGCAAAATCCGCAAGCTTCGCGCCAGCCGTTTTGCCCCAGCCATCTCCAGCACCAGAGTATCCAGTCCATAGCGGCTGGCAATGAGAAAAATTTTCAGCAGACGGAAAAAACGCATGGCGACAGAAACGCCCAACGCGGCGGACGGAAAGAAGAATCAGGTAGTGTAACATTCAGAAGACAGAAGACAGATAAGTATGAGTGACGCAAAACCATCACACTCTGAGCGGGATGCCCTGCGCGGCGTTATCGCGGCAGATGCGGCGCCAGTCACCCTCGGCACCTTGCGGCGCGTTTTACGCGAGGAATTGAAGGCGGCTTGATGTGGGAGAACGGTGGGTTGCCAGCATTTTCCGCAACTCAAACCAAAGTGTCATCAGGGAAATTTGTCCGGTCATCGCGCCGAATTTATCGTTTTCTCAGGGTCATTCCGGTTCTATTCAGAGCGTCACGGAAGGAGGCATCCATTGGAACATCCCCCAGCCCGTAGATAGCGCACTCTATTCAGAATAAAGCCGATGACTTTCGTGAGCGGGAAAACGTCGTTCCCTGATTTCTTCGCGGGTCAGGGGGCGACCTGTCCAGATGTAGACGCGCCAGGCACCCGCGCCTATGCCGAGTTCACGGAAGGCACGCATTTCAATGGGCGTGTAGCCGCCTTCCTGTTTTTCCAGAGGATGCAAAACGAGTACAGGGGGAAGGCGCAAGCGCATGGCTTTGGGTTTGGGCAGGCGGCTCATGAAATGTTTGAGCGCGGTCTCCGCCATGATGAAATCGGCAATCAAGGTGCGTGGATGGTCGAAGCCATTGGCGAGCGTCACGTCGCTTCGGTCTTTGTAGACAAGCGCTTCCCGACCTATCGCCAGAATTTTGTGTTGGCCATTGTGCGTTTCAAAAGCAACGACAGGCGGTTCTTCCAGTATCTCGCCGGATTCCGCGTGCAGCAATTTCAACTGATCATGGCTGATACGGATATAGAGCGTAGGACTACCGAAAATAGTCAGCAGGATTTCGATGAGTGTAGACAACATGTACGGGATTCCTTACCAGAAAGGGAGCCTGGGAAAAGACAGGATTGTACAAGTGTATGTCGTCACCCAACATTTGACGATGGGGCGGGAGCGTAGAAACCGCCGTCGTTACGTCCGGCGCGTTCGGAGAACGCGCCCTACCTGTCCCCTGAACTCACCTGTCCGGCAACGCCGCTGCTGTTTCCATCAGATGATTGAGCAAACTCATCATCTGGTCGCAGGTGGCGTTGAAGGCTTCTACTCTTGCGTCGGCGTTTTCTGGCTGGTTGCGTTCGATAGCGCTTGCCATTGCCTGGGCGATGCTGTGGAGATGTTCGTGCGCGCCGAAGAGGGCGGTGAAAGAAGGGATGCTGTTGTAGACAGCGGATTTTCTGGCAATCTGGTACCAGCGATTGAAGGCGCTGGCGGCGGCGTCCAGAATGGGGGCTGCCGGACGTTGACCGGCATGTGTCAATACGTGTTCGCGCATTTGTTCAATCCAGCGCCGCAGTTCGACTTCCATCAAGAGCAGGGGCAGATGTCGGTATCCCAGTCGCAGTTGGGCGGCGGCTGACCATGCGGGATCGGGTCGCCATTCGCGCAGCCAGTCGGTGATGGCGCTGACGCTCATGGGGCGGGCGATGTGGTTGCCGCGCACGATGTTGCAGCCCATGTGCAACAACATGCCGCAATGGGCGGCGCTTTCCACGCCTTCCGCGATGACCTGACGCCCGAAGGCGGCTGCCATGTTGAGTACGCCTTCGATAATGGCGAGGTCTTCGGGATTTTTCAACATGCTGCGGATAAAGCTCTGGTCGATTTTCAGAAAGTCGGCGGGCAGGCGGCGCAGGCAGGCAAGCGAGGAATAGCCGGTGCCGAAATCGCCCAACATGATGCTGATGCCATGTTCGCGGCATTCTTCCAGCACTTGCGCGATCTCGGCGATTTCTTCCTGTTCGGGTGTCGCCGCCCGCAATTCAATCCACAAAGCGCCTGCTGGCAGGGAGGCGGATTGTATTCTGGACAGGAGATTGGGCAGAAATTGCGGGGCGCGTACCTGGGCGTTGGTAACGCCAAAGCTGACGAAAAGCCGCAAGCCTTGCCGCTGCCACGTCTGAAACTGCGCGAGCAGCGCCGTGATGAACCATTCGCAGAGGCGCGTTTCCATTGCCGTGCCAACGAAGTCGGGCATGAATTCCGCCTGCGACAGCAGCCCGCGCTGCGGGTGTTGCCAGTACATGCGCCCTTCCATGCCGATGACTTTACCTTCGCGGATATTCACGGTGGGCTGGAAGCGCAAGCAGAATTCGCCTTTTCCCAGCGCGGTTTCGATGCTGTTCAGGTCTGTGGGCAGCGGCTTGCCGGGCGTTGCTTCTTCCATGCTGAAAATTTTGTAGCCCGAACGCCCCGCCTGTTTCGCCTGATACATCGCCTGGTCAGCGTGGCGCAGGAAGGAATCGGGGCTGCCGTCGTCGTCGGGATAAAAGGTCACGCCGATGCTGGCGCCGATGTTGACCGTCGCCGCGCCCAGCGAGAAGGGCGCGGACAGTCGCGCCAGCACCCGTTCCAGCGTATTGAGGTAATCGGAACGCTCGCCGCCGCCGCCCAAGACCAGTACGAATTCATCGCCGCCCAGCCGCGCCACGGTGTCGGTTTCGCGCAGGGTGTCTTCCAGAGTGCGGGCGACGCTGATCAGCAGCGTGTCACCCATTTCGTGTCCGAAAGTGTCATTAACCCGTTTGAACCCGTCCAAATCGAGATAGGCAATCGCCAGCAGGTTCCTGGCGCGTTTGGCGGCGGCGAGCGCAGTCCGCAGCCGGTCGGTGAGCAGCACCCGATTGGGCAAGCCGGTCAGGGCGTCGAAATGGGCGAGGTGTTCGATGCGCTGTTGCTGCGTCTTGAAATCGGAAATGTCGTTGAAAATGCCGATGTAGCGCGCGACCTGCCCGCCGCGTGTCTGTACAGAGGTAATGGACAGATGTTCGAGATAAATTTCGCCGTTCTTGCGCTGATTCCAGATTTCTCCTTGCCACTGCCCCCGCGCGGTGAGTTCATCCCACATGGCGCGGTAAAAAATGTCATCGTGGCGACCGGATTTCAGCAGACGCGGGTTTTGTCCAATGAGTTCAGCATGGGTATAGCCCGTCATCCTGCAAAAATTTTGATTGGCTTCTAGGATGGTGCCGAGCGGGTCGGTCATGCAAATGCATTCGTTGGTGTGGTCAAAAACGCTGGCGAGCCGTTCCATGCGTAAATCGGCTTCCATGTGGCGGGTGTCGTTGAACAGGTAACTCCGCAGCCTGACCACCTTGCCGCGCCGGTTAAACCCGGCTTGCGTGTAGCCGCCAATCCAGCGCGAACCCTCGTGTTCGGTCTGCACGCAATACTGCTGCCGCCATTGCGTCGCGCCCTCTTCGACATGGCGCTCAATGTCCGCCAACAACCGCGCCGCGTCATCCGGCGCAAGAACATCCGCGTAACAACACCCCACCCGCAAACGCTCCGGCGCGACGCCCAAAACCGCCGCGAGACTATCCGAAGCCGCGATAATCGGCCAGCGCGGCGCCATGCTCAAAGTCAGCGTCGCCATCTGCGCCGGTGTGAAAAACCGCTGCTCTTCCGCCAACGACGCCGCTTCCGCCTGATAATTTGCCCTTTTTCGATCCAGCCGCCGCGACTGAACAAACAAAAAAAGCGCCACGCCAATCAGAACCAACATCACCAGAATGTTGAGGGTCAACAGGTCATTGCGCCCATCCGTAAATCCCTGCCGCCCCTGCGCCGAAAGCGTCGACGCGCATCCAGGCGCTACCAGCGAGGCGAGAAGGGGCAAACGCGAAATGTGGGGGCGCATGGGCATTTTAATTTTGTGTAGCGCAGCGTATCGGCGCGACTTTTGTGACACGATTTTTTGTACGCATACTATAACCGCATACGCGGAAAGCTGAATCATGCTTTTGTCAAAACACATGTGTTTTGGTCAACAATAGCGCCGCCGCGCCATCGCGCCATCTCTTTTCTCCTAGCCTCAAAGGGGCGTTTTCGCTGATAATTCAGCCTTTTCCTACACGGCTGGCAGGTTTTTCATGTGCGCGAGTTCCCAACAGGTTGCTTTTAGCCCCGCTTTCAACCCTTTAACCGGCGCGCTGCGCGCCCTTGCCATTGACGCCATTCAGAAGGCGAATTCCGGTCATCCGGGCGCGCCTTTGGGCATGGCGGAAATCGCCGAAGTGCTCTGGCGGCGACACCTGAAACATAACCCCGCCAATCCCGCTTGGCCCAACCGCGACCGCTTCGTGCTCTCCAACGGTCACGGCTCCATGCTCATCTACGCGCTCTTGCACCTCACCGGCTACGCGCTTTCCATCGACGATCTTAAAAACTTCCGCCAATTCGCTTCCCGCACCGCCGGACACCCGGAAGCGGGTCATACCCCCGGCGTCGAAACCACCACCGGCCCGCTCGGTCAGGGCATCGCCAACGCCGTCGGCTTCGCGTTGGCGGAAAAGACGCTGGCAGCGGAATTCAACCGCCCCGGTCATGCCATTATCGACCATCACACTTACGCCTTTTTAGGCGACGGCTGCCTGATGGAAGGCGTCAGCCACGAAGCCTGCTCGCTGGCGGGCACGCTCGGTCTGGGCAAGCTGATCGCCTTCTACGACGACAACGGCATCTCCATTGATGGTCACGTAGAAGGCTGGTTCACCGACGACACCCCCAAACGCTTCGAGTCCTACGGCTGGCACATCATCCCCGATGTTAACGGTCACGACGCCGCCGCCATCGAAGCCGCGCTAAAAACCGCGCAAGCGGAAACGGGCAAACCCACCCTCATCTGCTGCAAAACCGTCATCGGCATGGGGTCGCCCAACAAGGCGGGCAGCCACGATTGCCACGGCGCTCCGCTGGGCGCTGACGAAATCACCGCCACCCGCGCCAGAATCGGCTGGACGCACGCCCCCTTTGAAATCCCCGCCGAAATCTACACCGCCTGGGACGCCAAAGCCAAAGGCGTGGCGCTGGAAGCCGAATGGCGGCAACGCTTCGCCGCCTACCGCGCTGCCTTCCCCGATCTCGCCGCCGAATTCACGCGCCGGGTCATCAACCGGGAACTGCCCGCCGACTGGTCGAAAACTGCCGCGAGCTACATCGCCGACTGCAAAGCCAAAGCCGAAAACATCGCCACCCGCAAAGCCAGCCAGAACGCCATCGCCGCCCTGCTTCCGGGTCTGCCGGAACTCTTCGGCGGTTCCGCCGATCTCGCCGCCTCCAACCTCACTTTTGTGCAAGGCAGTAAAGGCGTCAGCGCCACTGATGGCGGCAATTACTGTTTCTACGGCGTGCGCGAATTCGGCATGACCGCCATCGCCAACGGTCTGGCGCTCTACGGCGGACTGATTCCCTACACCGCCACTTTTCTGGTGTTTTCCGACTACGCCCGCAACGCCATCCGCATGGCGGCGCTGATGAAACAGCGTCAAATCATGGTCTACACCCACGACTCCATCGGTCTGGGCGAAGACGGCCCCACCCATCAGCCCGTCGAGCAAATCCCCAGCCTGCGCCTGATTCCCAATCTGGATGTCTGGCGTCCCTGCGACGCCGTAGAAACCGCCATCGCCTGGGCAGCCGGCATCGAGCGGCAAGACGGCCCCACCCTGCTCGCCCTCTCCCGCCAGAACCTGCCCGTCGTCACCGGCGACATTGACGCAGAAACCATCAAAAAAGGCGGCTACATCCTCTCCGACGCCAAAGACCCGCAAGCCGTGCTCATCGCTACCGGCTCCGAAATCAAGCTGGCGCTGGACGCGCAAAAGGCGCTGGCGGCGGAAAATATCCCCGCGCGCGTCGTTTCCATCCCCTCAACCAGCGTATTCGACCGGCAGGACAAGGCATACCAGCAATCCGTCCTCGGCAAGCACGTCCGCCGCGTCGCCATCGAAGCCGCGCACGGCGACTTCTGGCGCAAGTATGTCGGACTGCATGGCGAAGTCATCAGCATCAACACCTTCGGCGCGTCGGCTCCGGCGGGGAAATTGTTTGAGCACTTCGGGTTTACGGTGGAGAACGTGGTTAGCGTGGTGAAGGCTGCAAAAGACGAAATATAAAACGCATGGGTCAAGACACGAATTTCCCGATTTCGCCGGACAGCTCAGTGGGTACCTCAGGCGACCTTTTCTTCCGCGTCGCCACCATTCTGGAACAGGCGCGCGGCAGTGTGCGACGCGCCATCAACACTGATATGGTGTTGGCTTATTGGTGCATCGGGCGCGAAATTACGCACGACCTGCAAGGCGGCGAAGCACGGGCGGAATATGGCAAACAGATTATCGCTGACTTGTCAGGACGGCTGACAAAGCGATTTGGCACAGGGTTTTCAGAACGTAACCTTTGGGATTTTCGGCAGTTTTACCAAGCCTATGCTCACCGGTTTGAGATTCTGCGCCCGTCGGGTGCAGAATCTTCCGTGCCAATTCGCTACCCGTCGGGAAGCGAATCCACCTTCTCTCCACACCTCACCTGGTCGCACTATCGCGCCCTGATGCGCGTCGCCAACGACAAAGCGCGGGCGTTCTATGAACAGGAAGCGATCGAATGCGGATGGAGCAAGGTGCAATTGGAACGGCAGATTCACACTGCGTATTACGAACGCATCGTCGCCAATCATGGGGACGCGGAACTGTCCAGCCCGTCACGCAAACGCCTGTCGGGTGATGCCCTGCCCGTGGAAAGTTTCCTGAAATCCCCGCTCGTGCTGGAATTTCTCGGTCTGCCCGATCCGGCAAATCTGCACGAAAATGATCTGGAACAAGCCATTATCAACAACTTGCAGACCTTCCTGCTGGAACTCGGCAAGGGTTTTTCCTTCGTCGCGCGGCAAAAGCACATCCGCTTCGACGATGAGGATTTTTATATTGATCTGGTGTTCTACAACTTCATGCTCAAATGCTTTTTGCTGATTGACTTGAAGATTGGCAAACTCTCGCATCAGGATGTCGGACAAATGGATGGCTATGTCCGTCTGTTTGAAGACCGCTTCAAGGTTACGGGCGACAACCCGACCATCGGGCTGATTCTCTGCTCGGACAAAGGGGAAGCCGTGGCAAAGTATTCGGTATTGAGCGAAAGTCGGCAAATTTTCGCCTCCAAATACCTGCAATTCCTGCCCAGTGAACAGGAATTGCAAACAGAAATCGTCAAAGAACGCAGACTGATTGAAAACAGGCGCGGGGAAATGGAATGAAGACGCGCTCCAAGCTTTTCCGGTTATGCCAAAGAGATTGAACGTGCTGTTGCGCTACAATGCGCCATTTTCTGAAACGCCTCACCACTTTACCGACAAGGAGAAACACCCATGAGCATCAAAGTCGCCATCAACGGGTTTGGTCGTATTGGTCGCTGTACCCTGCGCGCCCTTTATGAGCGCGGGCTGCAAAATGAATTTGATGTGGTCGCCATCAACGCTTCCGGCGATCTGGCGACCAATGCCCATCTGTTGCGGTACGACACCACCCACGGTCGCTTTGCCACGTCGGTGGAAACCGAAGGGGAGAACGTCATCATCATCGACGGCAAGAAAATTCCCTTCCATTCCACCAAAAATCCCAGGGATATTGACTGGACGCGGCACGGCGTCGAGTTGCTGCTCGAATGCACCGGCGCTTATACCAGCAAGGAAAAAGCGCAGGCGCTGCTCACGCAGGGGGCAAAAAAGGTGCTGATTTCCGCGCCCGGCGGCGATGACGTGGACGCCACGGTGGTCGTAGGCGTCAATGAAGGCGCGCTCACTTCCGCCATGACTGTGGTCTCGAACGCTTCCTGCACCACCAACTGCCTCGCGCCAGTGGCAAAGGTGTTGTCCGAATCCGTTGGCATCAGGCAGGGTTTGATGACCACCATTCATGCCTACACCAACGACCAGGTGACGGTTGATGTGCGTCACAAGGATTTGCGGCGGGCGCGGGCGGCGGCGGCGAATATCATCCCGACCAAGACCGGCGCGGCGAAAGCGGTTGGTCTGGTGCTGCCGCAACTCAAGGGCAAGTTTGACGGTTTTTCGCTTCGGGTGCCGACGCTGAATGTTTCGCTCGTCGATCTGACCTTTACACCCGAACGCGCCACCACCAAAGAAGAAATCAACGCGCTGTTGACCGCCGCCGCGAACGGTCCGCTCAAGGGCATTCTCGCGGTAAACAACGAACCGCTGGTGTCTTCCGACTTCAACCATACGACGGTTTCTTCCACCTTTGACGCCACGCAAACCCGCGTGTTGACCGGCGAAGATGGCGCGACACTGGTCAAGGTGTTGGCTTGGTACGACAACGAATGGGGTTATTCGTGCCGGATGCTGGATGCGGCAAGGGCGTGGATGACCGCGAAGTAAACTGTTCCGGCGAAAAATGTTTTGCGGCGCGTCATGCCGGACAACATTTTTCGCTGAATCAAATGTTACCTATCATTTGCCCTTGGAATTTTCCTGATTCCGTCGCACAATATACAGACCAAGGGAAACGCTGAACAATCGTCATACTCGTGAAAACGGGCATGGCGGTTTTTACTTGTGCGGGAATTCCCTGAATTATTTTGATGGCATTACGCTCAAAATCCGCTGCCCGAATCCAACTGAGGGAGTCCTTTCATGCGTTGCTGGAATTCTATTCGCGGTCGTCTGCTCATCACCGTTTTATTGTTGAACGCCTGTGCCGTCAGTGTCTACACCGTTTACGCCTATGTGACGAAACATGCGGACACGATGGAAATGCTGGACGCGCAACTCGTTGCCGCCGCCAGCATGGCGCCCGAACTTCTGCCGGAAAGCGTCTATGATGAAGCAATAAAAGGTCAGATGGATCAACCGCTTTTTGAAGAGTACGGCAAGCGGCTCTACCGTTATGTCCACGCCACCAATCTTGAGTATGTCTATACGCTCGTGGAATCCAGGGAAGGCTACCGTTTCGTGCTGGATACCCCCGAAGAAGAAGAATACAAAACCGGCAAATATACGGAGGCGCTCCGGTTGTATGAAGACCCAAGCGACGCCATCGGGCAGGCGCTCGCGGAAAACCGGATCAAGTTTGACGAATACACGGATGAATACGGCAACCACCGCAGCGTTTTCATCCCCATGACCACTGCTGCGGGCACACGCTATGTGGCGGGAGCGGACATCGCCATTTCCAGAATCACCGAGGCGCAGCGTGAAATCCTGCTGGTTACCCTGCTGATGGGTCTGGCGATTTTCGTCGCCTCTGCCGCCATCAGCTATTACGCCATCGGCAAGCTGTTGCGCCCGATTGGCGAGGCGCAGCACACTGTGCGCGTCATTTCCAAAAACCGCGACCTGACCTTGCGGGCGGCTCCGGGGAACGACGAAATCGGCAGTCTGGTTGGCGATTTCAACGCGCTGCTCGACGAAATGCAAAAACTGATTTCCAGCGCCAGCGACAACGCCGCGACCACCGCTTCCGTATCCACGCAACTCGACGCGACCAGCAAATCCATGTCCAGTCACGCGCAATCCAACGAGCGCACTGTAGGCGATGTCGTCGCGGGCGGCGGCGAAGCCAAGGTGTTGTTGGGCAACATGGATACAAAACTTTCCGGCGTGGTCGACAGCGTCGGGGCAGCCGCCAGCGCGCTGGAACAATCCCGCGCGCAGGTCGCGCGCGTTGCGGGAGATGCGGATAACGCGGCAACGGCGCAACAGACGCTCTCAGCCCACCTTGAGCATCTCTCAAAAGAAGCCGCCAAGGTCAAGAGCGTGTTGGGCGTCATCGGTGAAATTGCCGAGCAGACCAATCTGCTGGCGCTGAATTCCGCCATCGAAGCGGCGCGCGCGGGCGAATACGGGCGCGGCTTCGCGGTGGTGGCAGACGAAGTACGCAAGCTCGCCGAGCGCACGCAAAAGAGTCTGGTGGAAACGGAAGCCGTGATTGCCGCCATCATGCAGTCGACCACCGACGCCGCCAATACCATGAAAAAGAACGCCGGCGAATTTGCGGAAATGCAGGTTGAAGCCAATGAAGCGGAACGCCTCATCAATGAAAGCGTCGGCGTAATGGCGGAAACCCGCACTTCGGTTTCCGCTGTTGCCGAAGACGCCCAAACCGCGCTCTCGAAAACCCAGTCCGTACTCGAAGATGTGGAGCAAATCGGCGAACAGACCGTGCAAACCACACGGAATATCGAGGAAATCGCCGCCGTCTCCGCGACTTTGAACCAGATGGCAAACGCGCTGAAAGACGAACTGGCGCGCTTTATCAGCCGAAAAGCGTAATATGACCGCTTTTTGGCTGATTTGATTTCCGTGCCTGACACGCGCCACACTGCCCTCCCTCACGCGCCGCTGCGCCTTGCCATCAATGGCTACGGGCGCATCGGGCGCTGTTTTCTGCGTGCCCTCTACGAAGCGGGGCTGGAAGACCGCTTGCAGGTCGTCGCCATCAACGAACCGGCGAATCTGGACAGCATCATCTACCTCACCCGCTTCGATTCCACGCATGGGCGCTTTCCGGGTGAAGTTTCCGGCGCAATGACTGCGGGCGAGGTTTCCGGCGCAATGACTGCGGGTGAGGTTGCAATCTGCGACGGCGGCTTTTCCATCAATGGTCGCCCCATCGCCGTCAGTCACGCCACCACGCCCGAAGCGGTGAACTGGGGCGCGCGCGGCATCGACCTGCTCGCGGAATGTTCCGGGCAATATGGCGAACGCGCCGAAATCGAACGCTTCCTGAATGCGGGCGTGCCGCGCGTGTTGCTGTCGCATCCGGCGCATAGCGCCGCCGACGTGGATGCCACCGTGGTTTTCGGGCTGAATCAGGACGAACTCACCGGCTTCGAGCGCATCGTTTCCAACGCCTCCTGCACCACCAATGCCGTCGTGCCCGTGCTCGACCTGCTGGAACGCGAACTGGGTCTGGAGCGCGTGTTGCTCACCACCCTGCATTCGGTGATGAACGATCAACCCCTGATTGACGGCTACCACCACGCGGACTTGCGCCGCACCCGTTCCGCCATGCAATCCATCATCCCCGTCGCCACGGGGCTGGCGCGTGGCGTCGAACGCCTGTTGCCGCAACTGCATGGCAAAGTCACCGCCAAAGCCATCCGCGTCCCGACCGCCAATGTTTCCGCCATTGACATGGTGCTCGCCCTACGCCAACCCGCCGATGCCGTCGACATTAACCGTCTGATGGCCAATGCCGCCGCCAGCGCCGCCTGCCGCAACCGGCTGGACTACACAGAAGCCGCGCACGCTTCCATCGACTTCAACCACGCCCCGCACTCCGCCATCGTAGACGGCAGCCAGACTCGCAACATCAGCGAGCGCACGGTCAATCTCTTTCTCTGGTTCGATAATGAATGGGGCTTCGCCAACCGGATGCTGGATGTCACGCAGCATTGGCGGGCGCGCTGGTGACTCCAGGCGGCCTGATTATTTCATCTGTCTGAGCGCCAGACTCACCGAAAGCTGCGCCCCCACGAACCCCAGAGCGCCGCCGCAGGCGATGAGGGCGAGGATGTGGGGAAACGCCAGCCCTTGCAGGGCAAAATGGCTGCCGTAGAGTTGGGCGAGTTGGGCGACCGAAGGGGACAGGGCGGTGATGCCGACGAAAATCAGCAGCGCGGCGACGATACCGCCCAAGCCGCCTTGCAGAATGCCGGAATAATAAAAGGGGCGGCGGATAAAACCGTCGGTCGCGCCAATCAGACGGGCGACTTCGATTTCTTCCGCCCCCGCCAGCACTTGCAGGCGGATGGTGTTGAAGGTAACGGCGATGAGACCGGCGGCGAAGATGACGGCGAGCAGGTTGACCGTCAGTCTGCCCAAACGCAAAAAGGCGTCGAATCGCTTGATCCAGGCGGAATCGAGTTGCACATGCGCGACGCCGTTCCAGCTTGCCAGCGTGGAACTTAAACGTTCCAGGGTTTCCGGGCTGGCGTCGACAGGCTCGATGATAAAGGCATCGGGCAGCGGGTTTTTCGGCAGGCTGGAAACGATTTCCGCCATGCCTTCGTTGGCTTTCAGTTGTTGCAGGGCGTCGGCGCGCGACACGAAGCGCCATTGGTCGGGCAGCAAGGCTTGCAGATTGTCCCGCGCTTCCGCAACCTGTTTTTCGCTGGCGCTGGTTTCCATGAACAGGCTCATCTGCTGCGCGCTGGTGCTGCTCGCGCCCAGGGCTTTGAGGTTATCGAGCAGCAGGTAGCCAGCGGCGGGCAGGGTCATGGCGATGCCGATGACCATGATCGACAGCAGGGTAGAGAGCGGCGCGCGCAACAGGCGGCGACTGGCGCGAGCAAGCGCGGCGAAGTGTTGGCGGAACCAGGTTTTCATGATGCGAGCGCGCCGTGGTCAAGGGTCATCACCCGCACATCTTTGCCGGGGATACCGTGGGGGGCGTGGGTGGCGATGATGACCGTCACCCGCACCTGATTGAAGGCGACGAACAAATCAATCACCTGTCTGGCGGATTCTTCGTCCAGATTGGCGGTGGGTTCGTCGGCAATCAGAATTGTGGGGCGATTGACCACGGCGCGGGCGATGGCGAGACGTTGTTGTTCGCCGCCGGAGAGGGCAATGGGATTTGCCTTTTCGCGCTCAAGCAGCCCCACCTTGTCGAGCGCGGCGCGGGCGCGACGCGCGGCTTCTTTCGGGGAAAGCCCGATGATTTCCAGCGGCAGCAACACGTTATCCAGCGCCGTGCGGTCAAACAGCAGTTTCTGGTCTTGAAAAATCAGCCCCAGATTGCGACGCAGAAAGGGCAACGCGGCATGGCGCAGGGCGACGAGATTTTGTCCATTGACCACGAGACTGCCGGAAGTCGGGCGCTCAATGGCGGAAAGCAGTTTCAACAACGTGGTCTTGCCCGCGCCGGAATGTCCGCCAATCAGCACCATTTCGCCGCCCGCGATTTCAAAGCTGACGTTTTTCAACGCCTCAAAGCCGCCGGGATAACGTTTGCAGAGTTGGCTGCCGACAATCATGCGAACAGGGCATCCACAAAATCTTTCGCCACGAAGGGGCGCAAATCGTCGATGCCCTCGCCCACGCCGATGAAGCGGATGGGTTTCGGACACTGACGGGCGATGGCGGCGATGACGCCGCCCCTGGCAGTGCCATCCAGCTTGGTCAAAACAAGCCCGGTGACGTGAATCGCCTGATCAAACGCCTTGACCTGCGCCAGCGCGTTCTGACCGATGTTGGCATCCAGCACCAGCAGAACTTCATGCGGGCCACTGGCTTCCGCCTTCTGGATGACCCGCCGCACCTTGGCGATTTCTTCCATCAGGTTCAACTGGGTGGGCAGCCGTCCGGCGGTATCCGCCAGCACGATGTCAATTTTGCGCGCGCGCGCGGCATGGATAGCGTCGAACACCACGGCAGCCGGATCGCCGGATTCCTGCGCGATGACAGTAACATTGTTGCGCTCGCCCCAGGCAATGAGTTGCTCGCGGGCGGCGGCGCGAAAAGTATCGCCCGCCGCCAGCAACACGCTCTTGCCCTGTGCCTGAAAATATCTGGCGAGTTTGCCGATGGAAGTCGTCTTGCCCGCGCCATTCACCCCGGCGAGCATGATGATGCAAGGCTGATGCAGCGACACATCCAACGCTTGCTCCAGCGGAGAAAGCAGTTCGGTAAGCGCGGCAGCCAGCGCGGACTGGATGGCTTCGGCGCTGTCCAGCTTGTCCTTTTTGGCGCGCGCTTTCAGATTGTCGAGCAGGAAACGGGCGGCTTCGATGCCGACATCGGAGGTGAGCAGCAATTCTTCCAGCGCCTCAAGCAGTTCGTCATCGACCTTGCCGCGTGAAAACAGCGCCTTCATCCGCCCGCCCAACTGCGCCCGCGTGCGGGCAAGCCCGCCAAACAGCCGTTCGCGCCAGGTGGCGCTGGCGGGTGGCGTTGCAACCGGGGCAATCGCTGCCGCCGCCGTCGCAGGCTCGTCTTTTTTCTTGAAAATGTTGAACATGGAAATCCTGTTGCGTGGAACGGGCTGACAGATGTCGGATTCTAGCATCAGGGTCAGGGCTTTGCGTCGCAAGAGTAAGACCACGCAAAAAACAGACGTGGCGCAGAAAACGGGGAGAACAAGCTCATGTATAATCGCGCCCATTGTCCACAACAGCACTTGACATGAACCATCCCTACTACATTTTCGCGCTGGATTTTGTAGTTCGCTCCGAGGGAACGCGAGCCTGTCATCGTCTGTGCCATGTCCTGAATACTGCCGGTGAGGAAGCATGGATATTTGGCGCAGAAGTTCTGAACCCCACCCTGAACACACCGGTTTTAACCCGCGAAATCTGTATGCAGCACGAAGCGGAGGGGCGACGGGCAATCGGCGTTTACCCGGACATTGTACGCAGCAATCTTTTTAATACGCCGGTTGTCGTGCACTGGATGCTGAATCGCGATGGTTTGATTACAGGTCATAAAATCAATGCGGGCAAAGATGACCTGTTCTTTTATTACCTCCCTGATTTTGCGCCTGGTCCAGAAGAAAATTACGACTACCTCTGTCTTGTATTGCAAGACCTAGAATTATTCAAGCCCGCCCCTGAACAGGTTAAACAAAGACCACTGCTGTATCTCAACCGGATTCCAGAATCCGAAATAGACTTTTCCGTTTTTCCACCGGATATAGAAATTCTTTCCAATCGCCGCCCGGTATCTTTGCCCAGACTGGCAGAAAAATTTCAGACCGCAACACGGGTTTATACCTACGAATTTTCCGGCACCATCACCCTTGCCATGCTATGCGAATGCCCGGTTGTGATACTTCGGCATCCAGATTATGCACAATATGGCTATACCCCGGAAGTCATCGCGAGATATCCAGAAAATGGCAAGGTTTTTGCGCTTTCCGATGCCGTGGAAGAAATTGAATCAACCAGAGAATATTTACCCAAAATACGGCAGGCGCTGATAAATAAAACAAAACAATTCCGCCAGCGGCAACTGCCATTATTTATTCAGAAAACACAAGCAGCGGCATCAAATGCCGTTGCCGGACAACATATCCCGTCACGCGCGTATTTTCTGGCCTGGAAAACAGTCAGAATACTGCTGGGCAAAGCCCAGCGCGCCCTGAACGACAACGATGTTGACACAGCGCGCGCGCTTTTGGAAACAGCCCTGCAAACCGATCCGAATGAACCCCTGGTGCATGTCGCGCTGGCGCTTGTTGCCGCGCATACCGACCACATGGACACAGCAAAAGACTTTATTTTTAGCGCACTGAAATTATCTTCTGGAAATCCCTCTTTTCTGGCCCGCAACAACGAAGCCGTGGCGCTGTTGCAGAAACTTGCGCGTCATCCCTCCGACACACAGACAAATCTGTATGCCCTGCTGGTCAATATCCTCGCTGAACGGGGCGACATTACCGGGTTTGTCGATTATTTCCGTAACTTTCCCACCACCCTTGGCAATCTGCTCCTGACCGTCAAAACGCTGGCGCATTACGAGGAAAGCGGGGAACAATTACAAGCGACGCTGAAAAAAATTCGGACTGAACTGGCGCTTCCTGTTATCGGAAATGCAGCCCCCTTGCCACTCACTTTGCCCCGTAAAATCAAAATCGTTTTCATGGCAGGGAACTTTGCCCGTGAAAAAAGCCTGGGGCGGCTGTTGCCGCTACTCCAGTATTTGCCCTCCGAACAGTTTTCTACCTGTCTTGTTTCCTGTACGCCCCAGAACCATGATTATCTGAACCTCTGCGCGGCAAGCGCGCATAAATTTCTGGCAATTCATCAAGACGACGACCAAACCGCAATCAAAAGAATACAGGCGTTTCAAGCAGATATTATGATTGATTTGGACACCTACGACCCGATGGAACGTCTGCCAGTCTTCGCATCGCTTGCCGTGCCGCACAAATTGCACTGGGGCGAAACCCCGTTACCGCCGCTCATGCCGGATACGCAAATTCTGACGGGAGCGTGTCTGGATGTGCAAAACATATTACCCACCACCTCCTTGCTGCTCCTGCCGGAAATGGGCGAGTTCTACGCGCTACCGGATATTCCGCTTGCCGCTAATGCCCCGCTTCATGCTACAGGCGCAACCGTTTTCGGCTGCCTGACGCCCACCATTCGCATCGGGCAAAATGGCTGGTCGCTGTTTGCGGAGGTTCTGCAACACAATCCGCAAAGTCGTTTGATCCTCAATCTGGAAGACTTGGGAGAAGCCGCAGAAGTCTTTATTCAGGACCAGTTTGCTCACGCAGGTATCGCAACAGAGCGCCTGACTTTTGTACGCGCCAGCACGACAACAGAATTGTGCGGGCATTGGCGCGCAATCGACCTGGGGCTGGCAGCGCCAGTCGATAGCGGCGATATGGCCTTGCCAACCTGCCTCTGGATGGGGCGACCTTATCTGGCGCTTGGCATCCCTCTCTTGCCCTGGTCACAACGTCCAATCGCCCTGTTGAAAACAGCGGGCGCGACCGGGTGGGTTGCAAAAACACGGGATGACTATATCAAGCTGGCGTGCAAGCCTGTTCCCGCGCCGAATCCTGATTTTCGCGCCCGTCTGCAAGCACTCACCGACCCGGTTCGCTTTGCAGAAGGGTTTGCCGCGACACTTCTAAACCTGATATCGTCGCAACCATGACAATGACCCCCCCCCCCCCCCCGCAAAAGCGATAATCCCCGCCTTTCCTTCCCCTTTGCATGTCGGACGCCCCAACATCGGTAATCGGGATAGTTTTTTGCGTCGCGCAGGGCAAATTCTTGATAATTGCTGGCTTACCAATAATGGGCAAATGGTGCGCGAACTGGAAGAGCGTATTGCCGCCCGCCTCGGCGTCAAACACTGTGTTGCCATCACCAATGGCACCCTCGCGCTGGAAATCGCCATCCGCGCCCTGGGGCTTTCCGGCGAAGTCATCATACCCTCGTGGACTTTCATCGCCACCGCGCACGCCCTCCATTGGCAAGGCATCACCCCCGTATTCGCCGACATCGACCCGACAACCCACAACCTTTCCCCTGCTGCCGTGCGCGACATGATCACCTCGCGCACCACCGGCATCATCGGCGTCCACCTCTGGGGACGCCCCGCGCCAATAGAAGACTTGCAAGCCATCGCGGATGAACATGGGCTAAAACTCATGTTCGACGCCGCCCACGCTTTTGGCAATCTGTATCAAGGACGCTCAATCGGCAATTTTGGAATCTGCGAAGTCTTCAGCTTTCACGCCACCAAGACCTTTAACACCATGGAAGGCGGCGCGGTCATTACCCATGACGACGAACTCGCCGAAAAAATGCGCCTGATGCGGAATTTCGGGTTTCACGGCAACGACAACGTAATTTATCCCGGCACCAACGGCAAAATGACAGAAATTTGCGCCGCTTTTGGTCTCACCAATCTCGAAAGCCTGGATGACATCTTCGCTGTCAATCAGCGCAATTATCAAGCCTACGCCAGGGCGCTCTCTGATGTGCCCGATGTCCGGCTGCTGGCGCATGACGAAAACAGCAGTCGCAACTACCAGTATGTCGTGCTGGAAATTCAGGAAGGAAACAAGGCCAGCCGGGATGAAATCATCGCGGCGCTGCACCAGAACAACGTCCTCGCCCGCAAATACTTCTGGCCGGGCGTACACGCCATGCAGCCCTATCGTGACCTTTTCCCCCATGCCGCTTTGTTGTTGCCGGAAACGGTAAAAATAGCGGAGAAAGTCATTGTGCTACCGACCGGTATGGCGGTGGATGAAGCGATGATTGGCAGGATTGCAGAAATCATCCGTCAAAAGATAAGCGGACAGTCGATATGAAACTCGCTGCCATGCAACCCTATCCCTTTCCCTACATCGGCTATTTTGAACTGATGGCACAGGTCGACCGCTGGATTGCGCTTGATGACGTTCAATATGTCAGACGCAGTTGGATGAACCGGAATCGTATTTTGCATCCTGTCGAAGGATGGCAATATTTCAGCATTCCCGTGCAAAAATCACCGCGTGACGCGACGATACAGGAAATTCGTCTGGTTAACCGTTCTGAAGCTGAACATAAATTGCTCGCGCAATTACAACATTACCAAAAACACGCCCCATATTTTCAACAGGTCATTGACCTTGTATGTGACAGTTTTGCCCGTCCGAACAAGGACATGCTGGTCGATTTGAATCTGAACACGCTTTGCGCGACCGCCGAGCGACTGGAAATTTATTTTGCGCCGGAGCGTTGCTCGCATCTCGGATTGGCGCTTGACGACAAACATGCCGGTCAGCGGACGCTACATATTGCGGCTCAGCTGGGCGTCGACGCCTACCTGAACCCCCCTGGCGGTCATGCCATCTACCGCCCGGAGGAATGGCAGACGGCAGGTATCTCGCTCACTTTCACTGCAATGAATCAACTGAGCTACAATTGCGCGCCTTATACCTTTGAACCCCATCTTTCCATTCTCGATGTCCTGATGTGGAATAGCTTCACTGAGGTCAAAAAATATTTGAACAATGTTTGTTTTAGCAGGAAAGAAAATGAACAAGCAGCGTAAAACAAACATCCTCATTTTCCCCGGCGAGGCAGAAAACGCTTTCGAGCTTTTTCAGGCGCTCCGTTATTCCACACGCTTTGCCGTCTGGGGCGCGTCCAGCCGCCCCGGTTTTGGCAACCTGCTTTTCCCCCATTACCGGGATGATCTCCCGAATATCGGCGACAGCGATTTTCTGCCGGTCTTCAACCGCTTTCTCGCGGAGAACGAAATTGACTTGATTTTCCCCACCCATGATGACGTAGCCCTGTATCTGGCAGAATACAGCGAAAGCCTGAATGCGCGAATCATCGGCTCCGACCTTGCCTGCGCGCGGCTTTGTCGTGAAAAAAGCAAGCTTTACGCCGCACTGCGTGCTGAACCATTTTGCCCTCTGACCTATACAAACCCGGCAGAAGTGAACAATTGGCCTGTGTTCGTCAAGCCGGACAAAGGCCAAGGTGGCGTAGGCTGTACACGCCCGAACAATGCAGATGAACTGGTACGCGCTCTGGCGCAAACCCCAGAACCGGTAATCTGCGAATATCTGCCCGGACAGGAGTTAACCGTAGATTGCTTCACCAACCGGCATGGCGAATTATTGTTTGTCGGCCCGCGCAGCCGCGACGTGGTGAAAATGGGCATTGCCTTTGTTTCCCGCGCGCTTCCACTTGACCCCGCGATAGCGCAAATTGCCACAACCCTGAATTCCGTACTGAAACCGCGCGGACTTTGGTTTTTCCAGACCAGGGAAGATGCCCAGGGGCAGCCCAAACTCATGGAAGCCTCCTGTCGCGCCGCAGGCACCATGAGCGTTTATCGCCAACTGGGCGTCAATTTCCCATTGCTTGCCGCCTACGACGCGCTGGGCATGGAGGTGCGCATCCTGAAAAACGATATGCGGCTCACCCTGCGCCGCCGCCTTGAAAGCCGCTACGTCCTCGACTGCGCCTATCAAACCGTGTACGTGGATTATGACGACACCCTGATTGTGGACGGCAGGGTCAATACCCTGCTGATGCAATTCCTGTATGCCTGCCTCAATCAGGGCAAACGGCTGGTCATGTTGAGCCGTCATCCCGGCAATCTGCGTGAAGATATGAAAAAATTCAGGATTGCGCCGGAACTTTTTGATAAAATTGTCCATCTGCCGGAAGGCACGAACAAAGCCGATTTTATCGACGATAAAAACGCCGTTTTTATTGACAACCTGTTTTGCGAACGGGAGGCCGTTTTGCTACAAACTGGAATCCCTGTTTTTGACGTAGATGCCGTGGAGGCTTTGCTATGAAAAGCCTTATGAATCAAATACAAAAATTGTTCTCCCATACGCATTATCAAAAACTGGAAGAAAAATATTTAAGCCATCTTTTCGACTCACCTTTCAAAGGGAAAAGCGTATTGGATATTGGCTGTGGCGATGGAAAATATCTGCGCCTGTTACGCGAGTCTTGTTCTTCGCTTACAGGGGTAGATATGAATCCTCAACAAGTGGAGGATTTGTGTCGTGACGGATATGAAGTTTTCCTCCCGGATACGTTACCGGGGGAGAGGAAGTACGACATCTTGTTAATGTCACATATCATTGAACATATGCAGGCTGAAGCTCTGGTGAATTTTATGGATCATTACCTGCCAATGCTGAAAGAGGACGGGCGACTGATTATTATAACCCCCATGCCCGGAACACGGTTCTGGTATGATTTTACGCATATTCGCCCTTATACCCCTCAAAGTCTTGGAATGATGTTTGGAATCATCAACGCCCCGGCTTCGCTCAGGATGAGCAACCGATTGATTCTGGAAGACATTCGCTTCTTCAGGGATAGATGGTGCACCAGAACAAACCGGCACTACTACCCCCTCAATGGAGGTATCCGGGAAACGATGATTCTGATGGTCAATATCCTCTTGGCTGGATTGTTCGCTATTTCCGGAGGTCGTTTGGGGACATTGGCAAGCTGGCTTGGAACTTATAAACACCGGGATTAAAGCTCCCGGAATTCTCATTTTTGAACCAAGGAGATTATCATGAAAAAAGAACAAGCGCTGGTCAGTATTTTCATGCCAACTTACAACCATGCGCCTTTTATTGAACAGGCGATGGAAAGCTGCCTTTCCCAGGAAACATCTTTTCCTTTTGAACTCATCATTTGCGATGATTGTTCTACCGATGGCACGCAGGAAATCATCAAAAAATGGGCAAAAAAACATAAAAATATCGTTGTTTCACAACAGCCGGTCAACACGACTGGCGCAAAAAATTTCATGGAAGGTTTTCAGAAAATCCGCAGTAAATATCTGGCATTTTGTGAGGGAGACGACTTCTGGACAGTACCCCATAAACTGGAAAAACAGGTGCGTTTTCTTGAAGAAAACCCGGATTTTTCCGTCTGCTGTCACAAGGTGGAATTACTGTTCGAGGATCGTCCAGGCGATGAAAAAAAACAGTATATTTATAAAAATATCGTCTCCGACGATGAAAGAATACGGCAAGGCATATTTTACGCGGACGAAGCCATTGCGAACTATTATTTCCAGACCGCCTCCACGGTTTATCGCTGGCGTTTTCGCGATGGCTTGCCGCACTGGTTTCGGTATAACATGACAGTTGATCATTTTATTCTGATGCTGCACGCCGTGGAAGGAAAAATAAAATACTTCGACGAAGCCATGAGCGTCTGGCGCAGAAACAGCACCGGATATTCCTGGTTACAAACAGTCGATAAAGGTCTTTTTTTCCAGAAAGAGGGCAGGTGCTGGCTGCACTATTACAGGGAAATGGACCAGTTTTTCTCCGGTCGCTTTCATCTGCAAATCCGGGAGCGCATTCTGCTCGCCCTGCGCGGCATGGTCGCCAACTGCCTGGAAACCGGGCAGATCGAGAAATTACGCATAATTATTCAGAACTATCAGGATTATTTTCTCGACTCAATCAAGGGAAACGCCCCGCTGCTGGACGCGGCGCGTCTGGCTTTCCCGGAAAATGCTGAATTCGCCCCGCCCTGGAGCAGTACTCCCTCCTCCGCTGCACATGACGAGGTCGTCCCCGGCCTTCCCGTTTTGGGCGGCTTTATGGAACTCGATCTGGACGCCGTGCCGGAAACCATGGGGAGTGTATGGGAAGGCTGGACACAAAATCACGAAACCGCTTGTTTCGCCAGCCCTTCCGCAGCGCTGGCCGCCTGGCTGTGGGGCAACGCCATTACCTGTGTCTGGCTGCCGGTTATTGCGCCAGCGAACTACATCGCCCTGTTAAGCCGATTGGTGGCATGCAAATTTTATCCTGTCGGGGACAGCTTTTCTCCGCCCATCGACTTTGTGCGGCAGATACTACCGGGAGAAGGAGTGCTGACGCTTTCCTGGCTGGGACGCCCCCCCGCGCCGGAACTTTGCGGCGCGCTGGCGGCGCGTACCGATATTTTCTGGCTCGAAGACCGCTCGCAGGCGCTTTGTACGGGCGTGGAATCGCAAGCCAACACCACGCTCTACAGTCCGGCGGAAGTACTGGGTGTACCGGATGGCGGCATTCTGGCGGGGAAAGCGGGAAAAGGCATCGCCACCCTGCGTCCCGCGCCGTCCGCAGCGGAAATACCTTTCAGTAAAAAGCGGCGTGATGTGCTTCTGGAGCGTTTTGAATCCCCGGTAATTGACAACAGCATCTTCCTGCGGGAAGCCAAAATCGCGCAGGAATCCCCCTTGCCGGGAGGTGAGATGAGCCGCCTGACCGCGAGCTTGCTGCGCCGTATTCCCCTGGACTCCGTTGTTACCAGACGCAAGGAAAATTACAGCGCCCTGCACGACCGTCTGCGCGAATGGGCGCTGTGGTCGGAACGAAGCCCCGCTTTTGCCCCGATTGTCTTCCCCTTGCGGCTTCCCGGACACATCTCATGGGAATTCATGGCGACCGCGCTGACCCGGCAAGGGATCGTCTGTCCGCGCTTTTGGTTGCCTTCGACCACAAGAGAAAAAATTTCCTCGGTAGAAAAGGTAGCCGACGCGGAAAGCAAACTGTTGAAACAACTGTTTTGTCTACCTTGCGATCACCGTTATGGCAAAGGAGAAATGCGCCGGATCGCGGATGAAGTGTTGCGGGTGTTGAATGGGAAATCCACGCTGGGCAGACCCGGAGAGCGAAACACCGGTGATGCTCATTCGACGTGGTAATTTTTTGTGGAGAAGCCAATGAAGTATTGCGACAAGCCATTTCGTGAAATATATGTGGATTCAGGAGGGCAAATTCATTTTTGCAGCTGGTTGAACAGTAAACCCATCGGCTATATCACGGAAGGATTGGAGAAAGTTTGGAACGGAGAAGCTGCACAGGAAATCCGCCGTTCCATTCTGGATGGCTCGTATCGCTATTGTCGCAAGGAAGTTTGCCCATCGCTGATGAACAACACCTTGCCGGACGTATCAGATAAAACGCTGGAAGAATTCATCTTGCCTTTCCCGGATCGTTTTAATCTTGCCTATGATTATCAATGCAATCTTTCCTGCCCATCCTGCCGCCCTAAGCCCATTATCAGGGTATGGTCGGAAGTGCGGGAAATGTTCGAGAAAGCCTATTTGGAGCTTGCGCCGCATTTGAACAATCTGCATTATCTGAACGTCACCGGACACGGCGATCCTTTTTTCAGCAAGGATTGCATGAGACTCCTTGAAAACCTGCGCCCTGAACGTCCGGACGCGAAAATCAGTTTCGAGACAAACGGAACCTGCTTTGTACCCAAAATATGGAAACGTATTGAGCATCTTGCAAAATCTCATATTATCATGCGCGTTTCCATCGACTCGTTCAATCCCCATGTTTATGCCAGGTTAAGACGCGGTGGAAATTTCAGGCAGTTGCAGAAAAATCTGCGTTTCATGTCAGAATTGCGCCGTTCCGGTCATATCAATCGATTAGAGGCGATCATGGTGGTTCAGGAATTAAATTTCATGGAAATGCCCGCCTTTACCGAAACCTGTTTCAAACTTGGTTTTGACGCTGTACAACTGGAGAATATTTATTCTTGGGGAACCATGGATGAAAAAACCTATTTCAGTAAAGACCTGCTCAACCCCCGGCATCCGCAGCACGATTTCTTCAAGGAGTTACGCACAGAAGTTTTGAAAGATCCGCGTGTCCATTGCTGGGCAGGACAAACCAATAGAATTCCTGTCGAGTTTTTCGTGACTGGGCAATCCAGATTGGCCATTTCTGAAGTTACGGAAACAGATATTGTTGACGAACATGCGGACTTCAGTACGCTCCTTAATGCTGTGCGTAACCGGGACTATATTTTTGTGGTCAGCGCGCAAGGTATTTACCGGGGAATGCTGACTTACCGCGAAGTCATTAAATACATCAAAAACGAGCAGACCGTGCTGAAACAGGCGGGGGATTTATGCCATTATCGCCATGTTGTTGCGGAAACCGACCTCACCCGAATTTTTCAGAAAAAAGATGAATATCTAACAGCCACCGATATGCGACCCGTCACCCCGATTATTGCTCACGACAGAAAATTGCTTGCCAAGCTACTGGTGTCACGTTAGATATTGATTTACCCGCCATAATTCTTTATTTTATAAAAACTTTGGAGGCTTCATGAACAAACATCTTTTCATCGCCGGAATGCAAAAATGTGGTACATCAGCATTGGCTTCATGGTTCATTGACCAAAGTCTAGCAGAATTTCTTGTGCCAAACGAAAAAGAACCGAACGTTTATCAAAGCATTGATTTTGGCAAGTCTTTTTTTGTGCGAAGTGAAAGCACCTCACCCAATGCCTGGTTACTTGATGCGAGCGTTCATTATTCGTTAAATCCATTTGCCATTTCACGCATGCCCAACAACTGTCGGATAGTCTTATGCTTCCGTAACCCTTGGGAACGAACTTGGTCTGCCTATCGAATGAACAAGTGGCTTGCCATGAAGTTGCCTTCTTCCCGGAATGATCCAAATGGAATTACTGTAAATGCCGTAAATAACTATGAAAAGGAATTATTGTTTAATCGAATCTATCCATCGAAGTTACGAAATACAATTTCTCGTTATTTAGAGGACGAAAGCGTGCGTGTGCGGGAGGGGGAGTTCTCTGCGCGCTTACGTTATGAATTGGATTTTTTCTATGCCAGATGCAACTTCCCGTTGAGAAATTGTTTGGGTTGTACACGATACCGCTTTGCTTTGGGCAATATTTTGAATAAATTTGCGGCAAGCGATGTTTTTCTGGTTTCTTTGCCCAAATTAAAAGATGCCGCGTTGCGCAACCGCTTTGTTCATGAACTGTTGGGTATGAAAGGAGACTACCCTGAGATTCCGCCGGAATTTGTATTGGAAGGCGTGGATATCGGCGAAGAAAAACCGGATTTTTCACGCCCGGAATTCGACGGATTGCGTTCCTCTTTTCGTTACGATTTACAGGAGTTTGAAAAACTGATTGAGCGCGAAGGCATCTCGACCGATTACCTTGATTTTGACGCCCTGTGGAAAAACCTCAGATGAAAAACCTGCATACTCACACTTTCAATATTTCCTGCCAGGACAGGGAACGGCTCAATGGTCATCAGGGTCTGGTCATCTGGTTTACGGGTTTGTCCGGTTCCGGTAAATCCACGCTGGCGAACGCGCTGGAAATTGCGTTGTTTGAACGGGGAAAGCATACTTTTATTCTGGATGGCGACCATGTCCGGCAAGGGCTAAACCGTGATTTAGGATTTTCGGAAACCGACCGTACAGAAAATATTCGACGCATTGCCGAGGTGTCTTGCTTGATGGCTGATGCCGGTTTGATTGTCATCACTGCCCTTATTTCTCCCTTTCGACGGGAACGCGAGATGGCGCGGCAATTGGTGTCGAATGAACGATTTTGCGAGGTTTATGTCGATACGCCATTGGCGCTCTGCGAAACACGCGACCCGAAGGGATTGTATAAAAAAGCTCGTTCCGGTCAGTTACCCAACATGACTGGTATCAGCAGCCCTTATGAAATCCCCGAAAATCCGGATATTGTCGTACACACCGAGTATCAATCTGTTGAAGAAGGCGTGCAGATGTTATTGAAACGAATTATTCAATAATGTCCGACACCCTATGCCATTCTAGCCAAACTGATGACTGGAATGGTTTCATCTGTGGACATTCATTTCATCGACAAACTAACAATTGCTTCTTACACGTCGATTGCCCGCAATGTCTGTATGCAAGGCAGGCAAGGGCATGGTCTTCCGTTTGGTTTCGTTACAACATTTATTTTCAACCACGCTCCTTTATCCTGCGACCTGAAAACCCCCTATCCAGGTAATGATATAAAAATCGGTAACGATGTCTGGATCGGCACTCGCGTCATCATTCTTTCCGGTGTCACCATCGGTGATGGCGCAATTATCGGCGCGGGCGCTGTCGTTACCCACGACGTGGAACCCTATTCGATTGTTGCGGGCAACCCGGCGCGGCATATTCGCTACCGTTTTCCCGAATCTGTACGCCAAGCATTACTGGAAATTCGTTGGTGGGATTGGCCTTTGAGCGAACTCCAGAAAGTCCGTCATCTGCTATTCAGTGAGCGCATTGAGGATTTCTTGCGTTATGCGAAGCAGATTCATGAAGAAAGCGTATTGCATCCTTGATGTGTCCAACATGAATGTTGAGCACGAAGTGGTTTGGCAGGTCAGGCTCACAAATTTCATGCCACACAAACCATATATGACATTCATTCCCCCTCTTTAATATTTTTGGTCTCGACAAACTCATGTTTGCCCTGTCTTCCATTCCCTTCAGTTGTGGTTAAAATAACAACCTTTCAAAAAAACAGCATCCTTGTTCATTTCAAGAAAGTACAACACCATGACGATCCCCCTCAATAAAACACTTCGTTTTTTCACCGCCCTGCTGCTCTTTGCCGCCCTCTGCGCTCATGCCGCGCCCTCTGACAATATCTATGAAACCACCCTCAAAAACGGGCTGCGCGTCGTGGTTAAGGAAGACCATCGCGCGCCGGTTGCGGTGCAGATGGTCTGGTATCGCGTCGGCAGCATGGATGAAGTCGATGGCGCTTCCGGCGTGGCGCACATGCTCGAACACATGATGTTCAAGGGCACACCCAAGGTTGGCGCGGGCGAGTTCAGCAAGCGGGTTGCCGCTTCCGGCGGGCGCGACAACGCTTTTACCAGCAGCGATTACACCGCCTATTACCAGCAGATTCCGAAGGAAAAACTGCCCGACATGATGGCGCTGGAAGCCGACCGGATGCGGCATCTGACGGTCGACGCACAGGAATTCGCGCAGGAAATGAAAGTGGTGATGGAAGAACGCCGGATGCGTACCGACGATAATCCGCATTCGCTGCTGTTCGAGCAGGCGCACGCCGTCGCGTTTCAGGCACACCCCTACCGCCGCCCCGTGATTGGCTGGATGAACGATCTGGAAAACATGACCGCCGCCGACGCCAAGGCGTGGTATCAGGTCTGGTACGCGCCCAACAACGCCACCCTCGTGGTGGCGGGCGATGTGGAGCATGACCGGGTGTTCAAACTGGCGGAGCGCTATTACGGCGCGCTGAAACCGCAAAAGCTGCCCTCCAGAAAACCGCAGCTGGAGCCGGAACAAAAGGGGCTGCGCCGCCTGACGGTGAAGGGACCGGCGGAATTGCCCTATTTGCTGATGGCATGGAAAGCGCCCGGCATCACGAAAATTGACGGCGCGCCCGAACCCTTCGCGCTCGACATGCTCGCCGCCGTGCTCGATGGTCACGAAGGCGCGCGTCTGCCCCGCCGACTGGTGCGGGAAAAGCAACTGGCGATCAGCGTCGGCGCGTCCTACGACGCCCTGAATCGCGGCCCGGCGTTGTTTTATCTCTATGGCACGCCCACCGCCGGACAAACGCCGGAAACGCTGGAAGCCGCGCTCAAAGCCGAAATCGCCGACATCGCCCAAAATGGCGTGGAAGCCGCGGAACTGGCGCGCGCCAAGGCGCAACTGCTGGCATCGGAAACCTACAAACTGGATTCCGTGTTCGGGCAGGCGATGGAAATCGGCGCGCTGGAAATTATGGGCTTCACCTACAAGGATGTCGCCACCCTGAACGCCCGTCTCGACGCCGTGACCGCAGCGGAAGTCCAGGCAGCGGCGCAAGCCTGGTTCAACGACGACCACCTGACCGTGGGCGTGTTGCAGCCGACGCCGCTGAAAAAAAATTGACCGGACAACACAACCATTCACCCATTCGAGAGTACCCCACCATGTTGAAAAAACTTTTTTCGGGATTGGTCGCCGCGACCTTCCTCATTCTCACGCCCCTCGTTCATGCCGAAATCACCATTCAACATTGGCAAACCCAAACCGGCGCGCGGGTGTATTTCGTGCCGGTACGCGCCTTGCCCATTCTGGATGTGCATCTGGGTTTCGCCGCTGGCGACATGTTCGACCCTGCGAACAAAGCCGGACTCGCGTCTTTTACGCACAAACTCCTTGACCTGGGCGCGGGCGATTTGAGTGAAGTCGACATCAGCAACCGCCTCGCCGATGTCGGCGCGGCGCTGGGTGGCGGCGCGGATTCAGACCGCGCCAGCCTCAGCCTGCGTACCCTCACCACGCCGGAAAAACAGGCGGCGGCGTTGGATGTTTTCGTAAAAATCCTGCATCAGCCGCATTTCGCCGCCGACGTGTTCGCCCGCGAACAGGCGCGCAGCATCGCCGGTTTGAAGGATGCACTCACCCGCCCTGACACCCTCGCCAGTCGCGCCTTCTGGTCTGCGCTTTACCCTGACCATCCCTATGGCGTTGTGACCACGCCGGAATCTCTCGCCGCCTTGACGGTTGAGGATGCCCGGCAATTCTGGCGCGCGCATTACACCGCCGCCAATGCCGTCATCAGCATCGTTGGCGATCTGGAAGCGGACGCCGCCAGAGCCTTGGCGGAACGCCTCGCCGCCGCCCTGCCCGCAGGAGACGCCTTGCCCACGCTACCGGCAGCGCCCGGAGCGGGCGCGGGCAAAGTCGCGCGTGTGCCGCATCCGGCGAGTCAGGCGCATATCTATCTGGGCTTGCCCGCCATCGCTCGTGGCGACCCGGATTTCTTCCCCCTGCTGGTGGGCAATTACACTTTGGGTGGCGGTGGTTTCGTTTCCCGCCTGATGAATGAAATCCGCGAAAAACGCGGCTACGCATACAGCGTGTACAGCGGTTTTTCGCCCATGAAACAAAACGGACCCTTCACCATCGGCTTGCAAACCAGAAAGGAACAAGCCGACGAAGCGACCGCGCTGGCGAAAAAAGTCCTTGCCGATTTCCTGAAAGAAGGCCCGACCCCGGATGAACTCACCGCCGCCAAAGCCTACCTGATGGGCAGCTTCCCCCTGAATCTGGACAGCAACGGAAAAATTCTCGGGCAAATCGCCAATATCGGCTTTTACGGCCTGCCGCTCGATTACCTCACGCGGTATCAGGAACGTGTCCAGTCCGTCACCCTCGCCGACATCCGCGCCGCCTTCAACCGGCATGTGCGGATGGACAAGCTCACGGAAGTGACGGTGGGGGCAGAAGAAAAAGCGCCCGGTGAGGAACACGCCAAACACAGGTCTACATCCCAAAACGGGACTATAATTTCTCCATGAGGGTGATTGCGGTCAAAACGCTGCGAGCCTTCTGGATGTCGCATCCAGACGCCGAATTGCCGCTCAAAATGTGGCTGGACGAAGTTCGTAAGGCGCAATGGCGGCAGCCTTCGGAAATCAAGGCGCAGTACCGTAACGCCAGTATTCTCAAAGGGCGGCGCGTCGTATTCAACATCAAGGGCAACGACTATCGACTGGTCGTTGCCGTCGCGTTCGTCGCGGGCATCCTCTATGTCAAGTTTGTCGGCACGCACGAGGAATACGACCGCATCGACGCGCAGAGCGTGTAACAGGAGCGACAGCAATGAAAACCATCAAACCGATACGAACAGAAGCCGATTATGAAGCGGCGCTGCGGGAGATTGAGCCTTATTTCGACCAGGAACCGGAACCGCTGCCGGGCACGTCGGAAGGGGATCGTTTCGAGGTGCTGGCGACCTTGATTGAAGCCTACGAGCGACAACATTATCCGATTGCCGCGCCCGACCCGATTGAAGCCATCAAATTCCGCATGGAACAGGAAAACCTGACGCCCAAAGACCTCGTTCCCGCCATTGGTCGCTTGAATCGGGTGTATGAAGTATTGAACCGCAAACGCCCGCTGACCCTGAACATGATCTGGAAATTGCACAAGCAATTCGGCATTTCGGCGGAAAGTCTGATTCAGCCACCAAGATTGCAATCCCCCGTCACCGCATGAACCAGGTTCGCATCATCGGCGGCGAGTGGCGTCGCCAGCTCATCAAATTTCCTGACAGCGCCGGTCTGCGCCCCACGCCGGACAGGGTGCGGGAAACGCTGTTCAACTGGTTGGGGCAGGATTTGACCGGGCGCGTCTGTCTTGACCTGTTTGCGGGTAGCGGCGCGCTGGGGTTTGAGGCGGCGTCGCGTGGCGCGACGCGGGTGGTCATGGTTGAGCGCGACGCGAAGGTCATGGCGGCGCTGAAAGAAAATGCCCGTCGCCTCAAAATGCCGGCAACAGTGGAATTCGTGACGACAGATGCGTTAAAATACGCAGTTTCCTGCAAAACGCCGTTCGATGTGTTATTTGCTGACCCGCCCTATCGTCAGGGCTGGCTTGACCGGCTGGAACCCTTGCTGGACAGGCTGCTGCTGCCCGATGGCGCGTTTTACGCCGAGGCGGAATGCCCCGTTGCGAACCTGGGGGCGTGGCAAACCACACGGCAGGGACAGGCGGGGCAGGTTTATTTTCATTTGCTGCATTTGTCACCCCCGACGCAGCAGGAATCAGGAGTCGCGGCTTGAATACCAGCATCAGCGCCAGTACCGGCACACCACAGGATGCTCGCCTTGCCATTTACCCCGGCACCTTCGACCCTGTGACCAGGGGACACGAAGACCTGGCGCGGCGGGCGGCGCGGCTGTTCGACAAGGTATTGCTGGCGGTGGCGGAAAGTCCGTCCAAGCAGCCCTTTTTTCCCCTTGCCGAGCGCGTGGCGATGGCACGGGAGATGCTTGCCGACCTGCCCAATGTCGAGGTCTGCGGCTTCAATACCCTGCTCATGCATTTTGTGCGCGAGCGGGGCGCGCAGGTCGTGATTCGCGGCTTGCGCGCGGTTTCCGACTTTGAATACGAGTTTCAGATGGCGGGCATGAATCGCCAGCTTTACCCCGAAGTCGATACCGTATTTCTGACGCCGGGCGAGCAGTACATGTTCGTTTCAGCCACCATGGTGCGCGAAATCGCGCGTCTGGGCGGCGATGTCAGCAAATTCGTGCAGCCCGCCGTCGCCCGGCGGTTGGCTCTACGGCGCGGCGCCGGATAAAAACGGGCTATTCATTTTTTCATCACGGAGAGGAATCACCAAAATGGCATTAAAAATTACTGACGAATGCATCAACTGCGACGTTTGCGAACCCGAATGTCCCAATGAGGCCATTTCGCAAGGCGAAGAAGTTTACGTCATCGACCCCAACAAATGCACCGAATGCGTCGGACACTACGACGAACCCCAGTGCGTGCAGGTCTGCCCGGTCGACTGCATCCCCAAAGACCCCGACCACGAGGAAAGCAAGGACGCGCTGACGGCGAAGTATCACAAACTGACAGGAAAATGACCGGCATCGGGTGACCGATGTAGAGGAGACCTGCGGTCGCCCGCATCCATGACGGGCGAACGCGGTTCGCCCCTCCCTGCCACCTGACCTCTGATTCCTGAAAAATGCGCCTCTTCGCCTTCCTTTTGCTCTTGCTCTGGTCTGCCTGCGCGCTGTCGCAGAGTACGGGCGAAATTGCTTCCCGCAAGGAAGACCTGAAGGAATTGCGTGGACGCATCGAGGCGCTGAAAAAAGAACTTTCCGCCAGCGAAGAATCCCGCGTTGACGCCGCCGACCAGTTGAAGCAGGTCGAGGAGCAGATTTCCGAAGGCGAGCGCCAGCTTCGCGCGTTGCAACAGGAACACAGCCGTCTGCAAGACACCCTGCAAAATCTCGCGCGCGCTTCGCAGGAACTGGAAGTCACCCAGAGCCAGCAGCAAAAACAACTGGAAAAACTGCTCTATCGCCAATACCTGCAAGCCTCGCCGGACGCCCTGCAACTGGCGTTGAGCGGCAGCGACCCCAACCAGCTTGCCCGCGACCTCTACTATCTGCTCACCATCGCCCGCGCCCGCGCCGAACTGCTGGCGGATATGCGAACGACGCTCGTCCGGCAGAAAAAACTGACGGCCGACGCCAAGGTGAAAGAAGCCGAACTCGCCGAAGTCCGCGCGCAACAGGAAGCCGAACATGACAAGCTGCTGGAGCAAAAGCGCGAGCGGCAAAAAATCGTGAACCAGATTGCGGGCAAAATAAAAACGCAGAAGCAGGAAATCGGCAACCTGCAAAAGAATGAAAAAAATCTTTCCAAACTCATCGACCGCCTGACCCGCGTGCTGGCGGAACAGGAACGCCGTCGCGCTGAACAGGCGCGCAAGGCGGAAGAAGCGCGCAAAAAGGCGGAAGCAGAGGCGAAAAAGAACGCCCAAAAGAACGCCAGCAAACCCACCGCAACCGGCACGATAGAAAACCGCGCCGTACCCAATGCCACTTCCGGCAATTTCGCCAGGCTGAAAGGTCGCCTGCGCCTGCCCGTGCGCGGACAGGTTACAGGGCGATTCGGCGCGGCGCGCGAAGGCGGCGGCGCATGGAAAGGTTTATTCATTCGCGCGCCGCAGGGCAGCGAAGTCAAAGCCATCGCCAAAGGGCAGGTCGTCTATGCAGAGTGGATGCGCGGCTTCGGCAATCTGCTGATTATCGACCACGGCGCGGGCTATCTGACGGTGTATGGCAACAGCGACGCGCTCTACAAACAGGTGGGCGACAGCGTGGAAGGCGGCGAAACCGTCAGCATCGCAGGGAACAGCGGTGGCAACGCGGATTCCGGTTTATACTTTGAGCTTCGCCATCAAGGACAGGCGCTTGACCCCATGAAATGGGTATCCCTTAAATGAGAGAAACATGAGCACGAAAAAAACCCTTAGTTTAGTCATTGTCAGCTTTGTCGCCGGCATTCTCATCAGTTTTCAAATCCCCGCCTTTGCCGACAGGAATGATGCCGGTCTGCCGATTGAAGAACTGCGAACCTTCGCGGAAGTCTTCAACGCCATCAAGCAGGGCTATGTCGAACCGATTGAAGACAAGAAAATGATTGCCAACGCCATCTCCGGCATGTTGTCCAATCTTGACCCTCACTCCTCCTATCTCGACGCGGATTCCTTCAAGGATTTGCAAGTCGGCACACAGGGCGAATTCGGCGGACTCGGCATCGAAGTGGGTATGGAAGACGGTCTGGTGCAAGTCGTTTCCCCCATTGAAGACACCCCCGCCTATCGCGCTGGCATCAAGGCGGGCGACCTGATTTTCAAACTCGACGATACGCCGGTCAAAGGGCTGAGTTTGAATGATGCCGTCAAGAAAATGCGCGGCAAGCCGCTGACCAAAATTCGCCTCTCGATTCTCAGAAAAGGCGAAAACAAGCCGCTGGAACTCACCCTGACGCGCGAAGTCATCAAGGTGCAATCCGTCAAATCCAAACAGGTCGAACCCGGCTACGCCTGGGTACGCATCACGCAATTTCAGGAAAACACCATTTCTTCCCTCGCCAAGCAAATTGGCGACCTGTATAAAAATGGCGAATTGAAAGGCTTGGTGCTCGACCTGCGAAATGACCCTGGCGGGCTGCTGAACGGCGCGGTCGGCGTCACCAGCGCCTTCCTGCCCGCAGGCACGCTCGTGGTCTCCACCGACGGACGCACCCCCGACGCCAAGCAGGAATACAAGGCGCTGCCCGAAGACTATCTGCGCGGCACGCGCGTCGACCCCTTGCAGGCATTGCCGGAAGGCATCAAATCCGTGCCCATGGTCGTGCTGGTGAACAGCGGTTCGGCGTCGGCGTCGGAAATCGTCGCGGGCGCGTTGCAAGACCACAAACGCGCCGTCATCATGGGTACACAAACCTTCGGCAAAGGCTCGGTGCAAACCATCCTGCCCCTGCCCGGCAATGCCGCCATCAAACTCACCACCGCCCGCTACTACACGCCCAGTGGTCGTTCCATTCAAGCCAAAGGCATTGAACCGGACATCGAAGAAGAAGAAATCGCTGGCGGCGGCGTCAAGGCGCTGCGTCTGCGCGAAGCCGATTTGGCAGGACATCTGGAAAACGACCGCGACGCCGCTGCGGGCAAGGCCGCCGAAGCCGCAAAAGCCAAGGCTGACGCAGGCAAGGACGACAAAGCCAAAGAAGCGGAAGAACAGGCGTTCCCCGCCCGTCTGGAATACGCCTCGGCATCCGACTACCAATTCCAGCAAGCGTTGAAGCTGCTCAAAGGTTATTACATCATCAAGAAGTGAATCCATGAACGACGGCGAATTGCTCCGTTACAGCCGTCATATCCTGCTCGATGAACTCGGCGTCGTCGGGCAGGCGCGCATTCTGGATGCGCGGGCGCTGCTCATCGGCGCGGGCGGTCTGGGTTCGCCCGCCGCCCTCTACCTCGCCGCCGCCGGTGTCGGCACCCTCGTCATCGCGGACGGCGACACGGTAGACGCCAGCAACCTGCAACGCCAAATCCTGCACACCGAATCCCGTCTGGGCGAAAACAAAGCCCGCTCCGCGCAGGCGACCCTCGCCGCCTTGAACCCGCAAACCCAGGTCATCCCCATTTGTCAGCGACTCGAAGGCGAGGCGCTCGCCGCCGAAATTCGTGAGGCTGATGTCGTGCTTGATTGCAGCGACAATTTCGCCACCCGCCACGCCATCAACCGCGCCTGTGTGCGCTACAAAAAACCCTTGATATCCGGCGCGGCAGTCGGATTCAGCGGACAAATCAGCGTCTTCGACTTGAGAAACCCCGCTTCCCCCTGCTATCACTGCCTGTTTCCCGACGGCGAAGACGTGACCGAAACCCGCTGCGCCCTCACCGGCATCTTCGCCCCCTTGACCGGCGTCATCGGCAGTCTGCAAGCGGGCGAAGCCTTGAAACTGCTGGTCGGAATGGGTGAACCCTTGCAGGGGCGGCTGTTGCGCGTGGATGCGCTGGGGGCGGAATTACGCGCGGTGAAATTCAAACGGGATGCGGGGTGCGAAGTTTGCGGGGTAATGGGTTTGCAGGGGGGTTTGCAGGGGCGGGCTTGAACCCTTGAACCGCCCCTGCGTTTTGCTCACGCCGGGAAATGCCCGCTTAGTCCGCCTGTTTCCGCAGGAAGGCGGGAATGTCGTAGTCGCTCATGCCCTTGCTTTTCATCGCGGCCACTTGCGCCGCCTCTCGGTTGCCTCTGCGAATCACCGCAGGCGTGTCCAGTTCCCCCCAGTTGTTGCTGTCGCTACCGCTCGCAGGGCCGTAAGTCCCCGTGCCTTGCGCCTGTAGCGGGTTTTCGACGACGCTAAGAACTGGTCTGGCAGACGCCGCTTGTCCCAAGCCGGTCGCCACCACGGTGACGCGCAGGTTGTCGCCCATGCCCTCGTCGTAAACCGCGCCGAAAATGACATGAGCGTTTTCGTCGGTGAAGGCTTCGACGGCGGCCATGACTTCGCGCACTTCTTTCATTTTCAGACTGGAGCGTGAGGCGGTGATGTTGACCAGCACGCCGCGCGCGCCAGCGAGATTGACGCCTTCCAGAAGCGGCGAGGCAACCGCCTGTTCCGCCGCGACGCGGGCGCGGTCTTGTCCTGAGGCGGTGGCGCTCCCCATCATGGCTCTGCCGGTTTCGCCCATCACGGTACGCACGTCTTCAAAGTCGACATTGACCAGACCGTGATTGGTGATGATTTCGGCAATGCCGCCGACGGCGTTTTTCAGCACGTCGTCGGCGGCCTTGAAACATTCATCCACACCCGCGTCTTCGCCCATGACATCCTGCAATTTGTCGTTCAGGATGACAATCAGCGAGTCGACATGTTGCGAAAATTCGGCGATGCCGTCTTCGGCGTTTTTCATGCGTTTTTTGCCTTCAAAGGTGAAGGGCTTGGACACCACGCCGACGGTGAGGATGCCCATTTCACGCGCGACCTCGGCAGCCACGGGCGCCGCGCCCGTGCCGGTGCCGCCGCCCATGCCGGCGGTGATGAACACCATGTTGGCGCCTTCCAGTTGGGCGCGAATGGCATCCCGATGCGTTTCGGCAGCCGCCTTGCCCGCTTCCGGTTTGCCGCCCGCGCCCAGCTTGCCGAGCACCAGCTTGCTGGCTGCCTGACAGCGGTTCAGGGCTTGGGCGTCGGTATTGGCGGCGATGAATTCCACGCCTTGCACGTTTTCCCGAATCATGTGGTCGACGGCATTACCGCCCGCGCCCCCCACGCCGACGACCTTGATGATGGTATCCAGCGCTTGTTTCTCGATGATTTCAAACTTATTGCTCATATTGCCTCCGTTTTTCAAAAAAAGTTAAAAATGAAAATCAAAAATTCTTTTCCAGCCATGATGTTGCCTTGTTCCAGAGTTCCTTGAACGACAATGGTTTTTCTTCCACTTTCTGTCCCCGGCGACGTTCTTCCTGCGCCACCATCAAAAGACCGTAAGCGGTGGAAAAGCGGGAATTGCACACCACGTCCGCCAGACTGCCCGTGTATTTGGGCGCGGCCTGGCGCACGGGCATGTGGAAAATTTCTTCACCCAGTTCGACCATGCCGGGCATCACCGACGCGCCGCCGGTGATGACGATGCCGGGCGTGAGCACATCCTCGAAACCGGCGCGGCTGATTTCGCCCAGGATGAGTTCGTAGAGTTCTTCCACGCGCGGCTGAATGACATCGGCGAGGGCGCGGCGGGAGATTTTTCTTGCCGGACGATCATCGACGCCCGCGACTTCCAGAAATTCCTCCGGGTCGGCGAGTTGCGCGAGGGCGTAGCCGTATTTGCATTTGATGTCTTCGGCATCGCGGGTCGGCGTGCGTAACGCCATTGCGATGTCATTGGTAATCTGGTCGCCCGCGATGGGAATCACCGATGTGTAGCGAATCGCGCCTTGCGTCCAGATGGCGATGTCGGTGGTGCCGCCGCCGATGTCGACCATGCACACGCCCAAATCCTTTTCATCCTGCGAGAGCACGGCGTAGCTGGACGCCAAGGGTTGCAGCACGATTTCGCTGACTTCCAGACCACAGCGGCGCACGCACTTGATGATGTTCTGGGCGGCGGAAATCGCGCCGGTGACAATATGCACCTTGACTTCCAGCCGCATCCCGCTCATGCCGATGGGTTCGCGGATGCCGTCCTGACCGTCGATGACGAACTCCTGCCGCAGGATGTGCAGAATTTCCTGTTCGGCGGGAATCGGGCGGGCGCGGGCGGTTTCGATGACCCGCGCCACGTCAGCGGGCGTCACTTCCTTGTCCTTGCTGATGGCGACCATGCCATCAGAATTAAAACTCTTGATGTGGCTGCCCGCGATGCCGGTATAGACCTCGTGCACCTTGCAGTCCGCCATCAGTTCCACCTCCTGCACGACGCGCGAGATGGCGCCGACGGTTTCCTCGATATTCACCACCACGCCTTTTTTCAAGCCGCGCGAATCCTGCGACCCCATGCCGATGACGTTGAGCTTGCCTTCCGGCGTCAGTTCCGCCACCAGCGCGACAATTTTGGAGGTGCCGATGTCGAGTCCAATAATCAGGTCTTTGCTTTCTTTACTCATGCTTACCTCTGCTCAACGCCCGCCCGCAGCGGAATTTTTCGCCCCGCCGCCGGGATAGACCGCAAACCCGTTGGGATAGCGCAAATCCACCACGGAGGGCGGCGGATTTCTTTTCGCTACGACGGACGGATAAATCTCGATAAAACGCTGCAAACGCGCGCTTGCCGAAGAACGATTCTGTTCCCGCCCCAGTTTCAGCTTCATGCCATTTGCCAAATCCATTTCCAGCGCCTGCCGCGCCGACAGCGTCATCGCCACCGGACGCAATCCGATTCCGGCGAGCATGTCCGAACTCTCGCCGTAACGCTGCAACAACTGCGCGGAAGTGCCCGACGGTCCTTTCAGGCGCGGCAAGGCTTTGCCGCTTTCTTCCACTCGCGGCAAGGTTCTGCCGCGTTCCACCGATGGCGGCAAGGTTCTGCCGCGCGCCGCCGATGGCAACCAGGTAGCGGCAAAAACTTCCCCGTAAACATTCACCCATTCGCTGCCGGAGTCGCCCCAACGCGCGACGGGACGTTGTTCTTCCAGACTGATTTCCAGACTGTTCGGCCATACCCGCCGCACATTCGCATGGCGTACCCAGGGCAAACGCTCCAGGGCTTCGCGCGCGCCCTCCACCGAAAGGCTGAAAAAATTTCCGCGCAAACGCCCTGCCAGCGCCTCCTCCACTTCCGCCGCCGCGACGTGTTGCAAGGGCGCGGACAGTTGCACGACACGCACGGGCGCCAACGGCATACGCAAGAGCAGTATCGCCATGAGCGCCAGCAGCATTGCTCCGCCGGTCACGAACAGCATATCCGCCAGAGCGTTGAGTAACTTGGGTTGATGCCACATTCATTCTTCTCTTTAATCCTTCCGAGCTTGAGAAAGCACTTTTAATACCAGCTCTTCATAATTGATTCCAAAGTGTTTTGCCGCCATCGGCACGAGCGAATGCGAGGTCATTCCGGGCGAGGTGTTCACTTCCAGAAAGTAGTGTTTGCCCGCCGCGTCCATCAGGAAATCCACCCGACTCCATCCGCTGCCGCCCAGAACCTGAAAGGCTTTCTTCGCGCCGGCCTGAATTTCGGCTTCCTTCTCCGGCGACAAGCCGCAGGGACAGAGGTATCGGGTGTCGTCGCGCAGGTATTTGGCTTCGTAATCGTAGAAGGCGGTCGCCGGTTCGATTTTCACAATCGGCAGCGCCTCGTCGCCCAACAGCGCCACGGTGTATTCGCCGCCCATGATGCCCGCTTCGGCAATGACCATCGAATCGTGCCTTGCCGCTTCAGCATAAGCCGCCGCCAGCTTGCCCGCCTCGGTCACCATTGACACGCCGACGGATGAGCCTTCGCGTACCGGCTTCACAAAGAGGGGCAAGCCCAGACGGTTTTCCACGGCGGCGAAATCGCTGTTCGCGTCGAGCAGGGCGTAATCGGGTACGGGCAGACCGGCGGCTTGCCAGAGCAGTTTGGTGCGGAATTTGTCCATGCCCACGGCGGACGCCATGACGCCGGGGCCGGTGAAGGGAATGCCCATCAGGTCGAGCACGCCTTGTATGGTGCCATCTTCGCCGTAACGACCGTGCAGGGCGATGAAGGCGCGGTCATAGCCCTTCAGGTCATCGAGTTTTTCGTTTGCCGGATCGAAGGGATGCGCGTCTACGCCCTGACGTTGCAACGCCGCCAACACGCCCGCGCCGCTTTGCAGGGACACCGCCCGTTCCGAGGAGGTGCCGCCCATCAATACCACGACCTTGCCAAAATTTTCTTTCATCGCGTTCCTGCCATTGTGCTTACTTTCGCGGGCACGGCGCCGATGGAGCCTGCCCCCATGACCAACACCACATCGCCGTCCTGCGCGACTTCAAAAATGGAAGCCGGCATGTCGGCAATGTTTTCCACAAACACCGGCTCGACCTTGCCTGCCACGCGCAGGGCGCGGGCGAGGCTGCGTCCGTCAGCGGCGACAATGGGCGCTTCGCCCGCCGCATAAACTTCGGCGAGCAACAGGGCGTCGACACTGGCGAGTACCTTGATGAAATCCTCAAAGCAGTCGCGGGTGCGGGTGTAGCGGTGCGGCTGAAACGCCAGCACCAGACGACGACCGGGAAACGCGCCGCGCGCCGCCGAGAGCGTCGCCGCCATTTCGACCGGATGATGTCCGTAATCGTCGACCAGCGTGAAGCTGCCACCGCCTTTTTCAGTGGGGAGCGGAATCTCGCCGTAGCGTTGAAAACGCCGCCCGACGCCCTTGAATTCCGCGAGGGCGCGGATGATGGCGTCGTCGGGCGTTTGCACTTCGGTCGCCACGGCAATCGCCGCCAGCGCGTTCAGGACGTTATGGATGCCGGGCGCGTTGAGGATGATGGGCAGCGCCTTGCCCTTGCCCCGCCGCACGTCGAACAACATGCGCCCCGTGTCGGCGCGGATATTTTCAGCATGGATGTCAGCGTCGGCGGAGAAGCCGTAGCGCACCACCTGACGGGTGACTTGCGGCAGAATCTCGCGCACATGCGGGTCTTCCTGACAGAGCACGGCGACGCCGTAGAAGGGCAGGCGATTCAGGAATTCCACGAATGTCTGTTGCAGGCGACCAAAATCATGCCCGTAGGTGTCCATGTGATCGGCGTCGATATTGGTGACGACCGAAATCACCGGCGACAGGTAGAGGAAAGAAGCGTCGGATTCGTCCGCTTCGGCAACGATGAAATCGCCCTTGCCCATGCGGGCATTCGCGCCCGCCGCGTTCAGGCGTCCGCCGATGACAAAGGTCGGGTCAAGCCCGGCTTCCGCCAGTATGCTGGCGACGAGGCTCGTGGTGGTGGTCTTGCCGTGCGTACCGGCGATGGCGATGCCCCGCCGCAAGCGCATCAGTTCCGAGAGCATCAGGGCGCGCGGCACGACGGGGATGTTCTCTGCCCGCGCCGCCGCTACTTCCGGGTTGTCTTCCTTGACGGCAGTGGAAATCACTACGGCGTGTGTGCCTTTGACGTGTTCCGCCGCGTGTCCGATGGCGATGTGAATCCCCAGACTTTTCAGGCGTTCGGTGACGGCAGAGGCAACGAGGTCGGAGCCGGAAACCTTGTAACCCAGGTTGGCGAGCACCTCGGCAATGCCGCTCATGCCAGAGCCGCCGATGCCAACGAAGTGGATGTTTTTGACTTTGTGTTTCATTTTGCGGCTTCCTTCAATACTGCCTCGCATACATCGGCAACGGCGCGCGCCGCGTCGGGGCGGGCAAGCGCGCGCGCCTTTTTTGCCATTTCCAGCAATTGACAACGCTTGTAATTGCCCATCAGGGAGACGGATTCGGGCGTCAAATCGCCTTGCGGCAAAAGGATGCCACCGCCCGCCAGCGTCAGGAAACGGGCGTTGCCGGTCTGGTGGTCATCGACCGCGTGCGGGAAAGGCACCAGAATGGCGGGGACGCCCACGGCGGCGAGTTCGGCAATGGTCAAGGCGCCGGAACGACAAATCACCAAATCCGCCCAGGTGTATGCGCCTGCCATGTCCTCGATGAAACTCACGCAATGCGCCTCGATGCCCGCAGCGGCGTAATTGGCTTGCAAAACCTGCAAATGTTTTTCGCCCGCCTGATGCACGACTTGCGGACGCAGGTCTGGCGGCATCAGCGCCAAACCTTTGGGGATGACTTCGTTCAAGACCTGCGCGCCCAGACTGCCGCCCAGCACCAACAGATTCAGCGCGCCCTCGCGTCCGGCAAAGCGTTCTTCCGGCGGCGGTACGCGGGTGATGTCGGCGCGTACCGGATTGCCCACCCAGACGCCTTGACGCAAGGCATCCGGGAAGCCGGTGAGGACGCGCCGGGCAAGCCATGCCAGCGCGCGGTTGGCGAGTCCGGCGATGGAATTCTGTTCGTGGATGATGAGCGGCACCCCCAGACATTTCGCCGCCACGCCGCCCGGAAAGCTGATGTAGCCGCCCATGCCCAGCGCCACGTCGGGCTGGATGCGGCGGATTTCCTTCGCCGCCTGCATACAGGCGCGGGGGAGATTGACGGGCAGCAACAGCTTCCGCAGCAAGCCTTTTCCGCGCAGGGCGGTAAAGCGCACGGGCGCAAGCTCAAACCCGTGTTGCGGCACGAGCTTCGCTTCCATGCCATCAGGATTGCCGAGCCAGATGACTTTCCAGCCTTCGTCGCGCAACGCGCTCGCCACCGCCAGCGCGGGGAAGATGTGTCCGCCCGTGCCGCCCGCCATGACCAACAGTGTTTTCGCGTGTCCAAAACTCATGGCGTCGTCCCCCGCATCAGTTGCCGGTTTTCCCAATCCACGCGCAGCAGAATGCCCAGAGCGACGCAATTCACGACGATGCCGGAGCCGCCGAAACTCATGAGTGGCAGGGTCAAGCCCTTGGTCGGCAGTATCCCGACATTGGCGCCCATATTGATGAAGCCCTGTACGCCAAACCAGATGCCAATGCCCATCGCCACCAACGCCGGATAGACGCGGTTCAGTTGTACGCATTGGCGACCGACGGCAAAGACGCGATGCACCAGCAGGGCGAACAGGAAAAGCACGACCAGCACACCGACAAAGCCCAGTTCCTCGCCGATGATGGCGAGCAGAAAATCGGTGTGCGCTTCCGGCAGGTAATAGAGTTTTTGCACGGAAGCGCCCATCCCGACGCCGAACCATTCGCCGCGCCCGAAGGCAATTTTCGACGCGATAAGCTGATAGCCCTTGCCGAACGGGTCATCCCAGGGGTTGAAAAAACCGAGTAGCCGCGCGCGCCGGTAAGGAGAAATCAGAATCAGGAAGGTGAATGCCGTCAGCAACACGCCCGACAGAATGGCGAACAGCCGCGCCTTCAAGCCGCCCAGAAAGAGGATGCCCATGGCAATAAACACGATGACCACGAAAGCGCCGTAATCCGGCTCGCAAATCAGCAAGCCCCCCGCCAGCATCATCGCCGCCGCCATCGGCAGGAAAGCGCGTTGCAGGTCGTGCATGAGATTCATTTTGCGAACGGTGTAATCGGCGGCGTAGAGCACAACAAAAAGTTTCATCAATTCCGAAGGTTGCAGATTCACCACCACCAGAGAAAGCCAGCGACGCGCGCCATTCACTTCCCGCCCGACGCCGGGAATCAGCACGAGGGCGAGCAGGAACAAGCCCACCAGAAACAGCGCGGGCGCGAGTTTCTGCCAGTTTTCAATGCGCACCTGAAACGCCGCCGCGCCGCAAACCAGCCCGATGGCCAGATACAGCCCGTGCCGCACCAGAAAATAGGTGCTTTGGTAGCCGAAGGAACGATTGCCTTCGGCATAGGCGATGGACGCCGAATAGACCATCACCAGCCCCAGCGTGAGCAGCAGCAAGCTACTCCAAAACAGCGCCGGGTCGATTTCGGTCATCTGGCGGCGGGGCGCGTTCAGGGTATCCAGAATCATGCGGATTTCCCCTTCCTGCCCTTCGACGCTGCCAGCGCCGTCACTGCCGCGACAAAATCCGCCGCCCGTTCAGCATAATTTTGGTATCGGTCGAAACTCGCGCAAGCGGGCGACAGCAGCACGCAATCCCCGGCTTTTGCGAGTTTCGCCAGATGGCGCACGGCGGCGGGCATGTCGGCACAGGCTTTGACCGGCACACCGCAACCCTTGATGGCTTTGCCGATTAACGCGCCGTCGCGCCCGATCAACGCCACGGCGCGGGCATGGTCGCGCAACGCCGCTTTCAGGGGCGCGAAATTCTGACCCTTGCCATCGCCGCCGAGGATAACGGCGACTTTGCCGGTATCGCTGCCCAGACCTTCGATGGCCGCCAGAGTCGCGCCGACATTCGTGCCCTTGGAATCGTCGATGTAACGCACGCCCGCAATCTCCGCCACCGGCTCGACCCGATGCGGCAGACCGCGAAAAATTTTCAGCGCGGGCAGAAGTTTGTCATGGGCGATGCCGAGCGCCGCGCAGAGCGCCAGCGCCGCCATGACATTGGCGGCATTGTGCAAGCCTTGCAGCGGCAGTTCGTCAAGACCGATCAGGCGCGTTCTGCCCTGCCAGATGGCATGATCCTGAATGCCGTAATGACCGGGACGCGGCGGCGGATTTTGTCCGAAAGTGATCAGGCTGGCGGGATTGACGCACACGCCGCCCATGCCGAGCGACCAGTCATCGTCGCGGTTCAACACCTGCGCCGCCTGTCCGATGAAAATACGCGCCTTGGCATTGGCATAGCCCGCCATGTCGCCGTGCCGGTCGAGATGGTCTTCCGTCACATTCAGCACCGCCGCCGCGTCAGCGGTCAGGGAGCGGGCGCTTTCCAACTGGAAGCTGGACAATTCCAGCACCCAGACTTCCGGCAATTCGCCCGCGTCCAGCGCCGTCATCAGCGCGTCCAGCAGCGAGGGAGAAATGTTGCCGCAAGCGACGGCAGGAATTCCCGCGCCATTCAACAGATGGGCTGTCAGCGCCGTGGTGGTGGTCTTGCCATTGCTGCCGGTAATCGCCAGCACACGCGCGTTGGGCTGAACCTCGTCCAGCGCCGCCATGAACAGGTCGATTTCGGAAATGACCTTGCTACGGACGGCGGCGATTTCCGGCGTCGACAAAGGCACGCCGGGCGAGAGCGCAATCACGTCCGCCTCCTGAAAGGGAGCGGCGCGAAAGGCGCCGGCCATCACGTCCACATCCGGCGCGAACGCCGCCAGCGCCGCGAGATTGGGCGGATTTTCCCGACTGTCGGCAACACGCACGGCAGCGCCCTGACGGGAGAGCCAGCGCGTCATCGCCAGACCGGATTCACCCAGACCGACGACCAGAAAGTTTTTGCCGTTCATGTCCATGTTCGCTTTAACGCAGCTTCAACGTAGAAAGACCAAACAACACCAGCATGATGGTGATAATCCAGAACCGCACGACCACCTGCGTTTCCTTCCAGCCGCTTTTTTCAAAATGGTGATGCAGGGGCGCCATCAGCAAAATGCGTCGCCCCTCGCCGTATTTTTTTCTGGTGTATTTGAACCAACTGACCTGCACCATCACCGACAGGGTTTCGACCACGAACACGCCGCCCATGATGAACAACACGATTTCCTGCCGCACGATGACAGCGACGCAGCCTAACGCCGCGCCGAGCGACAGCGCGCCGACATCGCCCATGAACACTTCCGCCGGATAAGCGTTGAACCAGAGAAAGCCCAGTCCCGCGCCGGCAATCGCGCCCAACAGAATGCAAAGTTCGCCCGCGCCCGGCACATAGGGCAGCAGCAGGTATCTGGAATACACGGCGCTGCCCGCGACGTAGGCGAAAATGGCGAAGGCGGCGGCAATCATCACAGTCGGCATGATGGCAAGACCATCCAGCCCGTCGGTCAGATTGACCGCGTTGGAGGTGCCGACAATCACCAGATAAGTCAGCGCGACAAAGCCCCAGATGCCCAGCGGATAACTGATGACCTTGAAGAAAGGCACAATCAGTTCGGTTTGCGGCGGATTGCCGCTGTGAATATGCGAGAAAGCGAGAAACAGCGCCGCGCCCAGTCCCAACGCCGATTGCCAGAAAAATTTCCAGCGCGCCGCCAGCCCGTTCGGGTCGCGGTACACCACCTTCTTCCAGTCGTCGTACCAGCCGACGATGCCAAAGCCCAGCGTGACCACCAGCACCGTCCACACATAGCGATTGGTCAGGTCGCCCCACAGCAGGGTGGTAAGGGCGATGGCGATCAGAATCAGCACGCCGCCCATTGTCGGCGTACCCGATTTGACGAGGTGGGTTTGCGGACCGTCGGTACGCACCGCCTGTCCGATTTTTTTGGCGGCGAGCCAGCGAATCACCCGTGGCCCCAATGCCAGCGAAAAGACGAGCGCCGTCATCGCCGAGAGCACCGTCCGCAGGGTGAGGTAATTGAAAACCGAGAAGGCGCGCACATCCTGCGCGAGCCATTGCGTGAACAAGAGCAACATCAGTGATTTTCCTTCAACAACAACTCGACCACTTTTTCCATTCGCATAAACCGCGAGCCTTTGACCAGAAGGGTGATGGCGCTGCCACTCTTGCTCATGGCTTTCAGTTCGCTGAGCAAGGCTTTGACCAGAGCTTCCGGCGTCTTGAAACTGCGCGCGCCATCGGCAAAATTGCGGGCCGCCTGCCCGCTGGCGTCGCCCAGGGCGTAAAGCTGGTCGATGCCCATGCTGCGGGCGTAGCCGCCGATTTCGTCGTGATACTGACCGCTGGCTTCACCGATTTCGCCCATGTCACCCAAGACCAGAATTTGCCGCCCGCCCGCGCTTGCCAGCACGTCGATGCCCGCCCGCACTGAATCGGGATTGGCGTTGTAGGTGTCATCAAGAATCACCGCGCCATAAGGCCCCGTCTGCCGTTGCAGCCGCCCCTTGACGCCGGTGAATCCCGCCAGCCCTTCTGCCAGCGTATCCAGCCCCAGACCCGCCGCGATGCCCGCCGCCGCCGCCGCCAGCGCGTTGCGGGCGTTGTGGCGACCGGGGATTTGCAGGGTGATGGTTCGGTCGCCATCGGGTGTGCGTATCGTCAGTTGCGTATCCAGCCCGCGCAGACTGGCGTCACCCATGATGTCGGCGGGATTGTCCAGCGCGAAGGTGAGCAAGGGGCGAGCGGCGTTTTGTTGCCGCCAGTTTTCGGCGTAGGCATCGTCGTTGTTGATAATCGCCACGCCGTCCGCCGCCAGAGCGTCGTAAACGCATCCCTTTTCCATCGCCACGCCTTCCAGACTGCCCATGCCTTCGAGGTGGGCGCGTTGGGCATTGGTGACGAGCGCCGCCGTAGGGCTGGCGATGCGGGTGAGACAGGCGATTTCGCCGGGATGGTTCATGCCCATTTCCAGCACGGCGGCCTTGTGCTCCGGCGCGAGTTGCAAAAGGGTCAGCGGCAAACCGATGTCATTGTTGAAATTGCCTTTCGGCGTCAGCACAGCGTCATCGCCATAGGCGGTTCGCAAAATGGCGGCGATCATTTCGCGGGTGGTGGTCTTGCCGTTCGAGCCGGTCACGGCAATGACCGGAATCGAAAATTCTTGCCGCCACGCCGCCGCCAGCCGCCCCAATGCCAGACGGGTGTCGTCGACCAGAATGGCGGGTACGCCCGCCGGCAGTTTTTCCGCGCATTTTTCCGCATTGCTGACGAGCAATGCCGCCGCGCCCTGTTGTACGGCGACCTCAAGATAATCGTGCGCGTCGAAGCGTTCGCCAACAAGCGCGACAAACAGTTGTCCGGCGCAGGATTGGCGCGTATCCGTCGCCACGCCGACGATTTCAGGCGTATCGGCAGCGGCGCGTATCATCTGCCCCGCCACTGCCTGGTTGATTTGCGCCAGCGACCACCGCATCATGCCGCGCCTCCTGTTTCCAGTTGATGAAAACGCCATGCCCGCAACGCCGCGTTTGCCTGTTCGCCGTCATGAAAATGGTGTCGAACGCCGGCAATTTCCTGATAAGTTTCGTGTCCCTTGCCCGCCAGCAGAATCACGTCCTGCGCCGACGCCGCCATGATTGCCGAGCGAATGGCGGTGTCGCGGTCGGCTTCGAGTTTGATTCTTGCGGCGTCGCCGCGCAGGTTAACCGGCACGCCCCGACGGATGGCTTCGATGATGCAAAGGGGGTCTTCGCTGCGCGGATTGTCACTGGTCATCCAGACGACATCGGCATTCTTCGCGGCGATTTCGCCCATCAGCGGACGTTTGCCGTGGTCGCGGTCGCCGCCGCAGCCGAATACGCAAATGAGCTTGCCGCCGCGAGCGACCGTCAGCGGACGCAGGGCGGCAAGCGCGTTATCCAGCGCGTCGGGCGTGTGCGAATAATCGACGGCGATGAGCGGAACGGGTGTGCCGTCCAGTTCGCCGCCATAGCGTTGCATCCGTCCCGGCGGCGGCTCAAGGCGAGAGAGCCGCGCCGCCGTTTCCGTAACCGACACGCCGGCATCCAGCAATGCCGCCGCCACGGCCAGCAGATTGGCGATGTTATAACGCCCCGGAATCGGCGTTGAAACCGCCGCCTCGCCCCAAGGCGAAACCAGCGTGAAGGCCTGTCCGTTTTTCGTGACACGCGCATCGCGGGCGCTGACGAGGGCGATGCCGTCCAGGGCGAAATGTTCGGGCGCGAGGCTGTAACCGATGACTTGTCTTGCGGTCGTGGCGTATGCCAGATGTTGCCCCAGCGTATTGTCCAGATTGATGATGGCGAGGCGCAGGTCAGACCAACGAAAGAGTTTTTCTTTCGCCGCCGCGTAATTTTCCATGCTGATGTGATAGTCGAGATGATCGCGGGTAAAGTTGGTAAAAATCGCGGTATCCACCCGCGCGCCATTCAAGCGACCTTCTTCCAGCCCGATGGAACTGGCTTCCAACGCGCAGGCGCGCGCCCCATCCGCCAGCATTTCCGCCAGCAGCCGCGCCAGCGTCGTGGCTTTCGGCGTGGTGAAGCCGGTTTCGATCAAATCATCCGCGCCCCTGGCGTCCTTGCTCACCAGACCCGCGCCCAGGGTGCCGATGACGCCGCAGGGTTCAGGCCACGCCCGCGCCAGCCATTGACTGATGGAAGTCTTGCCGTTGGTGCCGGTAATCGCCAGCAGGGAAAGTTGTTCGCAGGGATGTCCCGCCAGTTCATGCGCCAGCGACCCCGCCAGCGGACGCAGATTGGGCACGGCGAGATTGGGCGCGGCGAAACGGTCATCCCAGACAAAATCCTCGCCCGGCTGCCAGCACACCGCCGCCGCCCCACGCGCCAGCGCGTCGCCGATATAGCGACGCCCATCAGCGGCATGATCGGGATAGGCGATGAACAGGTCGCCGGGGCGTACCTGACGGCTGTCGTCGGTCACGCCCGTCAGTTTGACCCGCAAATCCGCTTGCGCCAGCGCGGAGAGACAGGCGCGCGCCACGTCGTCCAGACGTTCCAGATGTTGCGCCAGCAGCGTCATGGCGTTACCTCCGCAGCATTCGCTGGCAAAGCCGCGACCTGCATGGACATGTCGGGTACGACGCCCAGAGTTCGCAACGCGCCCGCCGTGATTTGCGCGAACACCGGCGCGGCGACTGTGCCGCCGTAGTGCTGGCGGGTCGGTTCATCGACCATCACCGCGACCACCAGACGCGGGTCGGACATCGGTGCGATGCCGACAAAGGACGCCACATATTTCTGGGCATACACGCCGCCTTCAATTTTGTAGGCGGTGCCGGTCTTGCCGCCGACGCGGTAGCCGGGTACTTGCGCGCGCGGCGCGGTGCCGCCGGGAGCGACCACCATTTCCAGCATGGCGCGGACTTCGCGCGCGGTTTGCGGTGAAAAAATTTGCGCGCCCCGCACCGGCTCGTTGTCGTCGCGCAGACGCAGGGAAAGCGGCACGAGGTCGCCGTCGCGGGCGAAGACAAGGTAGGCGTGCGCCAGTTGCGCGAGGCTGGCGGAAATGCCATGTCCATAGGACATGGTGGCTTGTTCGATGGGACGCCAGTTTTTCCATGGGCGCAAACGTCCGCCGACTTCGCCGGGAAAACCCAGGTCAAGCGGCGCGCCGAAACCCAGCGCATCGAACATGTCCCACATTTCCCTGGGCTGAAACGCCGAGGCGATTTTCACCGTGCCGACATTGGAAGATTTCTGGATCACCTGCGCGACGGTCAAAGTGCCATAGGCGTGGGTGTCGGAAATGGTGGCGTTGCCGATGGTCAAACGCCCCGCGCCGGTATCCACGAGGCTGTCAAAGCGGAAATGTCCCTTGTCCAGCGCCAGCGCGACGGTAAAGGGCTTCATGATCGAGCCGGGTTCAAAACTGTCGGTAACGGCGCGGTTTCTGAGTTGCGGGCCAAAACGGTTGGCGCGGTTGTTCGGGTTGTAGGAAGGCCAGTTGGCGAGCGCCAGCACTTCGCCGGTGCGGGCGTCGAGCACCACGGCGCTGATGGCTTTCGCCTGATATTCGGCAGCCGCCTGTTTGATGGCGGAGAAGGCGAGATATTGAATCTTGGAATCCAGCGCCAGACGGATGTCGCGCCCATCCAGCGGCGGGCGCATGTGTTCCACGTCTTCGACAATCTGCCCGCGCCGGTCGCGGATGACGGTGCGATGACCGGGCGTCCCCATGAGTTCGTTCTGAAAGGCAAGCTCCACGCCTTCCAAGCCCTGGTCATCGACGCCGGTAAAGCCGACGAGGTGCGCCACCATTTCGGCAGCCGGATAAAAGCGGCGGAATTCGCCATCCTGATGAATGCCGGACAATTTCAGATCGGCAATCCGCGCGGCGACTTCCGGCGCGACCTGCCGTTGCAGATAGACAAAACTCTTTTCCGCCGCCAGCCGCCGGTCGAGTTCCTTGACCTCCATATCCAGCAGCTTCGCCAGATTTTGGCGCTCTGCCGGTTCGAGTTGAACGTCGGCGGGAATCGCCCAGATGGATTTCATCGGCGCGCTGATGGCGAGCAGGTCGCCGTTGCGGTCAGCGATTTTGCCACGCGAAGCGGAAACTTCCAGATCGCGGCGATAGCGCGAATTGCCCTCGCCCTGCAAGAAAGCGTTGTTGATGACCTGCAAATAAAACGCCGCGCCCAACAGGAGCAGGAACAGGAACATCAGCGCCAACCCGACAAAGCGGGAACGCCAGGCGGGGAGCGCCAGTTGCAGCAGGGGATTTTCCGTAAACCGATGCGGGCGGGGAACGGCGCGACGGCGGCGAATGATGCTCATTGCGTCGCCCCATCCGTGTTGCTGGCAACGGCTGTCGCCTGCATGTTCAGCACCGGCACCACCATTTTCAGTTTTTTGCGGGCGATGTCTTCAATGCGGGCGTGCGTCGCCCAGGTGGACAGTTCCAGTTGCAGCAGGTCGTATTCCACATCCAGTTGCCGCGCGCGTTCCTGCTCCGCTTCCAGCAATTGATAAAGCTGGCGCGCCTTGTTCTGGGAAGCGACCGTGCCCAATGCCGAAGCCAGCGCGAGGAAAAGCAGCAGGAACTTGTTCAGGCGTAACATGCGAACGCCTCCGGTTTTTCGCCGATTTTTTCACCCACGCGCATCACCGCGCTGCGGGCGCGGGGATTGGCGGTCGTTTCCGCCGCCGTCGGCTTTCTCGCCCGCCCGACAAGGCGCAGGGTCGGTTGCGGCAACTCGCGCGCGCGCAGGGGAAGATTTTTGGGCAAATCGTCCGGCGCGGCAGCGGCGCGCAAAAACTGCTTGACGATGCGATCTTCCAGAGAGTGAAAGGAAATCACCACCAGCCGCCCGCCGGGTTTCAGGAGCAGAAGCGCCTGCGGCAAACTCAGCGCGAGCTGATCGAGTTCCTGATTAACATGAATCCGTAGAGCTTGAAAGCTGCGCGTCGCCGGGTCTTGACCCGGCTCGCGGGAGCGCACGGTCGCACGTACAAGCGCGGCAAATTCCCCTGTGCTTGTAACAGGCCGTTCGGCCCGAGCAGCCACAACCTTCTTTGCAATCTGGAAAGCAAACCGTTCTTCGCCATAATTTCTGATGACCTCCGTAATTTCCCTGATTTCGGCTCGCGCCAACCACTCTGCCGCCGTTTCGCCCTGCGTGGTATCCATACGCATGTCGAGCGGCGCGTCATAGCGGAAACTGAACCCCCTGCCCCCATCGTCCAACTGCGGGCTGGACACCCCCAGGTCGAACAAAATGCCATCGAAGCCGGAAAACCCCGCCTTCAACGCGCCCTCCCGCAATTCAGAAAAAGGGCGATGCAATAACGTCAAACGTGAATCCCGCACGGCACGACCCGCCTCAATCGCCTCCAGATCGCGGTCGAACGCCAGCAAACGCCCGTTCGCGCCCAGGCGCGAAAGAATGGCGCGGCTATGACCGCCGCGCCCGAAAGTCGCGTCGAGATAAACGCCATCCGGCTGCACCGCCAACGCGGTAATGGCTTCTTCCAGAAATACCGTGGTATGGACGCGCGGCGACGAACTCACAACGAGATGTCCTCGAAACCGGGCGGCGTATCGCCTTGCAAGGCTTCCAGCGCCAAATCGTTCTGCCGCTTCCAGCCTGCCTCGCTCCAAATTTCAAAATGGCTGCCCATGCCCACCATCAGCACGGTTTTTTCCAGATTGGCGTGTTCCCGCAACTCCGGCGTGACCAGCAGCCGTCCGGCGGAATCCAGCGCGTCAATGATTTGCTGGCTACCCACCAGCACCCGTTTCAGGCTTTGCGAACGAGCGTCAAAACTGGGCGCTTGGAGAATTTTGTCGCGGATGGGTTCCCATGCCGCCAGCGGATAAAGCAACAGGCAACGCTGCGGATGCGCGGTCAGCACCAACGGCGCGTCTCCGGCTACCGAAGCGAGCGCGTCACGGTGCCGCGCCGGAATAGCGAGCCGCCCTTTCGCGTCGAGAGTCAAAGAAACCGTGCCTGCAAACATTTTGTTCACGAGTGGAAACCCACCCCGTTTACCCACTTTTTAACCACATTTCCCCACTTTAAGACACTTCATTATCCAATGCAAGCGAAATGGCAGTTTTTTTAATCAAGACAATGACTTAGAGTCGCTTTTGCGGAAATATTCTGTAGAAATTATCCTTTATAATCAATGCATGAGAAGTGAAAGTGAAAGTAGATTATTAAGAGTAAAAAAGGCAACAAAAAAACCCGACCACCGTCGGGTTGTCATCGCAAAACGCAAAATCAGGCTCTGGTATCCAGCCGGGGCAACAGCGAAGACTGCAACAGCCCTTCCACGCCCGCCCCCAGACGCACCAAATCCGCCGCCAGCGCCAGGGCTTGCGCGTGAACCGCCTCACCGCCCTCCCCCTGCGCCAGGTCTTGTACCGCGTACAGCAATTCCTGCAAGGCATAGCCGCTGCCCTGATCCGGCTTGCTCGCCGTCAGCGCCGTCACCTTGCGCGGCCCAAGCCGCCGCGCCTCGCGTTTTTGGGCGGCAAGCGGTGTGGTCACGATGTGTGCAAGTTGCGCGATATTCATGATGTCCTCTCCCTGTATTGTTTAACGACAGGAAAAAGGATTTTTGTAGGGGCGGTTCGTGAAGGTAGGGCGCGCTCGTCTCTTGTGGGAAAGGGAATGGGGGAGAAGGGGGAAACCGTGTCAAAATGCGACCATTCCAAAAAAATCACCAGAGGTTGCAGCATGGCATTGTCGTGGGTTGAAATTCAGGAGCGCGCCAAGGTTTTCGCGGGCAAGTGGAAAGCCACCCAAGGGCGCGAAGAAGCGCACG
>JAITSU010000112.1 GCA_031287525.1 Zoogloeaceae bacterium | reverse complement strand
TTTTTTTGAGTGAAGGTTTTCCTGGGAACGCCAGCGTCCACGCTGGCAGCAGTGTTTGTGCGGCAATCTGCGCTCAAAGTCGGCGTTCCCAGATTTGTCAGTACCATAAAAAAACCGCCTCAAAGAGGCGGTTTTTGGTGTGGCGGGGCGGTTTAGCGGAGTTGCCTCCAGCTTTGGCGGCCTTTTTTCTTGCCCGGTTTGATGGGTTCCACGCATTCCAGACGTTGCTGTCCGGTCTTCTCATCAATGATCGGGTCTCCGGTCTTGGGGTCTGTAGCGCCGACCCAAATACAGATACCGCCATCTTTCCCTCTTCCGAGTGATCCCGCAACGGGGCCGCCGATTTCGGTGTCGTTACCGCCGATCGCGCCATCGGTAGCGCCACTCCCGCCGCTGATCTGCTGGGTTTGCCCTTCTCCGAATCTGAAGACATTCATCCCTTCTGTCGTCTTGTACAGTTGGCTTTTCTTCGGAGCGCCTCCGTTGGGATCCAGCTCTACGCTGATGCCTGAGTCTGAACTGCCGCAGGGATTGCTCACGGGAAGGACAACCGGCACCAATATATTCCCGGCGCCCATCCCGCTCAATCCTTCAGTCGACTTGTCAATGACGCGCGCGCCAGCCATGCCTTCCGCCGTCAAATCCAGATAGAAGCCCTGGGTGCTGCCATCCTTCAGGGCGGTTTGCTGCTGGGCGCTGAAGGACTCCATCACCCAACCCTGCTGGATGCTCTCATTACCGTTGGAATCCCTGGCGGCGGCGGTCGCGAGCTTGCCGTTATTTTTCCAGGTTATTGGATACAGAGCGCCCCGTTTGGCGAGCGGAGGTTCACATACCGGGTCGCCTGTGCCGCATTGGTCACGCACGCTGTAGATGGTTTGCACATCGGTCGTGTCGACATCCGCCTGGCTTAAGAATTTGCCGGTTCCCACGGTGACTTGTATCTTGTCACCGCCCGTAAGGGTCACTCTGGGCGCGGCCGTAATGATCTGCGATTCACCCGCAGGATTGGTCGCTTTCAGGAGCGGGTAAACCTTCCCTTTCTTCAGATCGAATTTCCACAGGTTGCCCTGCAAGTCGCCCGCATAGGCCAGAATACTCGTTCCGTCTCCGTTCCCGACGAGCGACGGCGTACCCAGACCGTTCGGCTTCATGCTGTCGACCACCCTGCTGTCTGTCGCCTCAATGGAACGCGCGAGGCTTCCGGTTGCCAGATCCACGAGGAACAGACGGGCAACGCCATCTTTGCTGTTATAGCCGTTGCCAAAGAGCGCGTACCACTTGAGATCGGGGGCAGACTTGTTGCCATTGGCGTCAACCACACTGCCTTCATCGACCAGGGCAATGGCGGCCTTGCCATTGGCGGGAGCGCCCAGATTGCGATCCGTGAATTCCCAGAGCACGTCATCCTTGCTGAATGCCGAGGGTTTTTCCACGTTGATGGCGAAATAACTGTGTCCGCCATCGCTGCGCCCGGTGGAACTGATCGCCACATGTTTCCATTGACCGCCCAGGAGGACATCCTGGGTAACGGTAGCGCCGTCGACATAGAAGGAATGCGCCAGGGTGGGGATCAGGGCATATTGCGGGTCGCCCAACTTTTTCAGGATGGGATGCACCGCCTGCGGAATGAAGGCGAAATTCTCCTCTCCCGTCATCGCGTTAAAGCTGTGCAACATGCCGTCGCCCGCGCCGACCAATACGGATTCATCCACATTGTTCCGATTGACGACCCAATTGCCACTGGCATTCTTTTTGAAGCTCAATGCCAGACGCTCTTTGTAGAGATCAGCCGCGTTCTTGTTCGTCACCGGGTCTTTCGCGCCATTCAGCGCCTTCGCCTGATCCCAGTTGAAATTTTCAGCGGTAATCAGCGTCGGGCTGGAATTCACGATGTCGCCCAGAAGTTTCACCTGTTGGAAGCCATCGCTATCGGTATAGCTTCTCCTGCGAAAACCGTTGTAGTTCACGGTCGTCCCGGTCGTGGAATCTTCATACTTCTGCTCACCACGCAGATAATTGATCAGATGTTCCACGCTGTAGGCGGTTTGATCAGTCTGACCCTTGTGCAGCAGGCAGGGGTCTCCGTTGTCGCCCGAATTCGGACGCGCCATGATGCAGTTTTCCGGTCCCGCATAGTGCTCAAGCTTGACATTGATCGCGCGCTTGATGGCGTCTGAAAGGTTCCCTGTGGTGAAGGGCACCGCCCAACTGCCATTGTGCGTAAAAATTTTGCGATCCAGATGCCCCTTGTCTTTGATCCGGTCAGCCAGCAACGCGCCGGCATTCCACGCTTCGCCGGTGGTCGCCGCATACTTGCTGCCGCATTGGGCGACGCCTTTCATGCAGACATTGTTGCCATACACTTCGCCCGACCAGTCGCTCGGATCGTAGCTGGAAGTCACCACAATGGAGTTTTCATCCAGACCACGAGGCGCGGCGGGGCTGGTATTGCTGCCCGCCTGCCCGGATATTTCGGCGAGCAGCCCGGCGAGTTTGCCGGCGAATTCGCCCGCGTCTTCCGCCGCCGCCGTGCCGGCATGACCGTTCAACCCGGCGTGCATGAGGTCATCAATGCGCTCATAGTCGGTATCCAGCCCTGAGGGGTACGTCCACAAGATGTTCTTGTTCGTCCCCTTCGCCAGGAATTGATTGACTTCGGCGTCAGACATCCGTCCCTGCACACCCAGACCAATGGTAAAAGTCTGCATGTGCTGCCAGAAAGCCGGGTCTTTTTTGGTCGGCGTGATCATGTTGGGGATACTGGGGCGCAAATCACGGTTCCAGTAGTACATGGCGATGTCCGCGAGGCTGCCTGACACCGGATTGTTGCCATTGCCGACGCCAGAATTTTCACCGAAGAAAGGCCGCGCTCTTTCGGCGAAAGGTTTTTTGGAATCGCCGCCGGGATACTGGTAACGATACTTGTCGCCTTTCAACGCGGTGTTGTTGATATCCGTTCTCCAGATTTCAGGCCCGACTCTTCCATCCACATCATAATCGGCAGGAGACTGGGTGCCATCACCGTAATATCCATCGGTCATCAGGATGGTGAATGAGCGGCGGCAGCCGAATACTTCTCCCCCTCCGCCCGGAGCGGACGCGTCGGGATATTTGGTGGGCGGGTATTCCAGCCATGCCTTGTCGCTATTCATGTAATACTGCCCGACCGTGTTCAAGGCGCTTCTGAGCGGCGTACCGCCCCTGACGGGCAATGCCGAGACCCAGGCGTAAAAGTCTTGCACGAATTTCTGACCGGCATAGGGGTGTTTCGCGCCATCGGCGGTTTTGGCGTCATTAGGAAAATCCATGAAAGGGACAGGCCCCCGTCCGATCATCGCGATACTGCCGGTTCGCGCGCCGGGTCCCACATTGGAACCTCTGCCCATCGGCATCTGGTTAATTGTGTCATAGCCCAGACGAATGGATTTACCGTGCATTTCCTGACTGGGTTGCGTGGTGTCGTCCCGATTGATCAGTCGGGCAAACGCGAGCGAAAGCCCAGATTTTGCCGCCAGGTGACGGGTACGGTAATAACTGTACCAGTTGGCAAAGTTGCGGATTTCCTCTCTGGCGGTTCTGGCGCGGGGCTGGTGCTCCGTCACCAGAGCGCCACTGTCATCCACAAACGTGCTGACCCGGTGTTCCAGCGATTGGTCAATCGACGCCTTGATCGCGTTGGCGTCGGCATAGGCCTTGACCAGTTTCGCGTTCAGCGCGTTAACGGCTGCCTTGTAGTCCGCAACGGCCTGATTAAATTGGGCGAGCGTTTTCCGTGGAGGCTCCGTCCTGTATGTTGGATTCGGATTACCGCCTGGCGCTAGCCACTGGGTGTTGGCAGCGAAACACCATTCCCGGCTGAGGTGATTGTTACTATCATTGGTGCCGCCGTCCCGCCACTTGCCATAGGCCGCAGCGTCGCTGTCCGACAGAGGCATTTTACCCGTAGGTATCGCGCCCCCGTATCCGTTGGCTTGTGAACCCGTCAGCGCAAAGTTGGCATTTGCCGGGAGGTTCAGATTCCAGGGCCAATCCCGGCGACCTCTCCAGTCATTGGCCGGGTAGGTCAGCCATTTTTGATTTTCGCAGAACGCGTCATACGCGGCGCGGGCATTCTGAATGGCGACCATGTGCGCGGCAAGCCCATCGTTGTAGGCATTGTTGGCGGCAATCTTGGCATTTTTTTTCATGGTTTCAATATCAGCAACCGCAGGGTCGTAGTGGCTGACCTGCGCGCTGAGGTTGCTGCCTGTGGCGCCCACACCGTTTGTCCATGCGCCGCCGCCATTCGTATCGCCGATAATATGTCTGCCCATCACGCAGGTGCGATCGACGCCCTTGGTGAAAAAGTCGCCCTCGCCGCTGCGACTGGTTCTGTTGCACCAATAGCGCGCATGGTTGATGCCGCCGACGCTCTTGCCAGCCCAAGGCGTATCGCTGCCAAAACCCTCATAGTTACTTGGAAAATCGACATCCCCCGTCCGGTAACTGTAACGGCAGTGGGCATGGGGATTTCCCTGAAAGGCAGCGCCATCCGCAGCGGGAGAAACCCGGGCATGATAGTAGGCTCTGGATTCCGGCACATCCTTGAACAGCACCGGACAAGCCCGGTTTTGCACAAGCCAGTGATTGTAAGTTGCGTCACGCCACACCTTGTTGGCGCCCCCTTCCCTGAAAAGCGCGTTCGATGACGTCGCTTTGAAGGCATGGGTTTCGTAGTTGCCGTCAACATTTTCAGGCGCTTTCGCCCAGTCAGCGGACGACCAGCCCTCACCCAGCACATGATCGCTATCGCCAACGCCGCCAACAGGAGCATCCACCTTCTGCTTGCCGTTGATCATGACAATAGGATTCCATTTGTAGACCGCCGCATTGTCTATTCGGGAATTGTAGCCCGGCACATAGTCGTAATAAACGGCGCTATCCTTGGTGAGCGTGGTGGTTGAGCCGTCTGTGGACAACTTGTATTCTTCGTCGGCCATGTTATAGGCAGCGACAAGATTCGCGTTGGGTTGGTTGATGACCAGATAGTAGGCGTCTCTGGCGGCTTGCCAGGTCGCGGTATCTATTCTGTCAGCGCCCGCCGCAGTTGTGGTTGCCCAGCAATTGCCCTGGGTTGAGGCGTGATCGTCTGTTTGCGCGGTAGCATAACTTGTGACCGTCCCCACCGCGTTAATGGTCGCCGTGACAGCGGCATTCACTTTTGACGCGTCCGTGCTGGCCAGATCCGTTTCATCGATGGTGATAACGCCTCTGTTCAGCAGGTCGCCGGTTGTGATCACGCCGTTCAAGACGGTCGTGAGTGTCCTCTGCCAATTCTTCTGTGCTGACGTGGCGTTAACCGGCCAGTTTCCATTCATGCAGATCGCGTCAAATGTCGCGCGGGCGTTCGGCACTGCGCTTGCGAAGAAGTCGCCCAGCGTCGACCTGCCCGTCAGATTCCCCGATACATCCACTTCCGGGCGGACAAGTTCAGCATTGAAGCCCCGATTGGCCTCCACCTTGGCGTTCCTCCGCGTGGTGTCCGCCGTGGTCGTGTCAACCTTGTCGGGCTTGCAGTTACCGGGACCGTGCAGACCGGAAAAACCATTCTCCAGAACGATTGGCCACACGCAACGCTGATCCATATTGCCCCAGCTCACCAACTTGCCGTCAACATACTTCAGGGGCGGCTGGTAGGTGAGGTCGGGGTTGTAATACTGCTTGTTGATAAAGGCCGATTTACGCAGGTTTCCGCCGCTGGGCGATTCTTGCGGCATGTAATCCCAACCCATGGAACCCGAATCGTCATGAATGTAGACGATATTGGGATCCATCGACCGTTCCGCGACCAGCGGCCCCTGGTAGATGTCCAGCGGCATGGCGCCACTGGAAAAAATACCCGCCAGCATCGTGATCAGGGCGCGTCTCATAAAAGCAACTCGATTTTTCATGATAAACCTCCAAATTTAGTGACTGTGCGTAGTCTTATGTCAAACGATTAAAACACATGGAATGTATCCATGACCATCAATTTAGCACAAATTATATTTGTAGTCAAATAATTTGTGCATAATTATATTGCCACAATCAAATGCGGCGTCAGGCGCTACGCTCGCGAAGCAGTCGCCAGACGCCAATCTGCCCGTCAGAACATCCATTTCTGACCGTACAAGTTCAGCATTGACGCCCCGGTTGACCTCCGCCTTGGCGTTCCTTCGCGTGGTGTCCGCCGTGGTCGCGCCAGCCTTGTCAGGCTTGGAGGCTTCTTGCGGCATGGCGACGCCGGAAAAAACACCCGCCAGCATCGCGAGCAGCGCGCGCCTCATAAAAGCGGCATAACTTCTTGACATAATAAAACTCCTGAAAAATCGCGCCCTTCGCAAAGACAGATGCAACAGACGCAATAAACAGAAAAAACCGACCGACAAAAGACAAAAAATGATTCTCATGACGACTTGGCTTATACCTTTTAATTTAATGGTTGTACGCATTTTTACGACAAGCGGTCAAAACAAAGAGATGAACGGTACAACGCCGTCAATCTAGCGTAAATTATTTTAATAATCAACAGGGGGGTTTGCTTCATCATTTTTGCATAAAATCATGAATGGAATACAGGCATGACTTCGCAATATATGCACTATATTCTAGTCCCCGAAAGCCTTGTCGCAAGCCCATTTATCTATTAAAAATAACCTTAATAATCAATGATTTACCATGTAATCATCGCTGCATGAAATGTCGAAATGAATACAAAAATTACTTTGCAATACTCACGCCGTATTTGAATTCCCACGAGTCTTAATACAATGTCGTTTACCCACCGTAAACGCATAATTATTTCCGCATAAAGTTATTGAATTGAATAAAAGCATGACTTTGCAATACCCGCGCCATTTTTCAGTCCATGTGGACTTTAATGCAACACCATTAACTTATCGGAAATGTATAATCATTGCCGCATAAATTTATCAAACTGAATATAAACATGGTTTTGCGATACCCGCGCCATCTTTGAATCTCTCGGTGCCTGTATGCGCCCTGACTCCTTCGCTTGCCGCGCTCGTCTGACGGAAACGACATTCACCCGAACCCTGACCAGAACCCGGCTTTGTCCCGAACCCTTGCGTGAATCCCGGTTACAACGCCCGCGCCTTTGCGGCGCAGAGCGACATCCCGCTCCGGCATGAACGTCGAGTGTTGCCCTTGGATGGTGTCCCCTTGCGCGTCCCCAACGCCCCCGAATACATGGCGTACTTCGGCGGAATGCACACTTCTTGCGGCAAGTTCCCCCCCGTGGCGCGCGCTTCTGCCATTCTGGACATCGCGCGCGGGGCATTGGTCAATGCCACGATGGGCGCATTCTCGAAAACAAACGCGCCCCCTTGAATCGCCCTACGGCGCAAAAACCCGCCCAGCCGCCATCCGGCAGGCGTTTAACGGGCAAAATGTGAAGGAACGCCCCCGGCTGTACGGGATTTCGGGGCGGGCGATTGATCGGATTTTGAAAAATTGATGATGGTCGCCGCGTTTTACGATAAGCGCCTCATACAAGGCGGGCGACAACACTTCACGCGCCGGACGCATCCTTGCAAGCGGTTCGTCTGTCATGGGCTGCGCGTCAGGGTCAGCAAGGGCTGCCGCCATGATGCGGGCTTCCTCTTCTGGCGTGTTCAGTTCAAACACCCGCCCGTCACGGGTTTTAACGGTATCTCTGGACATGGCTCATGCCCTTGGCGCGGGCGATATTGCCCAACACCGCCACGATAAACGCCGCGTCATCGGGCGTTTCCTCCATGCAGGCTTCAAGATACAACGCCATATCTTCTTCGGTCTCAAGATATTCGGCGCTGTCCCATGCGACTAATTCAGGTTTTTTCATCGCCGTTTCCCTCATTCAGTGCTTTCGTCATCTCTTGCGCCAAAAGAATATCTGACGCTGGCTGGTCTTGTCGCCCCCGGCAAGCAAAACCACCCACTGCTGACTGTGGCGTGTGAAATACAGGCGGTAGCCTTGCCCATAATGAATCCGCAAGGCAATCGGGTTAAAAATTGCCCCTTTACACCAGGCGTACCTCCAGCCGTTTTCCCATCGCCGCCGCATATTTTCGGAGCGTGGCAAGCGAAGGCGAGGGCGCGCCCGTCACCAGCGCGTTTTCCAGCCGCGCCACAGCGGGGGCTTTGGTGCCCATTGCCGCCGCCACCTGCGCCTGGGTCATCCCAGCCTCGCGACGTGCCTTCAGAATGGCATCGAGCATGGGCATTTCCTCGCGTTCCAGCCGCTCGACTTCGGCGCGAACTTTCGGGTCGGAAATAATTTTTTCCATTAATTCGTCATGTGTCAGCATTTTTAACCTCCTTTAGTCTTTTCTCTGCAATTCGCCGTTCAGCGGGCGGCGTCTTGTCGGACTTTTTCACGAAACTGTGCAGCATCACGATACGACGACCGACCAGCGCGCAATAGAACACGCGAGCGATGCCTTCCGCGCCTTTCAAACGCAATTCAAACAGACCGCCTCCAAACGCCTTGGTGTGCGGGTCGCCAAGGTTTGGTCCGCTCATGACCATACGGCGCGACAAGGTGTAGTAACGCGCCCGCAAGGTCTCCGGCAAACTCAGTACGTCAGCCTGAACCGCTTCGCTGTAGTAGTGAATCGTGTAGTCCATGCGATAAATAATAACATATTCGTTATTTCTGGAAAGGAAAATATCACGGATTTTTTGACCTGTTTGTCATGAATCGCGGTCATCCCGCGCGCGACTTGACGCACGAAAATTTTGCGAACCGCAAAAAAATTCGCGTCGCCGCTATCACCCGCGATTTCCACATGTTCAGGGCGGTCTCTCTGAAACCGCCCTGCCTGCCCCCCCTACTCCGCCTGTTTCTTGCGATGGTCGAGTACCCGCACCGCCTTGCCCATTGAACGTTCGACCGCGCCGGTGGGATGAATGCGTACCTGACAACTGATGCCGATGAAATCCTTGATGTCCTTTTGCGCCTTGGCGGCGACGTGATCCATGTACTCCTGCCCCTTGGCGTACAGCGGCGGGCTGGCTTCGACGTTAATCAGCATGGAATCCATGAAACCTTCGCGGAAGACTTCAATCTGATAAAAAGGCGACAGGGTTTCGGTACGCATCAGGATGGCCTCAACCTGGGTCGGGAAGACATTGACGCCGCGAATAATCAGCATGTCATCCGAGCGTCCGGTGACGCGGCGCATCCGCACATGGGTGCGACCGCACTTGCAAGGCGCGGGTTCGAGCACGGAAATGTCGCGCGTGCGAAAACGCAGCATGGGGAAGGCTTCGCGGGTCAGCGAGGTGATGACGATTTCGCCCTGCTCGCCCGGCGGCAGCGGCTCGCCGGTATCGACATCCACGCATTCGACCAGAAAATGGTCTTCCCAGATGTGCAAGCCCTTCTTGCCCTCCAGACACTCTATGCCCACACCCGGCCCCATCAATTCGGTCAGTCCGTAAATATCAAGCGCGTCGATGCCCATGCGCGATTCGAGTTCATAGCGCATCTCCTCGCTCCACGGCTCCGCCCCGAAAAGCCCCACTTTCAGGGGCAGCTTGCGAATGTCGATATTCAGCTTTTCGGCTTCCTCGGCAATGTTGAGCGCATAAGAAGGCGTGCAACTGATGGCCGTCGGCGCGAGGTCGGAGAGCAGCATGACCTGTTTCTGGGTCTGCCCGCCGGACATGGGAATCACCGTCACGCCATACGTTTCCGCCGCGCCGTGCAACCCCAATCCGCCGGTGAACAGCCCGTAACCGTAGGAATTATGCAAACGGTCGCCGGGTTGCAGACCGGCGGCGGCAAGGCAGCGCGCCCCCATCTCGCCCCAGTTGGCAAGGTCGCGCCGCGTCGAGCCAACCACCACGGGCTTGCCGGATGTGCCGGAGGAAGCGTGCAGCCGCGCCACCTGGTCGGCTGGCACGGCGAACATGCCAAACGGATAGTTGCCGCGCAACTGGTCTTTCTTGGTAAAGGGCAGAAGCTTGACATCGGCAAGCGTTTGAATGTGATGCGGCTTGACTTCCAGCTCATCCATCGCCTCGCGGTAAAATTTCACGGTTTCATAACAGCGCGCCACCGTCGCCCGCAAACGGCGCAGTTGCAAGGCTTCCAAATCCTCGCGGGGCAGGGTTTCGTTGTCGATGTCGAAAATCATGATGCGTCCTGTAAGCGTTAAAAAAACGGCGTAGATGTTAGCAGGTATCGGGGGTAAACGACCAAAAAACCATTTCTCTGACGCGACACGCCACTTCCCCCAAAGCGCATGAATACCGCTGTGATTGCGCGGGTAGCGGGATTCGGGATGGGTAGGGGCGGATTCAATTCTGTTACCATGCGAAGGTTTTTATCTGTTTTCCAAGAGGCATCATGCGTAAAGGCATCATCCTTGCCGGGGGTTCCGGCACACGGCTGTATCCGGCGACGCTGGCGGTTTCCAAGCAACTGCTGCCGATTTTTGACAAGCCGATGATTTATTACCCGCTCACCACCTTGTTGCTGGCGGGGATACGCGACATTCTGATTATTTCCACGCCGCAGGATACGCCGCGTTTCGAGCAGCTTCTGGGCGACGGGCGGCAGTGGGGCATCCATCTTTCTTACGCCGTGCAGCCCAAGCCGGAAGGTCTGGCGCAGGCGTTCATCATCGGGGCGGATTTTATTGGCGATTCGCCCGCCGCGCTGGTGTTGGGGGACAACATTTTTTACGGGCATGAGTTTTACAAGCTGCTCGCCCAGGCGGATGCGCGTCAAACTGGGGCAAGCGTGTTCGCCTACCATGTGCAAGACCCGGAACGCTACGGCGTGGTGGCGTTTGACGCGGCGGGCAAGGCGACCAGCATCGAGGAAAAACCGGCGTTGCCGAAGTCGAGTTACGCCGTCACCGGGCTGTATTTTTACGATAACAGCGTGGTCGAGGTCGCCCGTTCCATCCGCCCTTCGGCGCGCGGCGAACTGGAAATCACCGATGTCAACCGGCATTATCTGGAGGCGGGCAGTCTGCATGTCGAAATCATGGGGCGCGGCTATGCCTGGCTGGATACCGGCACACATGAATCCATGCTGGACGCCAGCCAGTTCATTGCGACGGTGGAACGCCGTCAGGGTTTGAAAGTCGCCGCGCCGGAAGAACTGGCATGGCGGCAGGGCTGGATTACCGACGCTGAACTGGAAAAGCTGGCGCAGCCTTTGCGAAAAAATACTTATGGTCAATATCTGCTCGGCTTGCTGGCGGAGGGAAGTCAAGAAAGGGGGCAGGCATGATGCAGGTACAAGCCCTGAATATCCCCGATGTGTTGCTGTTCACGCCCAGAGTGTTTGGCGACACGCGCGGTTTCTTTTTCGAGAGTTTCAATGCCCGCGAATTTGCGGAATTGAGCGGTCTGAATGTCAATTTCGTACAGGACAATCATTCCCGCAGCGCCTGCCATGTGTTGCGCGGGCTGCATTACCAGATTCGGCAGGCGCAGGGCAAACTGGTGCGCGTGGTCGCGGGCGAAGCCTTCGATGTGGTGGTGGATATACGCAAGTCTTCGCCCACTTTCGGGCAATGGGCGGGCGCGTTGCTCTCGGCGGACAACAAGCGGCAACTCTGGATTCCACCGGGCTTCGCGCACGGTTTTCTGGCGCTCGCGGAATATACGGAATTCGTTTATAAAACCACGGATTACTACGCGCCCGAACATGAGCGCGGCATCGCCTGGGACGACCCGTCCATTGGCATTGAATGGCCGCTGAATGGCGCTGCGCCGCTGTTGTCCGATAAAGACAGGGAAAATCCGCCGCTTGCCCATGCCGAAGTGTTCGCCTGAATTTCGCATACGCCATGTCTACTTACGCCATCGGTGACATTCAGGGTTGTTTCGCTTCCTTTCGTCACCTGCTCGATGTCTGCGCCTTTGACCCTGCCAGAGACAAGCTCTGGCTGGTGGGCGATCTGGTCAATCGCGGCCCGGATTCGCTGTCTACCCTGCGCCATGTCAAATCTTTGGGCGATGCCGCCGTCACCGTGCTGGGCAACCACGACCTTTATCTGCTGATGATTGCCGAGGTTGCGGACGCCCGCCGTTCCAGGGACGATACCCTGCAAGCCGTGCTGGACGCGCCGGACAGGGCGGAATTGCTGGACTGGCTGCGCCAGCGCCCGCTCTGTCATGTCGAGGGCGAATACTGCATGGTGCACGCCGGATTGTTGCCGCAATGGAGCGTCAAAAAGGCGCGCAAACTGGCAGAGGAAGTCGAAGCCCGTCTGCGCGCTGAGGATTACCGCGCGTTTCTGGCGCAACTCTGGGGCAGCAAGCCCAATTTCTGGTCGGGCAAACTGGAAGGCATGGATCGCCTGCGCGTCATCGTCAATGCCATGACGCGGATGCGCTTTTGCAGCGTCAAGATGAAGGAAGGCAAAAACATCTGTGAAATGAATTTCGCCGCCAAAGGCAAGGTGGAACACGCGCCTGAGGGTTGCCTGCCCTGGTTCGACCTGCCCGACCGCAAGAGCAGAAGCCGGGTACTGGTCACGGGACACTGGTCGGCGCTGGGCCTGAAGATGACCCCCAACCTGCTGGCGCTGGATTCCGGCTGTCTGTGGGGCGGACAACTTTCCGCCGTGCGACTGGAAGATCGGGCGCTGTTTCAGGTGGAATGCAGCGCGGGAGAAAGCTGCGCGCTGGAAGATTGA
>JAITSU010000101.1 GCA_031287525.1 Zoogloeaceae bacterium | reverse complement strand
TGCGGCTCCGCCATCGCCTCATCCAGTCTGGTCACGGAATGGGTCAAAGGCAAAACCGTCGACGAAGCGTTAAGCATCAAAAACACCCGGATTGCCGAAGAACTGGCGCTACCCCCCGTCAAGATTCACTGCTCGATTCTTGCCGAAGACGCGATCAAGGCGGCAGTGGCGGATTACAAGAAAAAACACGGCGAATAAGGAGCGCGACATGGCAGTGACCCTCACCCAACAGGCGGCGCAACACGTCGCCAACTTCCTGCAAAAACGCGGCAAAGGCTTGGGGCTGCGCCTGGGCGTGCGAACCAGCGGTTGCTCCGGCATGGCGTACAAACTGGAATTCGTGGACGACGCGGGCGAAGACGACGAAATTTTTGAAAGCCACAGCGTCAAGGTTTTTGTTGACGCCAGAAGCCTGCCCTACATCGACGGCACCGAACTCGACTACACCCGCGAAGGGCTGAACGAAGGCTTCCGGTTTAATAATCCGAATATCAAGAATCAGTGCGGGTGTGGGGAAAGTTTTAATGTTTGACGCGCAAACACGCGCAATCGCCTCTGATTGAGGTTTCTTGTGGACTTGACCGCCGACTTCTTCACCCTGTTCCAACTGCCGCGCGTCTTCCGCATCGACACGGCGGAACTGGACGCGCGGTATCTGGCGCTGCAAGGCGAAGTGCATCCTGACCGTTTTGTGGGCGCGGGCGACGCCGAACGGCGGCGCTCGATGCAATGGGCGACGCGGGCGAACGAAGCCTGTCAAACCCTGAAAAAGCCGCTGGAACGCGCTAAATATCTGCTTACGCTGGCGGGGCATGAGCTTGCCGCCGAAAACAACGCCGCCATGAGTCCCGCCTTTCTGATGGAACAAATGGAATGGCGCGAAGGCGTCATGGAAGCCCGCGTGGGCGGCGACCAACACGAACTCGAACACCTGCGCCGCCGCCTGGGAGCGGATATGCGCGCGCGTTACCAGACCCTCGCTCAACGGCTCGACGACCAGAAAGATTACCCCGCCGCCGCCGAAAGCGTCCGCCAACTGATGTTTCTGGAAAAACTCCGCGCGGAAATCGACGACGCGCTGGCGTTTCTGGATGAGGCGGAAGGGTGAGGACGGGCGGCACCAACTTACCCTCTCCCCTTGTGGGAGAGGGTGCCCCGCAAGGGGCGGGAGAGGGGAATGGTTCAGCATGTTCCAGCGTAGTTTCGTGCTGAACCGTTGCCCCCTCTCCCTAACCCTCCCCCACGAGGGGGGAGGGGACGTCGCGCATCACGAGTAGAACAACCCAAACCCAATCAAGGATAACGAATATGCCCCTTTTTCAAATTTCTGAACCCGGCGAATCTGCCGCGCCGCATCAGCATCGGCTGGCGGTGGGCATTGATTTGGGGACGACCAATTCACTGATTGCCACGATGAAAAGCGGCATGGCGGTGGTGTTGAATGATGTCGAAGGGCGTCCGCTGTTGCCGTCGGTTGTGCGGTATCGCGCCGATGGCGCGGTGGAGGTGGGTTACGCGGCGATGCGCTGGCGGGCGATTGACCCGCGCAATACTGTGGCGTCGGTCAAACGCTTCATGGGGCGGGGGCGGCAGGACATCGCGCATGTGGAATCCATGCCTTACGATTTTGTCGACGCGCCCGGCATGGTGCGGGTGAAGACCTGCGCCGGAGAAAAAAGTCCGGTGGAAATTTCCGCCGAAATCCTGAACGTCGCCCGCGCGAGGGCCGAGGCGCATCTGGGCGGGGAACTGGTCGGCGCGGTGATTACCGTACCCGCCTATTTCGATGAGGCGCAGCGGCAGGCGACCAAGGACGCCGCCAAGCTGGCGGGCATCAATGTGTTGCGCTTGTTGAATGAACCCACGGCGGCGGCGATTGCCTATGGGCTGGATAACGCCGCCGAAGGCATTTATGCCGTCTATGACCTGGGCGGTGGCACCTTCGATATTTCCATTCTGAAACTCTCCAAAGGCGTGTTTGAAGTGCTCGCCACTGGCGGCGATTCCGCCCTGGGCGGCGACGATTTCGACCAGCGCATTTTCTGCTGGGCATTGGAAGAAGCCGGATTATCGCGCTTGTCGCCGGAAGACGCGCAACTCATCATGACCCGCGCGCGTGAAGCCAAGGAATTTTTGAGCCACCACGAAAAAGCGCCCATCACCGTCAAACTGGGGCGGCGCGCGGCGGCAGATCATGCGGGCGAAACGCCGGAAACCACCATCGACCTGACGCTGGACGCGGAAACTTTTACCGACATCTCACGCAATCTGGTCGATAAAACCCTGAAGGCGATCAAAAAATCCCTGCGTGACGCGGGCTTGCAAGCGGAGGACATCAAGGGCGTGGTGATGGTGGGTGGCGCGACCCGTATGCCACAGGTGCAACGCGCCGTGGCGGAATTTTTCGGGCGCGAACCCTTGAACAATCTTGACCCCGATAAAGTGGTGGCGTTAGGCGCGGCGATTCAGGCGAATCTGCTGGTCGGCAACAAAACCGGCGACGACTGGCTGCTGCTGGACGTGATTCCCCTCTCGCTGGGGCTGGAAACGATGGGCGGACTGGTAGAAAAAGTGATTCCCCGCAATTCCACCATTCCTTCGGCGCGCGCGCAGGAATTCACCACCTTCCGCGACGGGCAGACCGCCATGTCCATCCATGTGCTGCAAGGCGAGCGAGAGTTGGTTTCCGACTGCCGCAGCCTCGCCCGCTTTGAATTGCGCGGCATTCCGCCGATGGTGGCGGGCGCGGCGCGTATCCGCATTACCTTTCAGGTCGACGCCGACGGCTTGCTCGCCGTCACCGCGCAGGAACAAACCACGGGCGTGGAAGCGCATATTTCGGTCAAACCCTCGTATGGGCTTTCCGACGACGAAATCGCCGCCATGCTGAAAAACTCGCTCGCGCACGCCAAAGACGACGCCCTGCGCCGCGCCCTGAAAGAAGAACAGGTCGAAGCGCAACGCCTGATTGAAGCCACGCAAGCCGCGTTAAAAGAAGACGCGCATCTGCTGGAAGCGCAAGAAATCGCTGCCATCGAAGCCGCCGTCACCCGCCTGCAAACCCACATTCTGGGCGACAATCGCCGCCAGATTGCGCTGGCGATGGACGACCTCGCCTTCGCCACGCAGGAATTCGCGCACCGGCGCATGGATCAAAGCGTCAAACGCGCCCTCGCCGGTCGCAAGATAGACGAACTCTCCGACCTTGACGACCACCTGCACACCCGCACCGAAAAGGAAGCGCGTTCATGACCCGAATCATCGTTCTGCCGCACGCGGAAATCTGTCCCAACGGCGCGGTCATCGAAGCCGAAGCCGGCGCATCCATCTGCGCCGCCCTGCTTGAAAATGGCGTAGAAATCGACCACGCCTGCGAAATGTCCTGCGCCTGCACCACCTGCCACATCATCGTGCGCGAAGGCTTTAACGCGCTGGAACCGGCGGACGAACTGGAAGAAGATATGCTCGACAAAGCCTGGGGACTGGAACCCTATTCCCGCCTCGCCTGTCAGACCATCGTCGCGGAAACCCCGCTGACCATAGAAATCCCCCGTTACAGCATCAACATGACCCGCGAAGGATAAACAATCATGAAATGGACGGACGTCAACGACATCGCCATAGAACTTGCCGACACCTACCCCGAAACCGACCCGACCAAAATCAACTTCATGGATTTGCGCGATTGGGTACTAAACCTGCCCACATTTACCGACAATCCGGCGCACTGCGGGGAGAAGGTTTTGGAGGCGATTCAACAGGCGTGGATTGAGGAAGTGGCGTAGTTTGGGGCAGCCAAAGGCGCAACCCGACACAAGCCGTTTCGCATGGCATTTTTATGATGTGGAAATGTTGACGGGCAACAGCATGAATGTCTTTGTCATGGCAAGCCGGCTCTTGCGACAATGCGCTCTCTCCCACAAGGGGAGAGGAAGTTTGGGTGTCGTGCCTCACAAGAAGCGTTGTTCATCAGTTCAATGGCGTTCATGCGATTGCCCTGAAATGTTGATTGCGGCGTTTGTTGAAATGCGGTGGGGGTATAATGAGTTTTTTGACCACTGGAGAGGTGTCTTCATCATGAAAATCTCAACATTCGTTGTCGTTGGCGCTGCAATCATTCTCGCTGGCTGCGCCTCGGTAGAAATGGCCACAAAAGAAGAATCTGCAAAAGCAAAGGAATTCAATCCGCCCAGTCAGGGTAACGCAGGGGTATATATTTACCGTGACAGCTTTCTTGGCAAAGCTCTGAAAAAGGATATTTGGATTGATGGCAAATGTATCGGAGAAAGCGCCCCCAATGTCTTTTTCTATACAGAAGTTGAAGGCGGGAAAACCCACAACGTCGATACTGAATCAGAGTTTTCACCCAATACTCTGGCAATGATGTTTGAATCAGGAAAAAATTATTTCATCCGACAGTTCATCAAGATGGGTGTATTTGTTGGTGGGGCTGGAGTAGAACAAGTGCCGGAAGAACAGGGCAAAGAAGATGTTGCCAGGCTTAAGATGGCGAAGACTGGAAAATGCAGTTCGGCTCGATAGCGCGTAGGGCGAAAATGCGCTTCGCTTTTTCACCCCATCTGTCCGTGCTACACTCGCTTGGGCGTTGAGCGCAGTCTTGGTAAACAAAGCACAGGAGTAACAAAATGAGCAAAAATGAAATAGAGACGCAGCAACAAAAGAAGAAATTGGAAAAGTTACAAAGCATGGAAGAGTTTTGTGATTTGGTTCAATTTGCGCGTAACCTTACCGAAGAAGGCTATTTCTCGCAGGGATTTGAAATTCTCAAAGGTGAGGATGGTCTTGGAGCAGAGGATGGAGAATCAGGTTTACGTAGCTGGGTGCGCGGTGGCGCGGGTGACGCGCAAAAAGATGTGGAAGATTTTTTTGATAAATTCATTCCTTTTGCAAACGCAAATGGAACAGGGTCTTTTTATGCGCTATGGATTGATGATGCTGAAAAACCATTGAACCAGTTGCCGGTCATTGTTTTTGGTGACGAAGGTGGTGTTTTTGTCGTGGCAGAAAATTTCGTGCAGCTATTGCACTTGCTGACCTATGACGATGAAATATCTGTGGACTGTGGTGAAGGTGTATATTTCTGCCGATATGAATATGAAGAAAGCGATAATTTGCGGCATTATCTGCAATGGGTGAAGCAAAACTATGACCTGAATCCTGTCACGGAATCAGAAGAAACGGAGAAAATAATAAAGGCTGCCCAAGAAAAATATACAGCCAGATTTAATGCTTGGTTTTCGCAGTATTTCGATCTAAAAGACGTGGGGATAGTACCGTGGGAATAGCGCGTAGGGTGGAAAAACGAAGCGCCTTCCACCATACCGCCATTCATGAATAATCGCGCGTGTTTTGAAAGGAAATGAGATGGAAATTCATGGGGAAAAGGAACGCATTTTTGCTTTCTTTACGGTATTCCTGACCTTCTTTATGGCGGTCATAATATTGGCGGTGTCATATTTTATTTTTTGGGAGATAGCTTTTACAGGATTCCCTGATGGATATATAACTGATTTTGATCGAGTCAATATCGTCCTGGATTACATTTTTCTAGGCGTAAGTATTCCCGCCAGTTTGTGGTTTTTACTTTTAGGCTGTTTAGGCTGGATCAATTCAGGTTCAAGCATCAGGAAGAAATCATATACCAGCTTTATTCTCTATGTGATTTTTGTTTTTATTCTCGTTGTTCTTCGTTTTTGTTTTTACCACATCCTTGATCATGGGCAGGGAGGATAGCGGAGTGGGCTGGGAGTGGAAAAGCGCAATTCATAACGGAGCGAGGAGACAACAATGTTTCCTGGTTGTGTAGATTACCGCGAAGATACGCTTCATATCACGACTTACGATGCCAGTATCGTAGATTTGAGCGCGGCGTCGATTATGCAAATCAATTGTTGTCAATACGATGACCCCTTGCAGGATGAAGAATTTTTTATTCTTTTCGTGAGTGAACAATTCTGGCTCATTGGACCATTTGTAAAACATGCTCTTGGAGCCATATATGCGTTAAGAGACAAACATCCTGAAATTCCGTGGCGAAAGATGGTTGTCCATCGGATGCCGTGGAAATTGCGGGAGCCTGGGTGCTTTGGCTTGCGTTTATTTCCAATTGCTGGTCTGGGCGTCTTCCCAATGAGCGATTTGCCTGCACGTACGATGATTGAAGGATGATCTCATGTTTGGCGCGTAAGTTTGTCCGCGCATCCTGTGTGTGCAATTCAATTCATCGGGTGAGGTCAGGATTCATCATGTTTTTTCCCCAACACCCTGAATCCCACCTGCGCTACCCCCACAAGCGCCGCGCCCACCCCCACGCCGACCACGGTATTCACCGCCAGCCCCGTCAATTCGCCCAGCCAGCCGCTCCCGTGATGCAGCCATTCCCCAAGCGACGGAATGCCGTGCGCGATAATGCCGCCGCCGACGAGGAACATGGCGAGAGTGCCGACGAGACCCAAAGTCCGCATCAGATAGGGCGTTACGGCAATCAATCCGTTACCGATGGCATTCAGGGCGGCGGAGGTTTTCTTCGTCAGCCAGAACCCCAGGTCGTCGAGTTTGACGATTCCGGCAACCGCGCCATAAACGCCCAGGGTCATGACGATGGCGACCACGGCAAGCGCGATGGATTGCGTCGCCAGCGTTTGCTCGCTCATCGTGCCCAAAGCGATGGTGATGATTTCCGCCGACAAAATAAAATCTGTCCGAATCGCGCCCTTGATGCGGTCTTTTTCACTCAAACCGTCATCGGCTGGCGCGGCGGCATGGGAGGTTTTGGGAACTTCGGAATGACGTTTTTTGTGGAAGGTTTCCAGAACCTTTTCCACCCCCTCAAAACAGAGATACGCGCCGCCGATCATCAGCAAAGGCGTCAGCAGAAAGTGGGCGAAGGCAGAAATCAGCAGCGCCAGCGGCGTCAAAATCAGCTTGTTGATGAACGAACCTTTCATCACCGCAAGCACCACCGGAATCTCGCGTTCGGCGGCGGAATTCATCACCTGTTGGGCATTTAACGCCAAATCGTCGCCCAAAACCCCGGCAGTCTTTTTTGCCGCGACCTTGGTCATCATGGAAACATCATCCAGCACGCTGGCGATGTCATCCAGCAGCGTTAGCAATGAACCGAACGCCATATTTTTACCCTGAAAATGTATCATCGGGCTGCAATTATATCCGCATTTTTCGGGATATGTTGGCGTTTCCCCGATATGGTTTCCGCTCCCGTTTAACGTAGGTTATTTACATTGTCTTTGCGCGCTTGCGCGTTGAGCGCGGCATGGCATTCATTTTTGGGGAAAGGAGGCAATTTTCCCCCAAAAATGTTTGATTGACGGGCTGAAAGGCCGTTGCTAATTTCCCGTTTGCAAGGCATCCCCAATGGAATCATTGACGGCGATTTGTTTCAGCACATAACGTTCCGCATGTTCGCCGGTAATGACTTCTCCCGACATGTCCAGTTGCGTGAGGAATCCCTCGCCAACCCGGTACTGGGGAGGCAAATCAGTGTTGTCGAGGATGATGGTATTCCCGCCCTCATTCCATCGGAACGTTCCGTTCTCGGTGAATTTTTCATCGCCCTTGTCCAGATATTGATAGGTGATGGAATAGGTTTTGTCATAGCCCAGGGTCATCTGGACGTGAATGTCGGAATTTGCGCCGGGCGTCGTTCCCTCATAAACGCCTGCCCAACTGAGGCTGTTTTCCGAGGTATGCGTATCCGCGATAACGGGTTGATCAGTTGGAAGCGATGCTTGTCCGGTATCGGTTTCAGTTTCAGCGGGTTGCGGGTCGCAGGCGCTCAACAGCAGGCTGGCGAACAACAAAGAGGCAATGGCAAGATGTTTTTTCATGATTTATCTTTCTCCTTGGGTTAAAAACATGTTCTGAAAAATTATAGAAGATTCAGGGTTTCGGATGGCGCGGATTATCGTCAAAAATCAGGCGCTTCATGTAAAAATTCGTTACCAACCCGTTGTTTATGCGATTGACTTGTACGCAAAATCCAAAGACATTGGCTTTTGATTTCAGGGGATGGCGTTTCGATTCCCCTGTCTCTGCCTTGGAGCCGGTTTTTATTGGATGATTTGCCTCTGATCCGGTCAGATTGCGAAGGGCGAAATGCGGTTCATTATTTCGCCACCTGGCTTGCGGACGTGTTATCGGTCAAGTGGCGGATAACACGCCGCTCATCTTCGTGACCTGGATTACTCTCTGTCAGGCTCGGAGTTAACATTCATGTCGCACGCCAGAATTACGGCGGTTTGCGCGGGTTTTTCGGCGTATTTTTCTGTGTCTTTCACGATGAGCAATTCGCGCCCGTCCGTTCGTTTGGCGAATTCGCCCTCCTTGTTTTTCTTCGCGCCGAGCTTTTTGGCGAGGGCGTTTTCGCTCCCCGTGGCGAGATAGGTGTAGAGCAGGGCGGCGTTGTTGACGGAATCGTCGACGACGACATACACGGCGTTTTGACCGAGAATTTTCGGCGCGGTCGAGAACACATAAATATCGCCGAACGGACTTTCGCCCTGCGCCTGACCGCCCTGCCGTTCAATCAACGGGACGATGGCGCTGGCTTCGCCATACTGCTGGCAGGTCAGGAGTTGTTCCAGCTTTTGCAGTTCTTCGGACGCGCTGTCGGCGTGGGCAAACGACGCCGCGCCTGCCAACAGGATGGAAAGCGCGGCGGACAGGGTGATTTTTGCGGATTTCATATGCAGTGGCTCCAGGGGGATTGTTGACCGTCGAGTGATGATGATCGCCATCTTACGCTACAAGCGTGGGGCGTTGCAATGTGGGGTTCGCGGGGACGATGACTCATTGCCCGCGCCAGTAGTTCACGAAAGGCACAGGCGACGATCAGCCATCCGTTGCGCGCTTGCGTGGACGCGGGCGATGGGTCGTTACCCTTGCCCGGATTGCCACGGCAATTTGGCGGGATATTTTTTTCTTACAAAATAATGAATGATGAAACTGGACAGTTTGACCAACAGGGTAAAACCAAACGCCATCAACATTGCCACGCCCATGTAGCCGAAATAACGCATTTTTGTTTTTACAGGTGTAATGACATGATTGCTATCTATGGAATAGGTGCTCCATACCGTGTTGTCATCATCAGCATTGGTTGTTTGAATGATTGAATAATTTTCAGTTTTTTCAAGCACGTCGTATGCCAAATAATCACTTTCCAACCTTCCATTCACCCGCTCATGCTCTTTTTTTGGAATCAAATAATAATCTTCCATATTTTTGTATTTTGCCACCTCTGAAAGCGACACAAGGGTGAATGAATCGTCCGTTTTTTTGAACAAGGCAACCACAAACAGCGGGTGAAGCTCGTCGCCTTTTTCTGCATAACGTGTGTCCAGTATGGATACCCTATCCACGGACACATAAAATGCGGCGCAAAATAAAATAAACAACACCGGGGCGCTGTTCATCAAGAGATAGACAATCTCCCACGCCCTTTTGTTGGTCATTGATTTACCCTACCCGATCAACGCCATCTTTCTTCGCAAAAACGCAATCTGTGTTTTTAGCGGCAGTGATTTCGGGCAGACATCTTGACATGCCAGAAGCGACATGCAGCCGAAAACGCCGGTGTCGTCGCCGATGACTTCAAAGTAATCGTCGTCGTTACGGGTGTCGCGGGGATCCAGACGGAAGCGGGCGATTTTGCCAAAGCCGACTGCGCCGACAAAATCCGGGCGCATTTGCGCGGTGCCGCAGGCGGCGACGCAGCAGCCGCATTCGACGCAGCGATCCATTTCATACACGGCGTCGGCTTCTTCCGGCGTCATGCGTTGTTCGATTTTGCGTAAATCGACGTTTTCTTCCACGCCGTGCAGCCAGGTTTCCAGACGCTCGCTCATGCCGCGCATCCATTTGCCGGTGTTCACCGAGAGGTCGCCAATCAGCTCGAAGAAGGGTAGCGGCGTCAGGGTGCTTTCCGTCGGCAGTTCCGTAACGAGGGTGCGACAGGCGAGGCGGGGTTTGCCGTTGACCATCATGGCGCAGGAGCCGCAAATCCCGGCGCGGCAGACGAAATCGAATTGCAGGGTCGGGTCCTGGTGCTCGCGGATTTCGTTCAGGGCGATGAACAGGGTCATGCCGTCGGCTTCTTCGATGTCGCAGGCTTGCAGGCGCGGTACGTCGTTTTCATCCTGCGGGTTGTAGCGCAGGATGTTGAGGGTGACCTTGCGCGGGGCGTTGTGTTGTTCGGCGCTCATGCTTGATGCTCCAAAGGTTCGTCCAGCCGTTCATTGCGACCTTGCAGGGCGGCGGGCAGTTGATCGAGATAGGGCATCAGGGCTTCCTGCAACTGGTGGCGGTCGCCGCCTTTGCTCTGGATGGCGGTTTTGATGCGCTCGACTTCAAACTGTCTGGACTGGGTATCGGGATGGTCGATGTGGTTTTTCGTGCCGTAGCCGCGCCAGCCGGGGGGAAGTTCCATCTGCTGGACATCAAGCGGCTCGTAGTCCAGATGCGGCAGGGTGGCTTCCGCGTCTTGTGTCGGCCAGAAGGCGAGAGTGCGTTTCAGCCAGTCTTTGTCGTTGCGGGCGGGAAAATCCTCGCGGAAATGCGCGCCCCGGCTTTCGGTGCGCTGATAAGCGCCGTAGGCGATGGTGAGGGCGAGTTTCAACATGCGGCGGATGCGGTAGGCGGCGACGAGTTCGGGATTGCTGCCCCAACTCTTGCCGCTAAGACCGATGGCGCGGCTCTTTTGCAACAGGCGTTGCAGGTGGGAAACGCCATCCTGCAAATCATCGGCGGTGCGAAAAATGCCGACGCAGCGGGTCATGATTTCCTGCATTTCGGTACACAGTTTGAAGGCGTTTTCCGTGCCGCTGGAGGTTAGCAAGGCTTGCAATCTGGCTTCTTCGCGCTGCACGAATTCACGCGCCAGCGCGACGGGGGCGGCGATGTCGTTGTCCGCCCGGTCGCAGAAATCAGCGATGCGCTCGCCAACAATCATGCCCGCGACCACGGTTTCCGCGACCGAGTTGCCGCCCAGGCGGTTAAAGCCGTGCAAATCCCAGCAGGCGGCTTCGCCCGCCGCGAACAGCCCTTTCAGATACGGCGATTCGCCGGTGGGCAGGGTACGTACGCCGCCCATTGTGTAGTGCTGCGCGGGGCGCACGGGAATCCATTTTTCGGCGGGGTCGATGCCAAGGAAATACTGGCAGATTTCCTTCACTTCGCGCAGATTGTGTTCGATGTGTCGGCGACCCAGAAGCGTGATGTCCAGCCACAAATGCTCGCCAAAGCGCGAGGACACGCCCTTGCCCTTGCGGATGTGTTCTTCCATGCGGCGGGAAACCACGTCGCGCGAGGCGAGTTCCTTTTTCTCCGGCTCATAATCCGGCATGAAGCGATGCCCCTCCACGTCACGCAACAGACCGCCGTCGCCGCGACAGCCTTCCGTGACCAGAATCCCCGCCGGAAAAATGCCCGTCGGGTGGAACTGCACGGCTTCCATGTTCCCCAGCGCCGCGACGCCGGTTTCCAGCGCCAGCGCGTGTCCCATGCCTTCGCAAATCACGGCGTTGGTGGTGACGCGATACAGCCTGCCCGCGCCGCCGGTGGCAATCGCCGTGGCTTTGGCGAGATAGGCGGTCAATTCGCCGGTAATGAGATTCCGCACCACCGCGCCGTAGCAGCGTTCGCCATCGTGAATCAGCGAGAGCGCCTCGGTACGCTCGTGCACCGCGATGCCATTGGCAATCGCCTGGTCACTGGTGGTAAACAGCATGGCGTGACCCGTGCCGTCGGAAACGTAGCAGGTGCGCCATTTTTTGGTGCCGCCGAAATCGCGCTGGGCAATCAGCCCTTCAGCTTCCATGCGTTCGGTGATGGTGACTTTCTGACCATTGATAATCACTTCGCGGTCGCCGCCTTTCACCCGACTCCACGGCGTGCCCCAGGCGGCCAGTTCGCGTACCGCCTTGGGCGCGGTATTCACGAACATCCGCGCCACCACTTGATCTGCGCCCCAATCGCTGCCGCGCACGGTGTCTTCAAAATGGATGTCTTCGCAATCGCCCTGACCCTTGACCACATTGGCGAGCGAAGCCTGCATCCCGCCCTGCGCCGCCGCCGAGTGCGAACGTTTGGGCGGCACCAGCGACAGCACAATCACCTCATGCCCGCGCCGCTTCGCGCCAATGGCGGTACGCAGCCCCGCCAGCCCGCCGCCGATGATGAGAACATCCGTGATGATGGTTTTCATGGTTGGCGCTCCGGGGTCATGGTGGCGGGGGGGACAAGTTCGGTGGGCGGCGCGAAATCGCCCGGCGGCGCGAGGCGTTCCAACCAGTCCGGCAGATGTTCGGGCTGATAGCGTTCGCCATAATGGGCGCGATGCTCAAAACCGATTTTCATGTACGCGCCCAAAGTCGCCAGACCGAGGATGAGGAAAAACGCCGTCAGCGCCCATTTCAGCTTTTTCAGAAATTCGCGCGAAGCATTCGGAAAGCCCCATTTCACCGTCAACCGATACAGCCCGATGCCGCCATGCAACTCCACCGCCAGCAACATTACCAGATAAAAAGGCCACAGCCCGTCGCTCCACATCCGGTCGGCGGAAGCGTAAGGCCCGATATTCTGCGGCCAGACCAGCATTTGATACAGGTGAGCGGACGCGAGAAAAAAGAGCGCAAAGCCCGTATAAACCTGCCAGATCCACAAGGTCGAATCCTCATGCCGCATGGCTTTGACATGCGCGCGCAGGGTTTGCAACTGACGGAAACTGGCGGGGAACTTGCGGAGCGCGAGCAGGGCATGTACCACGAAAATCAGCAATACCCCCGCCACCACGCCGGAAACCAGTCTGGGCTGCGAGCCGCCGAGGAAAAAATATCCTTCAAACATGCGGGTAATCGACCACATGGCGGTTTCGCCCAACAGGATGGAAGCGACAAAAAACATGTGCCCCCACATGAACAAGGCGAGCATCAACCCGCTGCCACTTTGCAACAAATCCAGACGGGCGGGCAAACGACTCTTGCGCGGACACTCCGCAAGACCCGCCTGGGCGATGAAAACGCGATTAGACATGCAGTGCTCCTCAATGCTGCTCAGTGCTTCCAGACAAAGCCGCCTTCCCGAATCCACCGACAGCGGAACGACCAACAGGAAAACGCGCAACGGGCAAACCCCGCTATTTTATGCTGCACTGCAACATTTTGGTGGTATTTTTTCGCAAATGTTTCTGGAAATGTTGGCGGAGATAACAGATTCATTCATCGCTGCCCGCCGTCGCCCGTCGTTCGCCACCTCGCAGGGGCGTCTATCAAACGCCTGTTGTGTTTGATGGTAACGGGCGATGAACAGCAAAAACGAAAACCGCCAGCGAGGGCGCTGGCGCGCCCGGAGGTGTCAATCGCGTGAATACCATTGAAACCAGAGTGGCGGGGGGAGCAGGCGCCCCCGCGCCCGGGGTGCAAGCCCCTATCCAACTCCCCCCCCCACTTTAACACACCACCCCACACAGTATGACAC
>JAITSU010000075.1 GCA_031287525.1 Zoogloeaceae bacterium | reverse complement strand
GTCGACACGCTTGATGCCCGTCCACTCCTGTCAGAAGCCGAAAACCAAGGCGCGGTGGGGGTGGATTTGGGCATCAAGGCGCTGGCAACGCTGTCGACGGGAGAACCCCCGATTCCCGGCCCGAAGCCGCACAAGGCGCTCCTGAACCGGATACGCCGTTTGTCCAGGAGCCTGTCCCGAAAGCAGAAAGGTTCAAGGAATCGGGACAAGGCGAAAACGAAACTGGCAAGACTTCATGCCCGGATTGCTTCTATCCGGCAAGACGCGACGCACAAGCTCACCAGCGACCTCACCCGAAGGTTTCACACCATCGGGATTGAGGACTTGAACGTGCGCGGCATGATGAAGAATCACCACCTTGCCCGTTCCATCGCCGACATGAGCTTCTTTGAATTCCGTCGGCAACTGGACTACAAGGCGGAAATGCGGGGCGCTCAGGTGGTGGTGGCGGACAGGTTTTACGCCAGCAGCAAGACCTGCTCGGCCTGTGGTGGGAAGCTGGAAACTTTGCCTTTGTCGGTTCGATAATGGACATGTCCGCACTGCGGAGCGAATCATGACCGCGACATGAACGCCGCGATCAATTTGAGAAATTACGCCGTGAGTTCCACGGTGTCAGCCTGTGGAGAGGAAGGCGCTGGCCTTCGTCGCAAGACGAAGACGAAACCGGCCTCGACGAAGCAGGAAATCAACACCAAAGAGGCTGAATATGTTTAATCATATTTGTGCATATTTGGGTAGGTTTGATGGAACGGTAGAAATCCCCGATGCCAAAGCAGAAGACATGGACACGCGAGATTTCATCCTTGCCGCAATCCGCGACAATCCATCGGTGACAACGCCCGGCCTGGCAAAGGCGACCGGCATGACACTAAAAGGTATGAAATGGCATTTACGCAAGCTCAGAGATGAAAAAAGAATAATTCATGTCGGCCCCACCAAGGGTGGGCGCTGAGAGATGAGTGACGTATAGCGCTCACGCGCTTGCGCTTCGTTTGACCTCTTTGAACTCGACCCGGAAACGACTCCCTCCGTCGGGCAGGTTGTCGACAGTAATCCGCCAGCCCTGATGCGCGCAAATCCGTTTGACCAGGGATAGCCCGAGGCCAAGCCCCTCACCGCGCGCCCCACGCGCCCCACGCGCCCGCGAGCCGCGAATAAACGGCTGAAAGATCGACTCCTGCTCATCCTCCGGGATGCCGGGACCGCTGTCCTCGACGCGAAAACCACCGGTTTCGAGTATCAGGCGCACGTGACCGTGTTCGGTGTAATGCAAGGCGTTGCGCAGCAGATTGGACATGACCGTGCCGAGCAAGGTCGGATTATAGCGGCCATCGTCCTCGCTCTCGACGAGGCATTCAAAATCAAGACATTTGCCCGCCATCGATTCGCGCCAGTGCCCACATTGATGTTCCGCCTCCTGCGCCAGGCCGACGGAGACCGTGAAATCGCTTTCGTTTACCTTTTCGCCCGCTTTTTCGCGGGCCAGTTGCAGGAATATTTGCGCCAGCTCACGCATCTCGCCGGAAGCGTGAACGATGCGCATCAGTTGCTCCCGCTGATGCGTTTCCAGCGGCGCCTGCTGCAAAAGCTCGCAGGAGGTGGCGATGACCATCAGGGGCGTGCGCAGCTCGTGGCTGACATCGCTGGTAAATAGCCGCTCGCGCTCCAGCGTCTGGCGCAGATGGCCCAGCGTGCCGTCAAAAGCGGCCGCCAACTGCCCCACTTCATCGTCCGGATATTCCGGAGCCAGCGGCGGCGCCAGGGGCAGGAGCTGATCGCGGTGCCGCACCTGTTGCGCCAGACGGCTGACGGGCGCCATCACCCTTCCCGCCATCACCCAGCCCAGCCCCCAGGCGCCAAGGACAGCCAGGATAAACCCGGCGAAAACCACGCTGAACAAGGCCCGTTCGTGAGCCTCGAATTCACCCTGATCCTGTATCAGCAGATAGCGAACGCCGTTGATTTCCTGGACATAGGCATAAAAAGCCTGATCGCCGTCGAGCAGTTCGGTAAAGCCTTCATCAAGCCCCTTGTAAGCTTCCGGGATGGCGTATTCGGGCAGATTCGACGCGTAAAACATGGTCTTTGCGTTGAGACGCGGTGAGTGGCCGCGTTTCAAATCTCCATGAATGACGCTATCCAGATCGCGCTGCATTTCTTCCGAGATCAGGCGCTCTTCGATGAGATGAACCACCGCGACGATACTCAGTGAAAAAACGCCGCTGACCAGCATCGTCATGAGCACGAAGGCGATCACAATGCGCCGGGCAAAAGGCTGTTTAGAGGCCATTGTTCTTTTCCGCCAGACGACAGCCGATGCCGTGCAAAGTGTGCAGCAGTGGCGTGGGAAACGGCTTGTCGATGATTTGCCGCAGTTGGTGTATATGGCTGCGCAGACTGTCGCTGTCGGGAGTGTCGTCGCCCCAGAGCGCTTCCTCCAATACCTCGCGGCGAACCACGGACGGGCTTTTCCGCATCAGGATTTCCAGCAGTTTCAAT
>JAITSU010000041.1 GCA_031287525.1 Zoogloeaceae bacterium | reverse complement strand
GACGAGCTTGAAGCCCAAGGGCGGGCACGGCATCCAGTCACTCTGTCCCAGGTAGCTGGCCTGGGACAACTACAGTTTGACGGTAAAACACCCACCGACCGTCGGCGGCGCGTGAGTGGCAAAACGTTACGGGCTACGCCCTTCACCCTTTCCCACTCACGCAAAACATGTAAGCTTTGAGGTATGTTCATAATACAAGGGGCGGGTTTCAAACCCGCCCTGTGCGTTCCGCTGACGCAACGGCGGGCAGGTTTGAAACCTGCCCCTACGAAACATCCCCTTACCCACGGTGTACGCCCACAAGGGGAGCGGGGAGACAATCGCCGAACGCGCCTTCTGCGGGCGTTTTGCGATTGCAGGGGCGGTTCGCGAACCGCCCCTGCGTCTGGCGTGACCGCCCTGCCGTTACCTGTCTGCGGGAGCAGGATGCTCCCGCTACTTTCGCCCCCTTCCCGTGAGAGAGAGGGAATAAATGCGCTCTATCGCAATTCCAGCGCGCGCGCATACAGCGCGTTTTTCGCCGCGCCGGTGATCGCCGCCGCGAGTTTTGCCGCCTGTTTTACGGGCAGGTCTTCGGCAAGCAACAGTTTCAGGATGCGCTCGGCTTCGCCGTTGTTGTCTGCTTCAGGGTCTTTCGCCGCGCCGGAGACGATGAGCACGAATTCGCCTTTTTGCCGCATCGGGTCGGCTTGCAGCCAATCCAGCGCCTCGCCCAACGGCAGGGCGTGGATGCTTTCAAAGCATTTGGTCAATTCGCGGGCGATGACCAACGCGCGTTCCGCGCCCAATGTCGCCGCCATGTCCGCGACGGTTTCCAGCACCCGATGCGGGGCTTCGTAAAACACCAACGCGTAGGGCAACGTCGCCACTTCCGTCAGCGATTTTTGTCGCTGCCCGCTTTTGGTGGGCAAGAAGCCGTAAAACAGCCAATGCCCATCTTCCAGTCCGGCGGCGGAAAGCGCGGTGATGGCGGCGCAGGGGCCGGGCAGGGGAATCACTCTGCCGCCCGCCGCGCGTACATGGGCGACGATGCGCGCGCCGGGGTCGGAAATGCCGGGTGTGCCCGCGTCGGAAATCATCGCTACCGACTCGCCCGCCGCCAGACGCGCGAGCACCTGTTTTGCCGCCGCGTGTTCGTTGTGTTGGTGCGCCGCCAACAATCGGGCGCGGGAACCCAGATGTTGCAACAAGGGCGCGGAATGGCGGGTATCTTCCGCCGCTACCCAGACCACATCGCGCAACACGGCGCGGGCGCGCTCGCTGATGTCCGCGAGATTGCCCAGAGGCGTGGGAACCACATACAATGGCGCAAATTCAGAAGTCATAAACGAACCAAAACGGAAACAAGATGGACAGCATCAAAAACTGGCTCGTCCGGTTGGCAAGCCTGTACAAAGATAGCACGCCGGATTCCAAAATGCGGGCAAGGGATGGCGCGCGCGCCGAAACGCTGGCGGCGGATTATCTGAAAGCGCAGGGGCTTTACATTCTGGAGCGCAATTATCGCGTCAAGGGCGGTGAACTCGACCTCATCGCCCTTGATGGCGACAGCGCGGTTTTCGTGGAAGTTCGCCTGCGCCGTTCGGCGGCTTTCGGCGGCGCGCTCGCCAGCATCACGCCCGCCAAACAACGCCGCCTGATTCTGGCGGCACGCTGCTGGCTGCGGCATAGCGGACGGCGGGGCAACAGCCGTTTCGATTGTGTGCTGTTAGACCAGCTTTCGCCCGACCGCATCGAATGGATTAAAAATGCGTTTTCGGCAGATTGAATTCATCGCCCTGCTCTGCTGCCTGCTCTCCGCTGTCGCTTTCGGGCAGCAGGAAGATATACAGAAACCCACACATGAACACATCCGCATGTTGGTGCAATCCTCGCCGCTGGCGGGCAGCCAGTTCCACGCCCTCGCCCGTCTGCACGCCGACATGCGCCTGGGCGACGCCCTGACCCTCACGCGCGAACCGGAAAATCCCTACGACGCCAAGGCAGTGCGCGTCGAATGGCAAGGCCACAAACTGGGCTACATCCCGCGCAAAGAAAACCGCGCCGTAGCCGCCGCAATGGACAGGGGCGAAACCCTCGGCGCGCGCGTCTCCCGCCTGGAAGCCGACGCCAAAGACCCGTGGCGACGGCTGGAATTCGAGGTGTGGCTGGAGTTGTAATTCCGTAGATACTGTTTATCCATGTCAAACGTCATAAAGCGCGAGGTCAAATGGAGATAGCGAAGCCTGAATTACTCCGGCGGACGTTCGTTGCCGGGCAGCGGTTCGCGGCAAGGCAGGGGAAGAACCCTCTCTCCATGAATGGAACTTCCAGAACACGACCATTTGACTTCGCCTTCTTCGACTCGCGGACGCAGCAAAAATAAGGTGCCAAGTTCAGGGCTGAAAACGGTGATCGCGCCATCACGAGCAACCGCTTTGTAACTGATTCGTACTGAATGTTCCTTGTATTTTGCTGAAATTTCATCGGGAATCAGGTCGGCGGCGCTGGCGTCTATCCCGGTTTGTGGATTCACTTTGAGTTGTTCGTCAATCGCCATTTTCACCGAAGACAATTCCGCGATCAGCGCCGAACCCGCCAACCTTTCCGGGGGAATCGCGCAAACCATCGGCTGAAAAATAATCGCCACCAGAACCAGAACAACGACGCCCACCAGCCAGTCCAACCCACGTTTGACTTTCTTCTTGCTGACGCGCCAATCGTCAGCATCATCGTTCACTTCGTTGCGAGGCGCGGGATTTTCCGGTGTCGGTTCCATGTTCCATTCTCCAATACCGCGATGATAAGCGTTGACCAGACGGCAGCGCATCCCCCCTCTGGTAAAATGCCGCTTCCTTCCTGCTCCCCTACACCATGACTCAAGCTGCCGCAGCCGACCTCTCCCGCCACACGCCGATGATGCAGCAGTACCTCAGCTTGAAAAGGCGGCATCCCGATACCTTGCTGTTTTATCGCATGGGGGATTTTTATGAGCTGTTTTATGGCGACGCCGAAAAAGCGGCGCGGCTGCTGGACATCACGCTGACCACGCGCGGGCAGTCGGCGGGGCAGCCGATCAAGATGGCGGGGGTGCCTCATCACGCGCTGGAAAATTATCTTGCCCGTCTGGTCAGGCTGGGCGAGTCGGTGGTGATTTGCGAACAGGCGGGCGACCCGAATGGCAAGGGGCCGATGGAACGGGTGGTGGCGCGTATTGTGACGCCCGGCACCTTGACCGATGCCAGCTTGATGGAAGACCGCAAGGATGTGCTGCTGATGGCCTTGACGCAAAATCGGCAGCAGGTCGGGCTGGCGCGGCTGAATCTCGCCAGCGGGGAATTTGTGTTGACCGAAATCCCTGCCGCGCAGTTGTCCGCGACGCTGGAACGTATCCGTCCGGCGGAAATGCTCTTGCCGGAAGGTCTGGAAATCACGCTGCCGGGCGTTGGAGGCAACAGCGCGCCCATCGCGCAGACTCGCCGCCCGGAGTGGCATTTTTCCGCTGACAATGCCCGCCGCATGTTGCGCGAGCATTTTCACGTGCATTCGCTCGCTGCCTTTGGTCTTGAAGAGGGCGCGAGTGAGATGGAACTCGCCATTGCCGCCGCGGGCGCGCTGTTGCAATACGCCAGGGACACCCAGTCCAGCGCCTTGCCGCATGTGCAGCGTTTGCATGTCGAGGAGGAAAGCGTTTATCTGGGGCTGGACACAGCGACCCGCCGCAATCTCGAATTGACCGAAACCCTGCGCGGACAAAGCGCGCCCACCCTGTTTTCCCTGCTGGATGATTGCGTGACCAGCATGGGCGGGCGTTTCCTGCGCCATAGTCTGCACCATCCCTTGCGTGACACCGGCATTCCCGCCGCGCGGCAGGAAGCGGTGGCGACATTGATGGAAAACGACCTCGCCCCGCGTCTGCGCCGCGTACTGAAAACCCAGGCGGACATTGAGCGCATCGCCGGACGCATCGCCCTGAAAAACGCCCGTCCCCGCGACCTTTCCGCCCTGCGCGATTCTCTGGCGGCGCTACCGGAATTAAGCGCGTTGTTGCCTGCCGTCGAAACCACGCATTCGCCGCTGCTTGTTCAATTAAGCGCCGACCTCGCCCCACCCGAATCGGTTGAGGCACTGCTCGCCGCCAGTATCGCGGAAGAACCCGCCGCGCTCCTGCGCGATGGCGGCGTCATCGCCCCCGGTTTCGATGCCGAACTCGATGAGCTGCGCGCCATCAACGACAACTGCGGCGCGTTTCTCATCGAAATGGAAACGCGCGAACGGGCGCGTACCGGCATCGCCAGCCTGAAGGTGGAATTCAACAAGGTGCACGGGTTTTATATCGAGATCACGCACGCCCATGTCGACAAGATTCCCGACGATTACCGGCGGCGACAAACCCTGAAAAACGCCGAGCGTTACATCACCCCGGAATTGAAAACATTTGAGGACAAGGCGCTGTCTGCCCGCGAGCGCGCTCTGGCGCGGGAAAAAGCCTTGTTCGATGAAATTCTGCAAGCCCTGCAAGCGCATGTCGCCGCCCTGCTCAAAATCGCCCGCGCCATCGCCCAACTCGATATGCTCTCGTCGTTTGCCGACAGCGCGCAAAAGCGCGACTGGCGTCGCCCGCAATTCACCGATACGCCCGGCATTCTGATTGAAGGCGGGCGGCATCCGGTGGTGGAAGGCGAGATGCGGGAAACGGGCGACAGCTTCATCGCCAATGACCTGAAATTGTCGGAAGCGCGGCGGCTACTGCTGATTACCGGCCCCAACATGGGCGGCAAATCCACCTACATGCGCCAGACCGCGCTGATTGCCCTGCTTGCCCACATCGGCAGTTTCGTGCCCGCGCAGAAAGCGACGCTGGGGCCGCTTGACCGCATTTTTACCCGCATCGGCGCGTCCGACGACCTCGCTTCCGGGCGCTCCACCTTCATGGTGGAAATGACCGAAGCCGCCGCCATTTTGCATCAGGCGACACAGAACAGCCTCGTGTTGATGGACGAAATCGGGCGCGGCACCTCCACCTTCGACGGTCTCGCGCTCGCCTTCGCCATCTGTCGTCAGCTTCTCGAAAAAAACAAAAGCCTCACCCTGTTTGCCACCCATTATTTTGAATTGACGCGGCTGGCGCAGGATTATCCGACCCTCGCCAATGTGCATCTGGACGCCGTGGAACATGGCGAGCGCATCGTGTTTTTACATGCGCTGGAAGAAGGCCCCGCCAATCAAAGTTACGGAATTCAGGTCGCCGCCCTCGCCGGAATGCCTGCCGCCGTGGTGCGGGCGGCGAAAAAGGAATTACGCAAACTGGAAGAAAAAGCGGCTGAAAATCCCCTGCAACCCGACCTGTTTTCCAGCCTGCCCCGCCTCGCGCCCACGCCGGAACCGGCAACAAATCCGGCGCTGGAACAATTACTCGACCAGTTGACCGACCTGGAACCCGACAACCTCACCCCGCGCGAGGCGCTGGAACAACTCTACGCCCTGAAAAAACTGCTCGCGCAAGGGGAATAAGACAATGCCACCCCCACCCACTGGCGGCAATGCCGCCCCTGTCACCTGCCCCCGTCGTATCGCCCATCTGGACATGGACGCTTTCTTCGCCTCGGTGGAACTGCTCTCCTACCCGGAATTGCGCGGTCAGCCCGTCGTGGTGGGCGGCGCGAAAGCCATCGTACCGACGGCAAACCAGACGTTTGCCCGCCTGAAAAATTACAGCGGGCGCGGCGTCGTCACCACCTCCACTTACGAAGCGCGCGCCCTGGGCGTTTTCTCCGGCATGGGGCTGATGCATTCCGCCCGCCTCGCGCCCGACGCCATTCTGCTGCCCGCCCGCTTCGACGCCTACCGCGAAACTTCACGCCGCTTCAAGGCTGCCGTCGCCAGCATCGCGCCGGTCATCGAAGACCGGGGCATCGACGAAATTTTCATCGACCTGACGGACATCCCGGAAGCCACGCGCCCGCTCATCGAACGCATCAAGTCCGCCGTGTTCGCCGCCACGGGCTTGACCTGCTCCGTCGGCATCGCGCCCAACAAGCTGCTCGCCAAAATCTGCTCGGACATGAACAAACCCGATGGCATGACCCTGTTGACGGCAGCCGATATTCCCACGCGCATCTGGCCGCTGGCGACCGGAAAAATCAACGGCATCGGCGCGAAGACCGCTCACCGTCTGCAAGCGCTGAACATCAGCACCATCGGCGAACTGGCGCAAACGCCCGCCGAAACCTTGATCCGGCGTTTCGGCGCCCATACCGGTCGTTGGCTGCACGACGCCGCCAACGGCATTGACGAGCGCCCCGTTGTCACCTGGCGCGCGCCCAAATCCTTGAGCCGCGAAACCACCTTCGAGCGCGACCTGCATGTGCGCCACGACCGCGCCGAACTCTCGCGGCAATTCACCGCCCTGTGCGAATGCCTCGCCCAGGATCTCGCCCGCAAGGGTTACGCGGGGAAGAGTGTCGGCGTTAAACTGCGTTTCGCCGATTTTCGCCTGCTCACGCGCGAAATCACCTGGCCGCAACCCATATGCCAGACCGCCGACCTGCGCCGCGCCGCCGGACAATGCCTGAAACGCATCCCCTTCGACACCGCCGCCCACCAGCGCATCCGCCTACTGGGGGTGCGTTGTGGCAGCCTGACGGATGGCAATCGCGACCTTTCCGAACGCGATGCGGCGCGTCCGCAACCATCGGGTACGACCACGCCCCAACAAGGCGAATTACCGTTTTGAAATCCGAATATCCACGGGGCGTTACCGGGGCGGGTTTGAAACCCGCCCCGGTAACAAACAAAAAAAACGCCAAACCCGATACAAACCGGATTTGGCGCTCCTCACCCTGTTTCAAGTCACCGGGCGGACAGGAAAGAACCTTATTTCTTCTTCGCCTTGGCAGACTTGCCGCTGTTCAGGGCAGCTTTCAGCTTGGCGCCAGCGGAGAACTTGGCAACGCGGGAAGCGGGAATCTTCAACGCAGCGCCGGTTTGGGGATTACGACCAGTACGCGCAGCGCGTTCACTCACCGTAAAAGCGCCAAAACCAATCAGGGAAATGCCGTCGCCATTGGCCAGGGTTTCGGTAATGACTTCCAGCAAACCGTCCAGGGCGTTCCCTGCCGCGACCTTGGAAATATCGCTTTTGGTCGCCAGCGCGTCAATCAGTTCGGATTTATTCAGGTTTTTGCTCATTGTGTGTACTTCCTGTGTGTGGATGAAAATTGCAACCGCACCGCCTTGAAGTCATTGGCTCCCCTGCGGCAACATCAGATCGTGACAAAGGTCATGCGATACATGACCTGTGCTGCATAATTTCATGGCGCGCCCGGAGCGATTCGAACGCCCGACCCCTTGGTTCGTAGCCAAGTACTCTATCCAGCTGAGCTACGGGCGCGCTGCGAAAGACGCCATTCTAGGGGAAAACAAATGCCCGTGCCAAGCTTTTTGTTGGCGCGTGTCACGAGCTTTTCGTCTGTCCGGTCTTGTCGCCAATGAAGTGTCCTCACCTGAAGGCGGTGATTTGTGAAGCGGACAGAACGGTTACAGGAGCCGGGAAAGACGGGATTCGAGGAAGCGGGTTTGACGCTCTGCCCCCGGAAACTCTCCTTGCCTTTCCCCCCAACTTTTGGCATGGTGCGACACCACCGCCGTTTCTGATTCCTGACATCTGAACCCTGACACCTGAAATGTACGAACTCCTCATCGGTCTGCGTTACACCCGCGCTCGGCGTCGCAACCATTTTATTTCCTTCATTTCTTTCAGTTCCATGCTGGGCGTGGCGCTGGGGGTGACGGCGTTGATTGTGGTGTTGTCGGTGATGAACGGGTTTCAGAAAGAATTGCGTACCCGCATTTTAAGTGTCGCGTCGCACATCCAGATTGAGGGAGCGGAGGGCAGTTTGCCGGATTGGGCGGAGGTGGGGCGGGAGGCAAAGGCGCATCCCGATGTGTTGGCGACCGCGCCTTATGTGCAGGCGCAATCCATGCTCGCTGCCCATCAGGAGGTACGCGGCGTGCTGGTGCGGGGCATTGAGCCGGCGCGGGAAGAAAAGGTGGCGGATTTCGCCGGACACATGGCGGCGGGGCGGCTGGAATCGCTCGCGCCGGGCGCGTTCGGCATTGTGCTTGGTTCGGAACTGGCGCGCGCCTTGCGCGTGCAGCCGGGCGACAAGGTAACGGTGATTGCGCCGCAGGGCGCGATGACGCCGATGGGCATGACGCCGCGTTTGAAGGCGTTTACCGTGACCGGCATTTTTGAAGTCGGCATGTTTGAGTACGACTCCGGCCTGGCGCTGATTCATCTGAATGACGCGCAACGCCTTTACCGCCTGGGCGACACAGTAAGCGGCGTGCGCCTGAAACTCGTCGACCTGTTCGCCGCGCCGCGTGTCAGCCGCGAACTCGCGGGCATGGTGAATGCCGACGCTTATCTGACGGACTGGACGCGCAGCCACGCCAATTTCTTTCGCGCCGTGCAAATCGAAAAAAACATGATGTTCATCATCCTTTCCCTGATTGTGGCGGTGGCGGCGTTCAACATCGTATCCACGCTGGTCATGGCGGTAACGGACAAGGAAGCCGACATCGCCATCCTGCGAACGCTCGGCGCGCGCCCGCGCGGCATCATGGCGATTTTCATGATGCAGGGCGCGTTGATTGGCTTCATTGGTCTCGCGCTGGGCGTAGCGGGCGGCGTCAGTCTGGCGCTCAATATCGACGTGGTGGTGCCTTTCATCGAGCGCATTCTGGGGACGCAGATTCTCGCCAAGGATGTGTATTACATTTCGGATTTACCCTCTGACCTGCAATGGGGCGATGTGTTGGGCGTGACGGCTATTTCCTTCATCCTCGCTTTGCTGGCGACGATTTACCCAAGCTGGCGGGCTTCCCGTCTGCAACCTGCGGAGGCGTTGCGTTATGAGTGAGGCTGCCCATACCCCCGCTACCGCCGTGCTTGCCTGTCAAAATCTGGGCAAGACCTTCCGCGAAGGCAAGAACGCGCTCACCGTGCTTGCCGATGTCGAACTGCGTGTGCGGGCGGGCGAGGCGCTCGCCATCGTCGGCGCGTCCGGTTCCGGCAAGAGCACGCTCATGCACCTGTTGGGCGGGCTGGACACGCCGACCACCGGCAAGGTGCAACTCCTGGGACAGGATTTTTCCGCGCTCTCCGAAGCGGCGCGTGGCGATTGGCGCAATAAACGCCTAGGCTTCATTTATCAATTCCACCACCTGCTGCAAGAATTCTCCGCGCTGGATAACGTCGCCATGCCGCTCCTGATTCGCCGCGAACCGAAGGCGAAAGCGCGGGCGGCGGCAGAAGCGATGCTCGCCGCCGTAGGTCTGGAAAAACGCCTGACCCACCGCCCCGGCGAGCTTTCCGGCGGCGAGCGCCAACGCGCCGCCATCGCCCGCGCGCTGGTGACAGAACCCGCCTGCATTCTGGCAGACGAACCCACCGGCAACCTTGACCGGCAAACGGCGGCGCAGGTCTTCGATTTATTGCTGCGACAGGCGCGTACCCGCAATGCCAGCCTGATTGTGGTGACGCATGATCTGGAATTGGCTGCCCGCATGGACAAAATCGCGCGGCTGGATGATGGGCGGTTGATGGAGAGCGTCCCATGAAACTTTCCCGACGGGCTAAACTGCTGGCGCTTTTATCGGTGCCATTGCTCCTTGTGAGCTGCGCCTTTGCTCATAAGCAGTTTTATTACCCGACACGCGGCGCCAGCCAATTCACGCCCGCAAACGTCGGACTGGCTTACGAAGAGGTGTATTTTCCCAGCGCGGACGGCACACGTCTGCATGGCTGGTTTATCCCCGCTGTCGGTGAAACCAAAGGGGTGATTTTGCATGTGCATGGCAACGCCGGAAAACTGCAAGACCATCTGGCGGGTATTATCTGGCTACCGCAGGAGCATTATGCGGTTTTCACTTTTGATTATCGCGGCTATGGTCTTTCGGACGATACGCCGCCTACGCCAAAAGGCTTGATGGAAGACACGCAAGCCGCCATCGCCTACCTGAAAAAGCGTCCAGAACCCGATGCGCGAAAGCTTCTGGTTTTCGCCCAAAGCCTGGGCGGAAACAATAGCGTCGCCGCCGTTGCCAATGGCGCGCGCGACGGCATCGCGGGCATCGTGCTGGACGCCACCTTTTACTCCTACAAATCCATTGCCCACGATAAATTACCCGGCGCGGGCATCTTCGTCAGCGACGAATACAGCGCCAGCCAATTGATCAGACAGCTTGCCCCGATTCCGGTTTTCTTTCTGCATGGCGACCGGGATAGCGTAATACCTTATCAGCACTCGCAAAAACTGTTCGCTGCCGCCCTGCCCCCCAAAACACTTCGCATCATCCCGAACGCTGAACATTTAACCGCGCTGGACGACGCCAGGACGCGGACAGAAGTTCTGGATTTCTTCGCGGAAAGTTTGAGGTAGGGACGGGCAAAACCTCCGCTGCCATCGGCAAACTTTTGGGTGTGCACCGCATCACCATAATGCGGGCGCTGAAAGCGCAGAACGGCGCGGGTACGCAAAACCAGATACGTACCTATATTGCAATTACACTATAATCATGGCGTCACAGCCGGAGAAATTAACATGAAAACATCCACCATGAACCTACGCATCGAGGAAGACTTGCGTGAACAGTTTACTGCCGTCGCAGAGCGTAACCACCGTCCCGCCGCGCAGATTATTCGTGACCTTATGCGCGACTACATCGCGCAAAATGATGCTGTAGCAGCGTCAGACATTTCAGAAGCCGAACGAGCAAAACGGCAACGCGCCGTGGATATTGCGCGGGCAAATGTTGGCTTGGAAGGCTATGAATTGAGCGCAGACGATGAAACGCACTTTCAAGCGTTTGTTAACGGACAATTTGACTGGTCTGAACTCGCTACTCGCCGACTTGCCCAAGTGAAGCAAAAATATGGGCTAAATTGACCATGAGCGAAAATGACACCATCCTTACCAGGGAGGCAAAGCAAGAACTTGAGACCGCGCTTACTTCAAGCCGCATTGTAGAACTTCAAGAAAATCCGGTAAAAGGCAGTTTTGACGCAGCACATCTAAAAGAAATCCATCGCCGGATTTTTCAAGACCTGCCCGCGCTTGGCATCGACGGAATTTCACCTGGCGAATTCCGCTCTTCAACCGATTCTGGTCATGTTCATAAAAAGACTCGAAACCTGTGTGAGCTTTCCGCGCAATCCTATGTTTGCTACTCCTGGATGGACAAATCCGTCCGAGCAAATCTTGACAAGGTGCTGGAAGCTGCAAAACCCACGCAGCTTTCCAAACTCAAAAAAGAAGATTTTGCCAAGAGCATGGGTGATCTGTACGCGCAGCTAGACTACATCCATCCCTTCAAAGAAGGAAACAGTCGTACTTTGCGCGAGTTCACGCGGCAGCTTGCCAAAGATTCAGGCTACGAAATTGACTGGCAACGCCATAACAAAAACGGCAAAAGCCGTGATGATCTGTACCTTGCCCGTGATAGAGCCGTAGGGAATATCGCCTTGCAGCATTTACCTTACTGCAATATATCTGTCAGGATTGAAGAAAGCATAGCGCGTTTCAAAGAACGCTCCGACTTGCAAGACCTGATGAAAGAATCCGTGCGACCGAACCGAGCAGCCGCCTTTGAGAAATTGCCCAAAAAAGATGCCCTGAGAGAACATCCAGAACTGGGCGCGGCATATGACCTGCTGCGCCTCGCCGAAAAATACTATGCAGAAAAATCCCCCGACAAAAGGGACGCGGGCATACAAAACGTCAAACAACATATTCAGAACCGACTGAACGAAGGGGAAACCCAAAATTTCAGACTGGAGAAGCAAGGCGCAGAAAAAATGCCCGCCCCCACCCCAGCAAAGACATCAGAACCATCAAAATCAACACCAACGCCAACCATCGGAGCAAAACCAAAAGAAGCGCCAGAGCCGGATATTGAACGGTAAGCAAAATTCAAAACCAACAAAAAGGGTTTCAAACCCGGCGCGTCCAGACCCCGCAACGGCGGGCAGGTTTGCAACCTGCCCCTACGTCGGTGTCGGCGTAAACGCCAGCCGGAATCCATAAACCCCGTCACGCATATCCGGCTGGCTGCCGATTCGGAATGCCGCGCGCAAACTCCATGAATTGATGTTCCAGCTACCGCCCCGCAGCACGCGGGGCAGCGACTTGCCGGATTGAGCGTTACTGCCGCGAACGTCATAATTGGCGTTGTAAGCGTCGGCGACCCATTCCCAGGCATTGCCGTGCATGTCATACAAACCCCACGGATTCACCTGCTTTTGCCCGACCGGATGCGAACGCCCGCCGGAATTTCCCTCATACCACGCATAACGTCCCAGATTGCTGACATCATCGCCGAAATGATACGCGCCGCTTGTTCCGGCTCTGGCGGCATATTCCCATTCTTCCTCGGTCGGCAGACGATATTTTTGTGTGCCTTCCATGTCGTTCAGACGCTTGATGAATATCTGAATATCATTCCATGAAACATTGTCCACCGGCCTGGTGTCGCCCTTGAACCGGCTCGGATTTTCGGGCATCACGATTTCCCATTCGCTTTGCGTGACTTCGTATTTGCCCAGATAAAAGGGGTGATTGATTTTGACGCGATGTTGCGGTTTTTCATTGTCCTCACACGCGAAGTCATTTACCCCGCAGCCCATCATGAATTCGCCCGCCGGAATCAGGACGAATTCCACGCCGATGTTGTTCATGGTGGTGGCGTCAAACGTCGATTCGACGCGCGTGGATTGTTGTGTCACCACATCCGGCTGCGCCGGTTCTTTACCGGAATCGGAACAGGCGAATAAAAGACCACCGAATAACAACGTCATCAGGATGTTTCGGATTTTGCGGTTTCTTGTCATGGTCAATGGCATCTCTCTGTAATATCAGGATTTCCTTGCGTGGGCGTCAGTTTACTCCTACCCAAGCCGTTTGCGGCACTTGTCGCCAGCGGGATGAATTGGCATAACGCCCGTGTTGGGTTACGCTTCGCATATCCAGTCCAGATATAACGCTTCCCGATGGTTCATCCGACCGGCATTTTCCTGCTGGCTACCGCCTTGGGCGTTTGCGCCCTGCAAGGACAAGCCGAACTGCCCGCGCGCAATCTCGCCTGGCTCGCGGGCGGGCTTGTTGTTTTTGCGGTGACGCCCTGTATTTTTTCGCGCCGTTTTACCTTGCCGCTCTGCCTGTTGGCGGGATTTGCCGTCGGTTGGGGATGGGCGGCATGGCGGGCGGAAATCCGGCTTGCCGAGCAAATGCCCGCCGAATGGGAAGCGCGGGATATTCGCTTGGCAGGCACGATCGCTTCCCTGCCCGCGCGTTTTGACCGGGGCGAACGTTTCGAGTTTCAGGTCGACGAAATTCTGACCCCGAACGCAAAAATCCCCACCCGCCTGTGGCTAAGTTTTTACACCCTCGGCTGGCGCGGCGAAATCAATCCCACACCGCCGCCTCGCGCCGGAGAACGCTGGGAATTCACCGTGCGCCTGAAACGCCCGCACGGTCGCGCCAATCCGCACGCCTTTGATTACGAAGCCTGGCTGTTTGAGCGCAGTCTGCGCGCCACCGGCTATGTGCGGAACGCCCCCGCACCCGTGTTCAAGGGGGTGGCGGACTGGACAAATTCGTCGCCCATGCTCGCCGTGCATCGTCTGCGCGAAAAGTTGCGCGACCATTTTTCGGCGGCGCTGGGGAAAATGGGTAATGCCCCCTACGGCGGCATCCTGACCGCGCTCGCCATTGGCGACCAGAGCGCCGTGCCGCAACAGCAATGGACGGTCTTCAACCGCACTGGCACCACGCACCTGATGAGCATTTCCGGTCTGCACGTCACGCTGGTCGCGGGGCTTGCGGGCGGGCTACTCGGCGGGCTATGGCGACGACATCCCCGCCTCTGTCTCTGCCTGCCCGCAAAGCGGGTCGCCATTTCGGGCGGCGTGCTGGCGGCATTGGCTTACGGTCTGATTTCCGGTCTGAGCGTCCCCGCCCAACGCGCCTGCCTGATGCTGGTCGCGGCGGCGCTCGCCCTGCTCGGCAATCGACAGATCGGCATCGGGCGCATCCTGCTCGTCGCGCTGACTTGCGTGCTGCTGTTCGACCCCTGGGCGGCGCTGGCGGCGGGCTTCTGGCTCTCCTTCGGCGTGGTCGCGGCGCTCTGCTGGGTCGGGCAACGCCAGAATACGCAGGAAGCGATTGCGGAAGAAATGACGTTCGCGCAAACCCTGCGCCAGCGCAGCCTGCGTTATTTGCGCGTTTTTCTGCACACGCAATGGGCTGCCACGCTCGCCACCTTACCGTTGCTGTTCCTGTTTTTTCAACGTTTCCCGCTGGTCTCGCCCTTCGCCAATCTGCTGGCGATTCCCTGGGTGAGTTTCGTCATCACCCCGCTTGCCCTGCTTGGCGCTCTTTTCTTCTGGCTGCCGCTCCCCATCCTGTCATTCGCGCATCTGCTGCTGACGCCACTGATGTCGATGCTGACCTGGCTTGCCGACATGCCCATGCTCACGCCCATCGCGCCGCCACTCTGGAGCGTAGTCCTCGCAGGCTGCGGCGTCCTGCTGCTCCTGTTGCCACGCGGAACACCGGGCAAGGGGGCGGGACTCGTCATGCTGCTGCCACTGTTGTTCGGACAAACGCCCGAACTCCCGTCGGGACAGATGCGGGCGACGGTGCTTGATGTCGGTCAAGGTCAGGCGGTGCTGCTGGAAACCGCGAGCCATCGCCTGCTCTACGACGCGGGGCCTGGCTATCTGCCGGTCGGAGAAGACAGCGAAACCCAGATTGGTCGTGACGCCGGCGCGCAAGTCGTGTTGCCATACCTGAGCGCCAGCGGCGCGCGCGCGCTGGACGCGCTGGTCATCTCGCACCGCGACAACGACCATTTCGGCGGCATGAACTCCATTGTGGCGGGCGTGCCGGTCAAGCGCGTCATCTCCTCAATACCGGATTTGCCAAACAGATTTCCAAACGCGGAAATCTGCCGCAAGGGTCAAAACTGGACATGGGATAACGTGCGGTTTGAATTCCTGCATCCCCCCGTCGAACAAACCTTGCGCGGCGAGAATGGCGACAGTTGCGTGTTGAAGGTCACGTCGGCAGGCGGACGCCTGTTACTTACCGGCGACATCACCGCCCGCGAGGAGCGCCGCCTGCTTGCCGAAGACCGCGCGGCGCTTTCCGCCGAAGTTGTCCTCGTGCCGCATCATGGCAGCCGCACCTCATCCACCCTCCCCTTCGCCGCCGCCGTGGGCGCGGACTGGGCGCTGGTCTCCGTCGGCTACCGCAACCGCTTCAACCACCCCCGCCCGGAAATTGCCGCCCGCTACAAAAACCTGGATACCCGCCTCCTGCGTACAGACCTAGACGGCGCGCTGATTCTGGATTTCGCCGAACAAGGCATCACCGCGCGCCGCTGGCGACAGGAAGAACGGCGTTACTGGCGCGACAAAGCGGATTGAGGTCAACCCCGCCCATTCAACAACGCAAGGGGTGACAGGAAGCCCCCGCTCAAACCCGCCGATTAACAATCAATACCGTACCCATCACCAACAAGCCCAACGGCCACCAGATCATGAGGACATGCACGACATGGCTTTGCAGCATGTTCAGTTTGATCGCCAGAAACAGCAATCCATACAGCAACAGGGAAGCGCCCAAAAAATAAAGTTTCATGGTCAGCAACAGGCTCCCCAGCAGGATGAGCGCCAGCGGCCACCAGGTATTCAGCAGATGTCCGCTGTCCAGACGTAGGACGCCCAGATTGGCGACCAGCAAAAACAGCCCGATCAAGACCAGAATGGCGCCGGTGATGACACGTCCCATCATGTTGTTTTGCGCTCCAAAATTCCGCCGATGTTGGCGAGCGTAAGGATAGCAGGGTTTAGGGGCTGTTCACAGCAGTTGATTTGCGCGTTCATCCTGTTTTTTGGATGTGAGACATGAATCGGCGAATGTTGAGCGACGCGCAGTGGGCGCGGATTTGCGACCTGTTACCGGGCAAACCCACGGATAAAGGCGGACGGGCAGCAAACAATCGCCTGCTCATCGAGGCGGCGATACCGCGCGAGTTGGCAATCCCTGGCGCGATCTGCCCCCGGAATCTGGCGACTGTGAACATATCCCAGGCATTCATTCCAACAACCAGGTCGGGTACAATACGCAATCCGGGCTTGTTTTGAACCAACGGCAACCGTTTCAAATTTCGTCGTCATCAAAACTTATGGCGAATGACGAACAAATCCCGCCTGATTCGCAAAGCTTCATGGAAACATGGCAAACCGATTTTGAACTCGATATGGAAGGATTGAACATGGTGTTTTTTGCGATGCCGGACATGCCACCGGAACCAGTGGTTGAAACAATGCAGGTAGCGAAAGCGTCATCTGCTACAGCATCCTCAAGTGTCAGAAAAATGACTTATGGGATATGCGATCTGTCCTATGCTACTGAGGAAGACTGGCAGGAGCGTGATTCAAGCGTCAATTCGCTGGCTCCAACTAGCTATATGAACAAATTCTTGTCGCCAAAACTCCAAAATGCACTGGATGCAGGGGTGGGTGCAGCGAGCATGGATTGGCAGTGGTATGGAAAATGGACAGAAAGTTTCAAGATCACGCTTTTGCGTGCACCGCAGCACGGCAAATTTGTAAATATGAAGAATGATCCATATGGTGAGTACTTGCCGAACAGGGGTTATTACGGCAAAGATCGTATTGATCTGCTAATAGAAGGCAAGGACGACCTTGGGCGTCCGATTTCAATGACATTGCGCTATTACATCAATGTACTCCCAAGAAAAGAATTACACAAAATTGCCTCTAGCGGTAAAGCCTTCGGTCAATACATTAAGAAATACTGTGGCACTAACAACCCGATCTGGCGCATCTCCCAACCCACGCTCGAAGACTACAACACCCCGGATTCCTGGTACCGAGCCACGTCGCTTGCTGCCCTGCTTGACCGGCGCAAAAGATTCGCCGACCTCTCCGGCAGCGCGTTAGGCAGCACCACAGGCGGCAAGACACATTATGAACTTGGGGTAATCTGGGAGGATATTGATATGTGGCAAGCTGAACCACCGACATCTTTGTACGAGGCACCTGTCTATGTTGCCGCAAACGTGAGCACACCCAAGTCACAAAGAAACGAACGGATTTTAGGTAGTTGTTTAATTGTCGAAACAATGCAAGTACAGACTAATAAGGAAGATATGGGCATTGGTGAAATGGAGGCTATTCGTGCTGCCAATTTCTATATGGAGCAATATGAAGGCAAAGCGGATTTCTTTGGTGATGGAAGTCATACAACGGTAACACTGTTACAACCTCCTGCACATGGCGAGCTCGATTTTATACACAATTATGAACATAGCTTTAGTTTTGAAAACCTTGACCCAGGTGAAAGTATTTTTAATGCCAGAGGGTTAATGCTTCGTTACATACCCGAGGTCGGGTATACAGGAAAAGATTTCTATGTCATTGAATTTGAGCAGAATGGAGTGAAGGTTAAAACACATGATTTTGTTGTGGTTGATTATTACGCAAATATGCCATACGTGTCTTGCAACACTGGTCAGAACAAACTCAGAAAAAATGCAAGTGTTTGGAAAATTTCCCATCCCTCGGTCGAAGATTACAACACCCCGGATTCCTGGTACCGAGCCACTTCATTGTACGCTCTGCTGACCAGTGCAAAAGATGCCCTAACCGGTTTCGCCGACTTGGCGGGTTCTGCCCTGGGCAGCACCACGAACGGCAAGATCACGTTAGACGCCGACGCCGCAGGCTACAGTTGGTACATTGACCCCACCCCGTACCAAAACGAAGAATGGCTCCCCACCAGCAATCCGTTGGAATGGGTTGCCAAGCCGGATTCCGAAGCCAAAAGCAAGATGGGCTTGGGATTTATCCGTAAATAATATCCATTTTCCCCCTTTACCTTTCGGAAAGCGATTGAGCCAGGCGTGACAGGCTTCAACGACCCGGCGGCGAGGCTTGTCATCCTTTCGCGTCAATCGCTCCGCCCCGTGAGCGCGCATGGGGTACACAGCCCCGCCCTGCCCAAAACAAAGGGGCGGTTCTCGAACCGCCCCTACGGACTGTCACCTGCTACCTGTTACCTGATGAACTACATCTGCGTCAATCTGCCCAGCATCTGGTCGGAGGTGCTAACGACTTTGGAATTGAGTTCGTAGGCGCGTTGGGCTTCAATCATGCTGACCAGTTCTTCCGCCACATCGACGTTTGAGGTTTCGACATAGTTTTGTTCCAGCGTACCGGCGCCGTTTTGTCCGGGGGTGTTGGGCGTGGGCGCGCCGGAAGAACCGGTTTCCAGAAACAGGTTGCTGCCCATCCAATCAATTTGCCGGTATAGCCACCATCTGAAGATTCGGTATCCAGCGAAACAGCCGGATTAGCACGACGCTTTCGCCGATACGATCCCGAATAGATGCCGAATGAACAACGACGGAGCGCATAAACCTCATCGTATCTACCGCGATATGCGGCTTTCGCCCCTTGCTTTTTTTGCCTGCGTCGTAACCGCGCTGCCCTCTTTCCGGCGCTCTTGATGGATCATGAGTCAATGATGGCAACCGAGGGTTCTCGATGTTTTCCTGTCTTCTGTCGTGCGGCTTCACGCAAGGCGTTCATGGCTCGCACCCAACGCCCCTCCATTCGCCAGCGTCGGAAGCATCCATACACGGTTTGCCAGGGCGGAAAATCCTTCGGCAACATCCGCCACTGGCACCCTGTTTTGACCACGTACAACATGCCATTAACGACCGCATGAAAGCCCTGTTTCGGCGGGCGTCCTCGCCGACATTCCGTCGGCAAGGGCTTGACCAGATAGGGGACCAAACATTTCCATTCTGCTTCTGTCAGATCGCTTGGGTACATCATCAGCTCCACATCAACCGTAATGTCCCTCCACAACATTTCTTGTGCCAATTTCTAAAACAGCTTCTTAAACCCGTTCCGTCCAACGCAGCCAGAGGCGCAGGCGGCGCTGGTTGTGGGAAGCGGCGCTGTCGGGCAGGAGGATAATCACGCCGCGTCGGGGGGTGTTGGGGGCAAGGGGAAAGGGAACATTGGTGTCGTAGCGCCACGCGAAGACGCACAGCCAGGGCAGGACAAGGGCGGCGGTTTCAAGACGGGCTGGCAGGGGCGGCGGCGGGCATCCGGTCAATACGACGCCAAGGTCGCCGCGCGGGTAGAGCCACAATGCTTGCGGCTGGCGGTTGGTGTAATGGCGGATGGCGCAGGACAGGCTCATCGCCAGAAAAAGAAAAGCGGTGACTTTCGCCCACCAGGGCAGGAGCGCAAACCACAAACCCAATGCCGCTAACGCATGGCTGCACGTCAGGAAGAACAGAAAAAGACGTGAGCGGGCAAGTTCGATGATGACGGGGAACTGCACCGCTCAACGCTGGAATGAATTGTCAGGAATCATTTCACTTGGCTAATTGTTGCGCCAAGCCCTCAACAACCTCGTTTATCGGCTCTTTCATTGGAGCAGCTTTTGCCTGTTTCCAGGCATCATAGCCACGCGAGAAATCAGGTACTTCCGCCTCGGTTCGCAATAACTTCGTTACGCTCTTGTCGATAGCTGTTTTCGCAAATGGCATGTGTGCAATATATTCAATGATGGAACCATCCACCTTTCTAACCCGTAACCCATCCAAGCGAATGTGGATGATTTGTCTCCACGCCTTATCAGAGTCGACCTTGAGGATAGTTAGTACGGATGCCTCCTCGCCGGGACGTGTCTTATAGCTCCATACTTGACCAGCAGTGTAGTCGGCTGCAAAGCATGATAAGGATGCAAACATTGCGATAAACGTCGCGACAACTTTTTTCATGGGAGACACTCCTGGATCAGCCTGAAACCGGCACTCAAACCCGCTTGAACACCAGCGAACCGTTGGTGCCGCCGAAACCGAAATTATTGTTCAGACCGATGTCGATTTTCATCTCGCGCGGCGCGTTGGCGCAGTAGTCGAGATCGCATTCGGGGTCTTGTTCAAAAATGTTGATGGTCGGTGGCGAAACCTGATGATGGAGCGCCAGCACGGTAAACAGCGATTCCACGCCGCCCGCGCCGCCCAGCAGGTGTCCGGTCATGGATTTGGTGGAATTGACCGTGAGTTTGCGGGCAGCATCACCAAAAGCAAGCTTGATGGCGTCGGTTTCGTTTTTGTCACCCAAGGGCGTGGAAGTGCCATGCGCGTTGATGTATTGCACGGCGTCGGGATTGATGCCGGCATCTTTCAGGGCATTCTGGATGCAGCGTTTGGGGCCGTCGGCGTTGGGCGCGGTCATGTGGTAGGCGTCGCCGCTCATGCCGAAGCCAATCAACTCGGCGTAGATTTTCGCGCCGCGCGCCTTGGCGTGTTCGTATTCTTCCAGCACCAGTACGCCCGCGCCTTCGCCCATCACGAAGCCATCGCGCCCCTTGTCCCAGGGACGGCTCGCCGTGGCGGGGTCGTCATTGCGGGTGGACAGGGCGCGCGCGGCGGCGAAACCGGCGACGCACAAGGGAGAAATGGTGGCTTCCGCGCCGCCTGCCACCATCACGTCGGCATCGCCGTATTTGATGAGGCGCGCCGCCGCGCCGATGGAATGGGTGCCGGTGGTGCAGGCAGTGACCAGGGCGATATTCGGCCCCTGAAAACCGTAACGAATCGAGAGATTGCCGGAGACCATGTTGATGATGGTGCCGGGCACGAAGAAGGGCGAAACCTTACGCACGCCGGTATTCAGAAATTCCTGCGCGCCTTCTTCGATCATGGGCAAACCGCCGATGCCGGAGCCGACGCAAACGCCGATGCGCTCCACATCTTTGGCGTCTTCCAGACCGGCGTCCCGCACCGCCTGAATCCCCGCTGCCATGCCGTAATGAATAAAGGTATCCATGCGGCGGGCGTCTTTGGGCGCGATGTACGCGCTGACATCGAAATCATGCACTTCCCCGGCAACGCGGCAGGGGAAAGTGGAAGCGTCGAATTTGCTCAACGCGCGGATGCCGGACTGCCCCGCCAGGATATTGCGCCATGCCGTTTCAACGGTATTGCCCACGGGACTGACGATGCCAAGGCCGGTAACGACCACTCTGCGATGTGTCAACTTGAACTCCATCGTACTTAAAATGAAGGCCGACTATTCGCAGTCGGCCCTGAAAATCATACCTCTGCCATCAGGTATGCTGTTTAATTCTTCGGATGCGCGAGGATGTAATCGACAGCCTGTTGCACGGTCGTGATTTTTTCCGCCTCTTCGTCAGGAATCTCACATTCAAATTCCTCTTCGAGCGCCATCACCAATTCTACGGTGTCCAGAGAATCCGCGCCCAGATCTTCCACAAAGGAAGATTCTGTTTTGATATCCGCTTCATTTGCGCCCAGTTGCTCGGCCACGACTTTCTTGACACGCTCAACGATTTGTTCTTGCGACATTGAAAAACTCCTTCCCAGATAGGGATATGAAAAAAACTGTAGCAGTTTACCAAATCAGGGGGCAGGTGTCAGGTGTCAGGTGACAGTATTTTACCGGCGGCTTCGCCGCCGCGTTTTTACTGTTCCCCTGCCGCCTGTCACCTGAATCACCCGATAAACATTCCGCCATTGACGTGCAGCGTCGTGCCGGTAATGTAGGCTGCGGCGGGCGACGCCAGAAAAGCGACGGCGGCGGCGACATCTTCCGGTTGTCCGGCGCGGGCAAGCGGAATGCTCGCCAGCAATTGGGCGCGGTGTTCTTCCGGCAGGTCGCGGGTCATGGCGGTGTCGATGAAACCCGGCGCGACGCAGTTCACGGTGATGTTGCGCGCCGCCAGTTCCCGCGCCAGCGCCTTGCTCAACCCTTCGACGCCTGCCTTGGCAGCGCAGTAATTGGCTTGTCCGGCGTTGCCCGCGTGTCCCACCACGGACGAAATATTGATGATGCTGCCCCGCCGCGCCTTCATCATGCCGCGCATGGTGGCGCGACAAACGCGAAACACGGAGGAAAGATTGATGTCCAGCACGGCGTTCCATTCCTCGTCTTTCATCCGCATGGCGAGGTTGTCGCGGGCGATACCGGCGTTATTCACCAGTATGCCGACCGTGCCGAATTCTTTTTCGATACCGGCAAGCGCCGCGTCGATTTGCGCCTGTTCGCGCACATCCAGCGCCACGCCGCGTCCTTTTAGCTTTCCGGCGGCGAGGAAGGCGGAAATTTCTTCCGCGCCCGCCTCGTCAGGCGCCGCGCCGACAACGGTCGCGCCCTGACGCCCCAGTTCCAGCGCGATTGCCTTGCCGATACCGCGCGTAGCTCCCGTGACGAGAGCGATTTGTCCTTGCAGGCTCATGCTTCTACTCCAATCAGTGTGTTTTCGAGCGCGGCGAAATCGGCGAGCGCAATGCCGGTCACGCCTTCGGCGCAACGCCGGGTCAAGCCCGCCAGTACCCTGCCGGGGCCGCATTCGACCACCTGGGTGACGCCTTCCGCCGCCATTTTTTGAATCGTTTCCACCCAGCGCACAGGATGAAATGCCTGCCGCACCAACGCGTCGCGGATGCGTTCAGGGTCGTTTTCCACTGCCACATCCACATTGTTGATGACCGGAATTTCGGGCGTGGCGATTTGAATGCCTTGCAAATGCGTCGCCAGCTTTTCCGCCGCCGGACGCATCAGGGATGAGTGAAAAGGCGCGGAAACCGGTAGCGGCAGGGCGCGTTTCGCGCCTTTTTCCTTACACGCTTGCATGGCGCGTTCAACCGCCGCCTTGTGACCGGCAATCACGGTTTGTCCGGCGGCGTTGAAATTCACCGCTTCCACCACTTCGCCCTGCGCGGATTCGGCGCAGGCGGCATGAATTTTATCGTCGTCCAGCCCCATGACCGCCGCCATCGCGCCCGTCCCCAGCGGCACGGCTTCCTGCATGGCTTTTGCGCGCAGACGCACGAGCGGCACAGCGTCCCTGAACGCCAGCGCGCCGGAAGCGACCAGCGCGGCGTATTCGCCCAGGCTGTGTCCGGCAAGGCAGGCGGGCATTTTGCCGTTTTTTTCTTGCCACAAACGCCAGACGGCGATGCCCGCCGTCAGCATCACGGGTTGGGTATTGACGGTTTGCGCGAGTTGTTCCGGCGTACCCGCGCTGACCATCTGCCAGAGGTCTTCGCCCAAAGCGGCGGAAGCCTCGTCGAAGGTGGCGCGTAGCACGGGGGAATCTCCATACGCCGCCATCATGCCCACGGATTGCGAGCCTTGACCGGGAAAAACGAAAGCAAAAGACATATGCTGTTCCTTAAAATTCAAACAGTACCGCGCCCCAGGTGAAACCGCCGCCGACGCCTTCGAGCAACACGCGCTGCCCCTGCCGGATGCGCCCGTCGCGCACAGCTTCATCCAGCGCGAGGGGAACGGAAGCGGCGGAGGTGTTGCCGTGGCGTTCCACGGTCGTCACCACTTTTTCATGCGGCAGTTTCATTTTGCGACTGGTCGCGTCGATGATGCGGATATTCGCCTGATGCGGCACCAGCCAATCCACGTCGCTGCTGGCGATGCCAGCGGCGGCGCAACATTCTTCCGCGACGCTGGCAAGCACGCGCACGGCGGTCTTGAACACGGCGTGACCTTCCATCCGCAGGAAAGGGTCGCCCCAAATTTTGCCACCATGAATTTGTCCGGGTACGGAGAGGATGTCGACCAGACTGCCGTCGGCGTGCAAGGCGGAAGCGAGGATACCGGCTTTTTCGGAAGCTTCCAGCACCACCGCGCCCGCGCCGTCACCGAACAGTACGCAGGTGCCACGGTCATTCCAGTCGAGAATACGGGAAAACACTTCCGCGCCCACCACCAGCGCCTTTTTGTGGGAACCGGAACGAATAAATTTGTCGGCAATGGCAAGCGCGTGAATAAAGCCGCTGCACACCGCCTGCACGTCGAACGCCGTCGCGCCCCTGTTGCCCAGCGCGCCTTGCAGGATGCAGGCCGTACTGGGAAAAATAAAATCGGGCGTCGAGGTGGCGACGATGATCAAATCCAGTTCAGCGGCGGCAACCCCCGCCATGTCCAGCGCCTTGCCAGCGGCAATCGCCGCCATCCGGCTGGCGGTTTCGCCGGGCGCGGCGAGGTGGCGGAAGCGGATGCCGGTGCGCTCGACAATCCATTCGTCGCTGGTGTCGATGCCGCGCGCGGCAAGGTCGTGGTTACTGACGGGCTGACCGGGCAAATACCCTCCCACTCCGGTCAAGCGGGCGTAAATGGACATCAGGAACTCTCCTCACCTGTGTTGGACACCTCTTTTTTTTCCTGTCTGGCGCGCAATTCCGCCAGACGGGCGCTGATGCGTTCTACAACATGATTACTTGCCGCGTCAAAGGCGCGCGCGATGGCCTGTCCGAAGGCATAGGCGTCCGCCGAGCCGTGGCTCTTGATGCTCAACCCTTTCAGCCCCAACAGGCTGGCGCCGTTGTAATAGCGATGGTCGAAACGCGCCTTGAATTTTTTGAGGATGGGCAGGGCAAGCAAGGCGATGAATTTGCTGAAGGCGTTGCGGCTGAATTCTTCTTTCAGCGAATGGGCGAGCATCTGCGCCAGCCCTTCCGAGGCTTTCAGGGTCACGTTGCCCACAAAACCATCGCAAACAATGACATCCGCCTCACCTTTGTAGATGCCGTCGCCTTCCACGTTGCCGATGAAATTCAGACCGGAAGTTTTCAACAATTCCGCCGCCTGTCTGACGACTTCATTGCCCTTGATGTCTTCCGAGCCGATGTTGAGCAGCCCGACAGAAGGCGCGTCTTTGTGGTCGAGCGCCGATGCCAGCATCGCGCCCATGACGCCGAATTCCAGCAGTTGTTCGGCGCTGCAATCAATGTTCGCGCCCAAATCCAGCATGTAGACATGCCCGTTCACTGTCGGCAACACCGGACAAAGCGCCGGACGGTCAATGCCCGGCAGCATTTTCAGCACGAAACGGGACATCGCCATCAACGCGCCCGTATTGCCCGCCGACACCGAGGCTTGCGCCGTGCCATCCCTGACCAGATTGAGGGCAACGCGCATGGAAGAATCTTTTTTGTTCTTCAATGCCAGCGTCGGGGATTCGTCCATCGTCACCACTTCGCTGGCGTGATGGATGCGCGCGCGATGGGCGAGGTCAGAGGCGTTTGCCAGCAGGGGCGCGAGGACAGGTTCCTGCCCGACGAGAACAACCTCCGCTTCGGGATGTCCGCGCAAAAAGGTAAATGCCGCCGGAACGGTGACAGAGGGACCGTGATCCCCCCCCATGCAGTCAATGGCGATGGTATAGGTCATCAGGAATTAGCGGAAACTCGTAAAAAACGCTGCGGGCGACCCTGTTGCGCGCAAAATAAAAGGCAGGCAGTCCGCGTCGAACTGCCTGCCCCATGAGGATACGATCACTCGCCCTTGCCTTTCAGCACCTTCCGCCCCCGATAAAAACCGGAGGGGGAAACATGGTGGCGCAAATGCGTTTCGCCGGTCGTGGCTTCCACGGCAAGCGGGGGATTCGTGAGAAAATCGTGGGCGCGATGCATACCGCGCTTCGAGGGGGATTTCTTGTTTTGCTGAACGGCCATTTCAAAACTCCAGATAAAAAATTCATTAGCGTTGCTTTAACACCGACAAGGCGGCAAACGGATGTGGAAGCGTATCCGCCCCGTCCGTCACGGGCAAATCACACGCAACATGGCGCGGGGCGGTTGGCAGGGCGAGCAGAATTTCATCTTCCACCAGCCCCACAACATCCAGCGCGCCCGTCACGGGCAAAACATCCAGACTGTCGTCTTCCAGCTCCTCCTGCGTAGGCTCCGTGTCTGCGGGCACGAGTTCCAGATGGTTGTCGATGGCGATGGTTTCCGCCACCGCGCCCAGACAACGCTGACACAAAAGTTGCAGCGTCCCCGTCACCTGCAAACGCAAACGCGCCTGCTCACGCTCGCCCACGTAACCGGAAAGCCGGTAAGACACATGACCCGCCGGACTCGCCAGAACATCGGCGAGACGCGGCAAATCCGGGAGTTCAAGACTTCCCGCAAGGGAGCCGGATTCACGGGCGAAACGGTAAGCGTCCAGAGTGGGCAAACGCGCGGGCTGTTGCGACATAAGAGCGGAATGATATTATTTTTGGGTTTACAAGTCAAAGCCTCAGGATTCCCCATGTCAACCGCGCCGCTGGTCCTCGCCTCAACCTCGCCCTTTCGCCGCGAATTACTCGCCCGTCTGGGATTGCCCTTTCAGGTCGCCGCGCCCGATTGCGACGAAACGCCCCGCCCTGACGAAACGCCGGAACGCCTTGCTCTGCGGCTTTCGGAAGACAAAGCCCGCGCCGTCGCCAGACAATTCCCCGACGCCCTCATCATCGGCAGCGACCAGGTAGCGACCTGCGACGGAAAAATCTACGGTAAACCCGGCGACCACGAGAAAGCCGTCGCCCAACTGCGGGCGCTCTCCGGCAAGACCGTCAATTTCTTCACCGGACTCTGCCTTTTCGACGCCCGTAACGACACGGCACAGGTGCGCGGCGTGCCCACGCAGGTCACTTTCCGCGACCTCAGCGACGCCCGGATTGAAAACTACCTGCGCCGAGAACCCGCTTACAACTGCGCCGGTTCAGCCAAATCCGAAGGCTTGGGCATCGCCCTGATTGCCCGTCTGGAAGGCAGCGACCCCAATGCCCTCGTGGGTCTCCCCCTCATCGCCCTCTGCGATTTGCTGCGCGCGGCGGGGGTGGATGTATTGGAAAAAACATGAGCGAAACCGGCACGCTCTATCTGATTCCCGTCCCCCTCGTACACCTGGGCGCGGCGGTTGGCGCGGAAACCCTCGCCGCCGCCCTGCCCGCCCCGGCGCTCGCCACGGCGCGGCGCTTGCGGCATTTTGTCGTCGAACACGCCAAGACCGCGCGCGCTTACCTGAAACACATGGAATTGCCCGTTCCCTTGCGGGAACTCGAACTTGGCGAACTCAACGAACACACCCCCGCCATCCGGCTCGAATCCCTGTTGCAGCCCTTGCTGCAAGGGCATGATTTGGGCTTGATGTCGGAAGCGGGTTGCCCCGCCATCGCCGACCCCGGCGCGACCTTGGTCGCCTTGGCGCAAGCGCGCGGCATCCGCGTCGTGCCGCTGATTGGCCCTTCATCCCTGCTGCTGGCGCTCATGGCGTCCGGTCTGGACGGACAGCGATTCGCCTTCCACGGCTACCTGCCCGCCAAACCGGAAGAACGCGCCCGCGCCATCCGCGAACTGGAAAAAGAATCGCGCGAGCGCCGCCAGACGCAAATTTTCATCGAAACCCCCTACCGCAACGCCGCCCTCTACGCCGCCCTGCTGCAACACGCCCAACCGCAAACCCGCCTCTGCCTCGCCGCCGACCTCACGCTGGCAGGCGAATTCATCCAGACAAGGCGCATCCGCGATTGGCGCAAAACCCCGCCCCCGGAACTGGAGCGCCGCCCGACGGTGTTTTTGCTGCTGGGATAGGGATTGTAGTGTTCAACAAATATCGGACACCTCGATAGGTTGTTGACCTGCCGAAAGTGATTCATGGACATTGAGCGGCAGGTAGCCCAAAGTCGAGTGCAAGCGGGCGCTGTTGTAGAAGCCGACGATGTAATCCGTAATATCCCGAGTGGCTTCCGCCGGGTTGGCATAGTCCTTCTGCCAGACACGCTCTCTCTTGAGGTTCAGGAAGAAACGCTCCATCACGGCATTGTCCCAACAGTTCCCCTTGCGGCTCATGCTGGACTGTAAGCCGCGGTGTGCCAGTAAAGCGCGATGAAGCGCGCTGGCGTACTGGCTTTCACGATCGGAATGCACGATCATCTTCTCCGGGGGCTGGCGTTACGCAATAGCCATCCGCAAAGCCGAACACACCCACTCGGCTTCCATGTGGGGTGCCATTGCCCAGCCTACGATCTTGCGTGAGTACAAGTCCATGACCGCCGCCAGATAAAGCCAATCGCCACGGGTACGGATATACGTGATGTCCGACACCCAAGCCACATTGGGCGCGTCGGGCTGAAATTGGCGACCCAGCGTATTGCGGGCAACAGGCAACCCGTGCTGGCTATGGGGGAGATGAATGAATTTGCGTTTCCAGACAGGGGGTATCTGGTTTAAGCGCCGACTGCCGTAGCTTCGACCCGATTCGGCAAAGGCGGCTTTCAGGTGGGGTGTGACGACGCAGACTTTCTCCGGTTCACTGGCACGGCACCGGGCGGCGTAATGCCCGGATCGGCTCACCTCCAGCAATCGACACAGGGCGGCAAGGCTGACCTTCTGTCGGATGGGTTTTTCGTCGTTTGACTCATCTTTTTCTCCTCTATTGGTGATTTTCCACCTATCAAGGTGTCCGAAAGAATTGAACCACTACACTGGCGATCTACCGTCGTCTCAATCGCGACTATGAAATCATCCCACAGCAATCCGAGTCCATGATACAACTCGCCATGATCCACTTGCTCATCAAACAACTTGATGATTTTTAAAACAGCTTCTTAGAGGAAGATAACGCCCCATGACTTCCGATTTCAAAGACCTGATTCTTGCCAATCCCAAGTACGGGCAATTTGTCCGCAAGCGGCGGGAGGTGGCGGGGAAATTCGCGCTGCTGGCTTTGCTCGTGTTTGCCGATTACCTCGCCTTGCTGATGGTTGCGCCGGAGTGGATGGCGTATCCGCTTTGGGGTGGACGCATGACCGTGGCGCTGCCGGTGACGCTTTGGCTGATTGTGTTCATGATCGCGCTGGCGCGGCGCTATGCGGCTTATGCTGAACAGGTTTTTGACCCACAGCTTGACGCCATTCTGGGCGAGGCGAAGCGTGTGTTCTAGTCCTTTTCTGATGCGTCTTGCGGTGGCGGCGGCGGCGTGGACTGCGTTGCCCGCCTGGGCGGCAGAGGAGCGGCAACCGGCGAGTTTGACGACCATCGCCGCCTGTCTGGTTGCCTTGCTCGTCGTGCTCTTTGGCGCACGTTTTGCGGCAGACCGGGGTTATGCGGCTTCGCACGCGCATGAGGACGAAATCGACCGGAACGGCAAACGCGGCGGGCTGGCACTGACGGGAGCTTATCTTTCCGCCGCCGCTTTTCTCGGCATTCCCGCGCTCATTTCCGCGCATGGCTACGAGGCGCTGATTCTGCTCGCGGGGCTGGTGGCGGGCTGGCCATTGCTTGCCCTGTTGCTCTCGGATCGGGTGCACAATCTTTCCGTGCTCACCTTTGCCGACGCGATTGCCTGGCGGCTGCAACATCCGGCGTTGCGCGTGTTGCTTGCCATCAGCGCCCTGATGGTTTGCCTGATTTATCTTATCGCCCAGATGGTCGGCGCGGGGCAGATTGTCAGTTTGCTGTTCGGCTTTGAATACTGGCTGGCGGTGGTCATCGCCGGCGGCATGATGATGGCTTATACGCTGATGTGCGGGCGTATCGCCGTAACCTGGCTGCAAATCGTCAAAGCGATTTTTTTGCTGGTATGTACGGCTTTGCTGGCGGGACTGGTGGCATGGAAACTCGGTTTCAGCGCCAACGCCCTGTACGAACAGGCGCTCGAACTTAAAACAACGCTGGATTCCGGTAGCAGCGAGCCGTTGTTCGGGGAAATCATGGGCATCGGCACGGGCGATGTCGAGATGTTGATGTTGAACACCGACGAAGCAACTGATTTTTTCCGCTCGCGTGACCCGATTGCCATCCTCTCGCTGGGGCTGACGCTGGTATTCGGCGCGCTGGGGCTGCCGCATCTCCTGATGCGCTTTGCCTACGCCCGCAGCGCGCGCATCGCCCGTCAGTCGGCGCTTTGGGCGACGGTGTGGATTGGCGTTTTCGCGGCGCTGCTCGCCATCATCGGCATGGGCATCGTCGTGCTCAATACAAAAACGCATTTCATGGAGACCTTTGTGAATCTCTCCGACGGCGGCGATTTTTCCCTGCTCTTTCTCGCCTATGCCCTGGGCGACAACGCGCTCATGGGCATCGTCGCCGCCACCGCGCTGGTCGCATTGCTGGCAGTCACGGCGGGCTTGGGACACGCCGCCGCCACCGCCGTCGCGCATGACCTCTACGCCACCACCTTGATGCAGGGGCAGGCGAAACCGGCGAATGAACGCCGGATTGCCCGCCAAACCATCGTCTCGCTGTTTGTCCTCGCCATCCTGCTCGGCATCGCCTGCGCCGGACACAGCATCGCTGCCCTCGTCACGCTGGCGCTGGTCATCGCCGCGTCCGCCAACACCCCCGTGCTGCTCATGGCGATGTTCTGGAAAGGCTGCACCAGTCGCGGCGCCATCGCGGGCGGCATCTGCGGACTATTCAGCGCGCTGCTGCTCACGCTCTTTTCTCCCTTCGTCTGGGAAAAAATCCTGCGCCAAGACCACGCCCTGTTCGCCTACGCCCTGCCCACCCTCTTTTCCATGAGCGCCGCTTTTCTCGGCGTCTGGATTTTCTCCCTCACCGACCAAAGCCCGCGCGCAAAATGGGAACGCGGCACATGGAAAGACCAACAGTTTCGCGCTGCGCTTGGTCTTGGAGAAGCGCCCATTTTTACGGGCGAAAAGTAGAGGTAGATAACGGGAGCAGGATGCTCCCGCCAGACTGTTGACAAACCTCCGAAGTAGCTTTCTGGGAACGCCGACGGCAACAAAGGCACGTCGGCGGTACGCCGACTTTGAGCGCAGATTGCCGCACAAACACCGCTGCTGCCAGCGTGGACGCTGGCGTTCCCAGGAAAACCTTCACTCAA
>JAITSU010000051.1 GCA_031287525.1 Zoogloeaceae bacterium | reverse complement strand
TACCTGATTTCCGCCTGCGCGGGAATGACGGAGCGCAAGGGTAGGGCGCGCGCTCCGAGCGCGCCGCCGACGTGCCTTTGTTGCCGTCGGCGTTCCCGGAAAGCTGCTTCGGAGGTTTGCCAACAGTCTGCAAAACACCCCGCTTACGCGGGGTTTTTTTATCGTGGCGGGAGCATCCTGCTCCCGCCACTTTCATCCCCGCGCGGGAATGACGGAGCAAAGGTAGGGGGATTCTCCGATACCGCCGAACGTTACATCCGGCGCGTTTGGAAAACGCGCCCTACCTTGATGTGCAGCCTTTCAGTCTGCGCGGATGAACCTGGATGCCCGTCTGTGCGGGAATGACGGAGTGATAAAAAACCGTCTTATGCGGCAATTTGCGCGCGAACCATTGTGGAAACCATCATAGCAAGCGTGTAAGAGCAGCACGCCTCTTGCGACCTGATTTATAATTGCGAGGTTTTTCCTGGGGTCGCGGTCTGTTGGTGGCGTTTTTTGCGCGCCCGCCGCCCTTCCCCTCTTTCAACGAAGCTTGGGTCAAACGCATGATTAAACTCAAACGCGGACTGGATTTGCCCATTACCGGCGCACCGTTGCAACGCATCGAGGCGCAGCCGACCAACGCGACACAGGCAACGCGGCGTGTCGCGGTCATCGGGGATGATTATCACGGCATGAAGCCGACGATGGCGGTGCAGGTAGGGGATCGGGTCAAACTGGGGCAGACGCTTTTTTCCGACAAAAAAACGCCGGGCGTACACTTCACCGCGCCGGGCGCGGGGGTCGTCAGCGCCATCCATCGGGGCGCGCAGCGCGTCCTGCAATCGGTGGTCATTGATCTGGATGGCGATGACGCGATGACTTTCGCCCGCTATGACGACGCCGAACTCGCGGCACTGCCTGCCGACAAGGTGCGGGAGAATCTGCAACAATCCGGCTTGTGGGCGGCGTTGCGTACCCGACCTTTTTCCAAAATCCCCGCCGCCAATGCGACCCCTGCTTCCATTTTCGTCACGGCCATTGATACGCATCCGCTGGCGGCTGACCCGTCGGTGGTGGTCGCGCAGTATGCGGACGATTTCCGGCGCGGCGTACAGGCGCTCACCCGACTGGCGAAGGTTTTTGTCTGCGTGGGCGAATCCCGCCTGTTGCCGGACGAAACGCCATTTTCCCGATTGCCGAATGTCACCGTCGAACGCTTCTCCGGTCCGCATCCGGCGGGTTTGGCGGGGACGCACATTCATTTTCTTGATCCGGTCGATGCCCGCAAAACGGTCTGGCACATCGGTTATCAGGATGTCATCGCCGTGGGCAAGCTCTTTGCCAGCGGGCAGTTGTGGGTGGAGCGGGTGGTGGCGCTCGCGGGGCCTGTGGTGAAATCGCCGCGCCTCGTGACGACCCGTCTGGGCGCGGATTTGACGGCGCTGACGGCAGGGGAGCTTGAAAGCGGCGACAATCGCGTTATCTCCGGCTCTGTTTTCGGCGGACGTACCGCCAGCGGCGAGAAAAACGCGCCCTTCGCCTTTCTCGGTCGCTATCACCAGCAGGTTTCCTGTCTGAAAGAAGGGCGCGAGCGCGAGTTGCTGTCGTTCCTGCGGGCGGGGGCAGACAAGTTTTCCGTGCTGAATCTGTTTGCCTCTTGCCTGTTGCCCGGCAAGCGTTTTCCGTTCACCACCACCACCAACGGCAGCCCGCGCGCCATTGTGCCGGTGGGCAATTATGAAGCGGTGATGCCGCTGGATATTTTGCCCACGCATTTGCTGCGTTATCTGGTGGCGGGCGATACCGAAATGGCTCAAAAGTTGGGCTGTCTGGAACTCGACGAGGAGGATTTGGCGTTGAGTTCCTGTGTTTGCGCGGGCAAGTATGAATACGGCCCCATTTTGCGCGATGTGCTCACCCGCATCGAGAAGGAGGGCTGATTCATGGGACTGCGACAAATACTCGACCGTGTTGAACCGCATTTTCAAAAGGGCGGACGTCTTGAAAGGTTTTTTGCGCTCTATGAAGCGACCGACACTTTTCTCTACCGCCCCGCCAATGTCACGCGCGACACGGCGCATGTGCGCGACGCGATGGATTTGAAACGCATCATGATTGTGGTCTGGCTGGCGACGTTTCCGGCGATGTTCGCGGGCATGTGGAACGTGGGCTTTCAGGCGAACAGCGGTTACGCGGCGCACCCGGAATTACTGGCGGCGGCGCAAGGCAGTTGGGAAGGCTGGCGGCTGACGCTGATTGCGCTCATCGCCGGGTTCAATCCGGCGAGCCTGTGGGACAACGTGATACACGGCGCGGCGTACTTTCTGCCCATCTATCTCGTCACCTTCGCGGTCGGCGGCTTTTGGGAAGTGTTGTTCGCCTGCGTAAGGAAGCACGAAGTCAATGAAGGCTTTTTCGTCACCTCCATCCTGTTTGCCCTGATTCTGCCGCCCTCCATCCCGCTTTGGCAGGTCGCGCTGGGCATCAGTTTCGGCATCGTGTTGGGCAAGGAGGTTTTCGGCGGCACGGGCAAAAATTTCCTGAATCCGGCCTTGACCGGACGCGCCTTCCTGTTCTTCGCCTATCCTGCGGCGATTTCCGGCGACACGGTATGGACGGCGGTCGACGGCATGACCAGCGCAACGGCGCTGTCGACGGCAGCCAACAGTGGCGTTGCCGCGTTGACCAACAGCATTTCGTGGCTGCACGCCTTCCTCGGCGTCATGCCCGGCTCCATCGGTGAAACCTGCACCGCCGCGATTCTGTTGGGCGGCGTACTGCTCCTGTTTACCGGCATCGCGTCCTGGCGCATCGTGCTGGGCGTGTTGGCGGGCATGATCGGTCTCTCCCTTGTTTTCAACGCCATCGGTTCCGCCAGCAATCCCATGTTCGCCGTACCCTGGTACTGGCATCTGGTCATGGGCGGCTTCGCGTTTGGCATGATTTTCATGGCGACCGACCCGGTATCCGCCGCCATGACCAATACCGGCAAATGGATTTTCGGGGCGCTGATTGGCGTCATGGCGGTGCTGATTCGCGTCGTCAACCCCGCCTTTCCAGAAGGCATGATGCTGGCGATTCTGTTCGCCAACCTCTGCGCCCCCCTCATCGACCATTTCGTTGTCACGGCAAATATCAAGCGGAGGATGGCACGCCATGTCCAGCAATAAAGAATCCACCGCGCGCACGCTCATCGTGGCGCTTGCCGTGAGTCTGGTCGCCTCGGTGTTCGTCGCCGGTTCAGCCATCTACCTGAAACCCGTTCAGGAAGAAAACCGCCAACTCGACAAACAGCGCAGCATTCTGGCGATTGCCGGCGTCGGCGGCGCGGAACGCTCCGCCAAAGAGGTGCAGGACTTTTTCAACACCCGCATCAAGGCGGAAGTCGTCGATTTGACCACTGGCGAAATCAAGAGCGACCTCGACCCCAAAACCTTCGACGCCCTGAAAGCCGCCCGCGACCCGAAAACGTCCATTGAACTCACTGGCGCCGATGACATCGCCCTCATCAAACGCCGCGAGCAATTCACCACGGTTTATCGCCTGCAAGAAGAAGACGGCACCTTCGCCGCCCTGATTCTGCCCATACGCGGCTACGGCCTCTGGTCGACTCTGCATGGCTTTCTCGCCCTGAAACCGGACTTGAACACCGTCATCGGCTTAGGCTTCTACCAACACGCCGAAACCCCCGGCTTGGGCGGCGAAGTCGATAACCCGAAATGGAGGGCAAGCTGGACGGGCAAAACCCTGTTCGATGCCGACGGCAAACCCAATATCGAAATCGTCAAAGGCGGCGTCGATAAAAACAGCCCGGCGGCGGAGCATCAAATCGACGCGCTGGCGGGCGCGACCCTGACCAGCAAGGGCGTCGACCGCCTGTTGCAATTCTGGCTGGGCGAACAGGGTTTTGGCGCTTACCTTGAAAAACTGCGCGCTGAACCGCTTGCGTCGCAAGAGGGAGGACATTAATCATGGCAAAGCAACCCACCGCAAGGGAAGTTCTGATAGACCCGATTTTCAACAACAACCCGATTGCCCTGCAAATTCTCGGCATCTGCTCGGCGTTGGCGGTTACGAGCAACCTCAATACCGCGCTGGTCATGGCGATTGCCCTCACCTTGGTGACGGCGTTCTCCAACCTGTTCATCGCCATGATACGCAACCAGATTCCCAGTTCCATCCGCATGATTGTGCAGATGGTCATCATCGCCTCGCTGGTCATCGTGGTCGACCAAGTTCTACGCGCCTACGCTTTTTCGCTCGCCAAACAACTCTCCGTTTTCGTCGGGCTGATCATCACCAACTGCATCGTCATGGGACGCGCCGAAGCCTTCGCCATGCAAAACCCGCCCATGCTCTCTTTCTGGGATGGCATCGGCAACGGTCTGGGCTACTCCCTCATGCTGATTGCCCTGGGCGTCATCCGCGAACTTTTTGGCGCGGGCAAACTCATGGGCGTCGAAATCCTGCCCCTCGTCAAAGACGGCGGCTGGTACGACCCCAACGGCTTGCTGCTCCTGCCCCCGTCCGCCTTCTTCCTGATTGGACTGTTCATCTGGGGACTGCGGATATGGAAAAAAGACCAGACGGAACCGGCGACGTTCAAGCTTGCGCCGCAGGTGAGAGAAGAAGGTGAATGAGATGAGGTCAAGTGAAAGACGAGTGACGCGGGGCGTACTCTGCCTGTTTGCCCTCGCTTTACTGCTGCCCGTGTTATGGACGGATGCTGCCGCGCAGACGGGGAACTCCCCGATGCCCGAAACATGTGCGCCCCCACTTTCTTCTCTCGCCACTTTTAATCAGCTTCTTGAGCAGGGTCTGGTTGAGGACGTCTACGTAGTCAAAGCGTATTTTGTCATATTGCTTTATCCGCAGTGCAAACCTGGAGGCGAGTGTCCGCCGATTGCCGCATTGATTTCCGATACACCGCGAAGCTGCATCACCAACGAAAAAGTCAAGGCGTTGATTGATCGGGTTTCCGCGCAGAACGTCAAGGAAATAGAAAAAACGCTGAACGAACTCCGCGCTGGCTATGTGTTTCGCGCGCTGGACATCAATTATGAAAAATTCCGGCACCCGCAATCGAAAAATCCATTGGAAGCGATATATAAACTTAGCATCCGCAAAACAGACGCCCCCCGCCATCGGACGGGTTTTGTTCTGGAAGGCTTTTCTGAACTCGTAAAGACAGACTCATCCCGTCGTCGTTTTCCAGCACAGATGAAAGAAGAAGGTGAATGAGATGAGGCTAAGTGAAAGATGGGATGCGTGGGGCGTACTCTATCAACTCGCCATCGCTTTATTGCTTCCCGTTTTCCTGACGGGGGCGACGGTTTTTGCGTTTTCGCGTTTCGTCCTGGAAACGACTTGGGGACTCGAAACTTTCGCAAAGACGACCTTCGTCTGTTTTTTGCTGTTTTTGCTCATCAAATGGGTTTTTTCGTCTATCGCTTCATCGGCGACGGGTGGCGGCAGTGGCGATGACGGGTTTGGTAGCTACAACCATCACGGCACTTTGAGTAGCGGCGGCAGAAGTTGCGACAGCAGCGATGCTGGCGGCGGTTGCGACGGAGATTGACATGCTCAAAATATCGCCTTTGTGGGTTGAATTCATGGCTATCGCAAATCTGGCGCTGTTGCTCTTTTTGTTATGGTCACTCGTCATATGGACAGGAAGGCGAGCAATGAAAATACCGGCAGAGCCGCGAAAAGTCAGGACGCTCCCCCAAAAAATATTCTGGGTTTTCGTCGGATTTACCCTGACATGGGATGCTGCGTGGATTGTCCTTTTTGCACCCTGGAACGTGTGTTTAATGAGAGTGGAGTAGGAGATTGACATGGAACACCTTTTAAGCCTTTTCATCCGCGCCGTGTTCATCGAGAACATGGCGCTGGCGTTCTTTTTGGGCATGTGCTCCTTCATTGCCATCTCCAAAAAAATCGAAACCGCCATCGGACTCGGCATCGCGGTCATCGTCGTGCAGACGATTACCCTGCCCGCCAACAACCTCGTCTACACCTACCTGCTGCGCGACGGCGCGTTGGCTTGGGCGGGGCTGCCGAACGTGGATTTGTCTTACCTCAGCTTTCTCACCTTCATCGGCGTCATCGCCGCCATCGTGCAGATTCTGGAAATGCTGCTGGACAAATACGTCCCCGCCCTCTACAACGCGCTCGGCATCTTCCTGCCGCTGATTACCGTCAATTGCGTCATCATGGCAGGCTCGTTGTTCATGCAGGAACGCGACTACAACTTCTCCGAATCCGTCGTCTACGGCGTCGGCTCCGGCGCGTCATGGGCGCTGGCCATCGCGCTCCTCGCCGGCATCCGCGAAAAACTCAAATACAGCAACGTACCCGACGGCCTGCAAGGTCTGGGCATCACCTTCATCATCATTGGCTTGATGTCTCTGGGCTTCATGTCCTTTTCCGGCGTGCAACTCTAAGGAGCAACGATGAACACCCAGGAAATCATTCTCGCCATCGGCATGTTCACCGGCATCGTGCTGGCGCTGGCGGTCATTATTCTCGTGGCGCGCGCCTGGCTGGTCAAAAGCGGCGACGTGAGCATAGAAATCAACGGCGAACGCACCCTCACCACGCCGGCAGGCGGCAAGCTCCTGCAAACGCTGGCGGCGAACGGACTCTTTTTATCCTCGGCATGTGGCGGCGGCGGCACCTGCGCCCAATGCAAATGTCAGGTCTTTGAAGGCGGCGGCGACATGCTGCCCACCGAAGAACCGCACTTCACCCGCCGCGAAGCCAAAGCAGGCTGGCGGCTCTCCTGCCAGACTCCCGTCAAGCAAAACATGAAAATCGGCGTCTCCGAAGAAGTCTTCGGCGTCAAAAAATGGGAATGCACGGTCGAATCCAACCCCAACGTCGCCACCTTCATCAAGGAACTCACCCTGAAGCTCCCCGAAGGCGAGCATGTCAATTTCCGCGCGGGCGGCTACGTGCAACTCGAATGCCCGCCGCATACCCTGAACTACAAGGATTTCGACATCGCCCCCGAATACCGTGGCGACTGGGACAAATTCAACATGTGGCGTTACGTTTCCAAAGTCGACGAACCCACCATCCGCGCCTACTCAATGGCGAACTACCCGGAAGAAATCGGCATCGTCAAATTCAACATCCGCGTCGCCTCCCCTCCGCCCAACCGCGACGACATCCCACCCGGCAAGATGTCCTCTTACCTGTTCAACCTGAAACCCGGCGACAAAATCCTGGTCTACGGTCCCTTTGGTGAATTCTTCGCCCGCGAAACCGGCAACGAAATGGTCTTCATCGGCGGCGGCGCAGGCATGGCGCCCATGCGCTCGCACATCTTCGACCAACTCAAACGCCTGAAAACCACCCGCAAAATCAGCTTCTGGTACGGCGCAAGAAGCGTGCGCGAAGCCTTCTACGTCGAAGAATTCAACCAACTGCAAGCCGACAACCCCAACTTCACCTGGCACCTCGCCCTCTCCGACCCGCAACCCGAAGACAACTGGACAGGCGCCACCGGCTTCATCCACAACGTCCTCTACGAAACCTACCTGAAAAACCACCCCGCCCCGGAAGACTGCGAGTTTTACATGTGCGGGCCTCCGGTGATGAACGCGGCAGTGATCAAGATGCTGCTGGATTTGGGAGTGGAAAGGGAGAACATTTTGCTGGATGATTTTGGGGGCTGATAAGGCGAGAATCGGATAATATCCCTGATATCGCAAACTTCGGTGAGGAAGGATAAAAATGCCTGAGAATAAGCGCATTGCTTGCTTGGCGAACTCCCGCAAGCTCAATGGTCGCTGCATAGCTGGCATTGAATTGTCAGGAAATCGACGGTTGGGATGGATACGCCCAGTCAGTTCACGCGAACATGAAGAGGTATCGGAATACGAGCGCCAGTATTCTGATGGCAGCGATCCACGTCTATTGGACATTATTGACGTACCACTACTTGAAGCTCGTCCCAAGGGGTACCAGCAAGAAAACTGGTTGCTTGATCCCCAATCTTATTGGGTGAAGGCAGGGCGCATTTCTTGGTCAGAGCTAGTCAAGCTCACCGAGTTACCCGAACCACTATGGATTAATGGAGATAGCACTTACAATGGTGCAAATGACAAGATTAGACTTGAGTTGGCTGAATCAATTAGAAGTTCTTTGCGCTTGATTCATGTGCCTATATTGGTACTATCGGTATTCAAGCCAGGGGAAGCATTTGGCAATTCGAAACGTCGAGTACAAGCACGATTTCAATATTTGGACTGCGAATATCGATTGTGGGTAACTGATCCGATTTATGAACGGCTTTATCTGGCAAAGCCCGATGCAGAATACACGCTTGGCGAGTGCTATCTAACTGTTAGTTTGGGGGAGTCATACAACGAAGTGTGTTATAAACTGGTGGCGGCAATTATCGAAAAAAGTAAGGTGGAAAGATGATTGTACCAGAAAAATTTACAGTGTATACCATCGGACACTCTACGCATTCGGCTGATTACTTTATCAGCCTGCTGCAAACGCATGGCATTAATGCATTGGTCGATGTTCGCTCGCAGCCGTTTAGTCGTTACAATCCGCAGTTCAATAAGGATGCTCTTTCTTCGGAATTAAAAAAATCAGGTATCGCTTACGTTTTTATTGGCAAGGAACTGGGAGCGCGCTCTGATGACCCTGCTTGTTACGTGGATGGACATGTACAATATGATAGGCTTTCGCAAACTTCCCTATTTCGAACTGGTATTGAGCGGGTGCTTGAAGGAGCAAAACGATACCGAATTGCTTTAATGTGCGCAGAGAAGGAACCATTAGATTGTCATCGAACAGTATTAGTGGCTCGCTCATTGGAACGAGAGGGTGTGACCATTCAGCATATTTTGGCTGATGGTCAGCTAGAAGATCAGAAGGACACTATGTCTCGCCTATTAGATATAGTCGGATTACCTCAAGAAGATATGTTTCATAGCCATGCTCAATTAGTTGATGACGCATGCAGACTTAGAGAGAATAAAATCGCCTATGTGGACGAAGCACATTCAGAAATTAGCGAAAGGGTAGAGGCATGAAAATATTAACAATAGGATTCACTAAAACGACTGCTGATTCCTTTTTCAATCGACTTCGTTGTTCTAAGGCAAAGCGTATCGTAGATGTACGCCTTAACAATGTTTCTCAATTGGCGGGCTTTGCAAAAAAGAATGATCTTCGCTTCTTCTTGAAGGAAATATGCGGAATGGATTACATTCATCTCCCGGTGCTTGCTCCAACGCAGGATATTTTGGATGAATACAAAAAGAACAAGGGTGACTGGGTTGTATATGAGCGAGAGTTTCTTGATCTCATGAAGAAACGTGAAATTGAAAAACATGTTGATCCTGCCATAATTGATGATGGTTGCTTTTTATGTAGCGAAAACAAACCGCATTATTGTCACCGCCGTTTGGTCGCTGAGTATTTAATGACCCATTGGGATAATGTGGAAATCAAGCATCTTTAATTATCTCCCATACCCACAACACTCAATGCATAATGCATGATTTGCTCCAAGACCAACTTTGATTAACGCCGCAGTAAAGGCGAAAAAGCATAGTGCCTTCCGGATAATGTGGTGTACATCAGAGGATTAACCTCGTCAAAACACATCACATCATCAAGCCGCCGCCATCAACGGCTCAATATGCCGAATCGCTTCGCCGTATTTTTGCATGACTTCTTCGGCGTCGTAGTCGGCTTGCAACATCAGCCAGAAGCCCGGCGTTGTGGACAGCGCACGGGAAAGGCGCAAGGCGGTGTCCGCCGTGATGCCGCGTCGCCCCGCGCAGATGTCGTGAATCCGCATGGGGGTTACGCCGACTGCCTTGGCAAGCCGGTATTGGCTGATGCCCAGCGGAACCAGAAATTCCTCTTTCAACACTTCGCCGGGGTGAATGTTGGGCAGGGTGTTCATGTTTTTCTCCATCAGTGATAATCGCAGATTTCCACGCGGGACGCAGTGCCGGAATCCCAAACGAAGCACACGCGCCATCGCTCGTTGATGCGAATACTCCATTGTCCCGCCCGGTCGCCGCTCAAACTTTCCAGCCGGTTGGCAGGCGGCGAACGCAAGTCGGAAAGCGCCTGCGCCGCATTCAGCATCCTGAGTTTTCGCCGCGCCACAGCCTGAATCTGGTTCGGAAGCCGATGAGTAAACCGACCTTGCCAAATGTCCTGCGTCGCGCCGTCGTGAAAATCGCTAATCATGGAACGATAGTACCGACGCGCGATAATACCGTCAAGCAGGATATTCAGGCTTGAAAGCGCCGCACACCACCATTCCGGCAGATTAAAAGTTTGACTTTCAATCTGCCGGAACCTGTCTTAACGCCATCCTGAAACAACTGGAACGCCTCATGATTCCCCGTGCCGCGACGCCTTACCTGCACAGCTTGCCCGCGAATTCCGCATTGTCGCCCTGACGGGGCCGCGTCAGTCCGGCAAAACCACTTTGGCGCGTGCTGTTTTCCCGGAGTACACCTACGTCAATCTGGAAGAACCGGGCATTCGCTAACTCGCAGAAGCCAGCCCGCGTGACTTTTTCGCGCAGTACCGCGCCCCGCTCATTATCGACGAAGTGCAGCGCGTACCGGAATTGTTGAGTTATCTGCAAGTCCTCGCTGACGAGGAAAAGCAAAATGGCGGGTACATTCTTATCGGTTCGCACCAACCCAAATTCAAAGCCGAAGTCAGCCAGTCATTGGCAGGTCGCGCCGCCTTCCTGACCTTGCTTCCTTTGTCCATCGTCGAACTCGCCGCCGCCAACATCGTGTATGACCGTGATGAGTACATTTATCAGGGCTTCTTTCCCCGGATTTATGACGAAAACGTCACCCCCACGCTTTTATATCGCAATTATTACCAGACTTACGTCGAGCGCGATGTCCGCCAGATGATCAATATCGGCAATCAACGCGCCTTTGAAATTTTTGTCAGACTGCTGGCGGGGCGGATCGGTCAACTGGTGAATTTCAGCGCCCTGGCGGGGGAAGTCGGTGTTTCCGCGCCGACGCTCTCGGCGTGGTTTTCCGTGTTGGAAGCGAGTCACCTCGTTTTCCGTCTGCCGCCTTATTTTCGCAACCTCGGCAAACGTCTTGTCAAAACCCCCAAAGTCTATTTCACCGATGTCGGTCTCGCGGCTTATCTGCTTGGCATCCAGTCGCCAGAACAGGTTTTTCAGCATCCGCAGTTTGGCGGTCTCTTTGAAAACATGGTCGTTCTTGAAGCGTTGAAAGCGCGCTGCAATGCGGGCAAAGACCCCGATCTCTATTTCTTCCGCGACGCGCATGGACTTGAAGTTGACCTGCTGCTCGCCCAAGGGCAACGCCTGACCCCCATCGAAATCAAGGCGACGCGCACTTTTGCGCCTGAATTCGGCAATAACCTTCAATCTTTCCTGCGTCTTGTCGACAACGCGGATAACGCGACCCTTCTCTACGCCGGAACGCTGAAAACCCGCCTCGCCAACGTCGCTTTCCTGAATTTTGCGGAAACGGCGGCGCTGGTGGGGGCAGATCACTGCCTGACAGTCTCACAGGGATTGCCGGAGACACGAACCTGACGCTTGAGGAAGCGGAGGCTGGAAGGTTGTCTCGTCAATGAAAGCGTTTTCCCCGAAGCACTTTTCAGCCCGCATCACCCAAAAATCAGGGACAAGTGGCGAAGACCGATGCGAAAATAGCCAGACTGTCGGACGCCCGGTCGCTTTGTGGAGAAATTTTTTATGACCCTGTTTTTCGTAACCTTCGGCATCATCGTTTTTCTGGTGCTCATCATGGCCATCGGCGTTCTGTTCGGCAGGAAGCCCATTGCCGGAAGCTGTGGCGGCTATGAGCATCTGAACATGAAATGCGCCATTGGCTGCAAGACGCCCTGTGAAAAACGCCTCGCGGCGGAAGCCAGGGCGCGGGCGGAAGCTGAAGCGAAACAGGCAGAAGCGGAATCCTGACGCGCGCGCTTACCGCAGCGTCATCTGTTCTGCCCGCTCCTCCCCGATTTGTGCTTAAATGCTGCCCATGAATTTCCCAATACACGCCATTCGTCAGCCGCGCACCATCGCCATCATCGGCAAGTATCAGAGCCGCAAGGCGAGTGACGCAGTGATTGCGCTTGCCGGTCATTTGTCGGATCGCGGGGTGTCGGTGTTTATCGAGCGCGAAACCGCCGAGCATATGGAGCGCCCTGATGAGCTTTCGCGCTGGATGGTGTGCGGCTTTCTGGACATCGGGGCGCACGCGGATATGGCGATTGTGGTGGGCGGCGATGGCACCATGTTGAACGCGGCGCGGCGGCTGGCGCGTTACAACGTGCCGTTGGTCGGCGTGAATCAGGGGCGGCTGGGGTTTATGACTGATATTGCCCGCAAGGATTTGCTGGAGGCGATGGATTTGTTGCTGGATGGGCAGTTCACGCCGGAATCGCGCATGTTGCTGGATGCTGAAATCATCCGCTCGAAGCGGGAAATCGCCAACAATCTCGCCCTGAATGACATCGTAATCGACAAGGGCGCGATCGGGCGCATGATTGAATATGAGTTGTTCATCGACGGCGAATTCATTTCCAAGCAGCGCGCCGACGGTCTGATCATCTCCACGCCGACTGGCTCGACGGCTTACGCGCTGTCGGCGGGCGGGCCGATTTTGCATCCGGCGTTGACCGGCATCGCGCTGGTGCCGCTTTGTCCGCACGCGCTCACCAATCGCCCGGTGCTGGTCGATAACCATGTGGAAATCGAAATCATCGTCACCCACGCCGACGACGCCCGTGTACACTTTGATGGTCAGGTCACGCTGAATCTCAATCGCGGCGACACCATTCGCCTGCATCGCTCCGAATACTCGATTTGTTTCCTGCACCCGCCCGGTTACAGCTATTTCGCCATGCTGCGGCAAAAGCTGCACTGGGGCGAGCGTCCCACCGATGATAACGGCAGCGGCTTACAACACTAAGAAACCTCACCATGCTGCTTTGTTTGTCCATCCGTGATTTTGTCATCGTCGACCGCCTGGAACTGGAATTCGGCGCGGGGTTTGGTACGCTCACCGGCGAAACCGGCGCGGGCAAATCCATCCTGATTGACGCTCTCGCCCTCGCCCTGGGCGAACGCGCCGACCCCGGCGTGGTACGCAGCGGCAAGGAAAAAGCCGAAGTCGCCGCAACCTTCGATTTGAGCCACCTGCCCGCAGCGACGGCGTGGCTTGCCGCGCAAGACCTTGCAGGCGAAGAGGACGCTTCCGAACTCATCCTGCGGCGCGTGGTGGAAGCGGGCGGACGTTCCCGCGCCTACGTAAATGGCTCCGCCGCCACCGTGCAGCAATTACGCGAGGTGAGCGAATTTCTGGTCGACATCCACGGGCAGCACGCGCACCAATCGCTGCTGCGCGCCGACGCCCAACGCGAATTGCTGGATACGCACGGCAATCTTTCCAGGCTCGCCAAAGAAGTCGCCGCCGCCTGGAAAAGCTGGCGCGAGCTTGCCAAAACCCTCGCCGCCGCTGAAGCGGGCAGCGCCGCCAGCTTGCAGGAACGCGACATGCTGGCGTGGCAAATCAAGGAACTCGAAGACCTGAATTTTCAGATCGCCGAATGGTCGGAACTGGAAGCGGAACAGCGCCGTCTCGCGCACGCCGCCAGCCTGATTGAAGGCGCGCAATTCGCGCTCGCGGCGCTCTCCGAAGGCGAAGGCGCGTGCGAATCCCTGCTGAATCGCGTCAGCGTCCGCCTCAGCGACATGGCAGAAGTCGATGCCGAATTGACGGACACCAGCAGCGTACTGCAATCCGCCCAGGCGGAAATTTCCGAAGTGGTGTCCAGCCTGCGCCGCTATGCTGATCGGGTGGAACTCGACCCCGATCGCCTGCATGAAGTCGAAGCGCGGCAGGAGAGCATTCTCACCCTCGCCCGCAAGCATCGCGTCGAACCAGAAACATTGCCTGACCTGCTGATTCGCCTGCAACAACGCCACGCGGAACTGGAAGCCGTGGCGGACGTAGACGCGCTCAGCGCAAAAACAAAAACCGCGCAAAAAACCTACGCCGACCTCGCCGCCAAACTTTCCGCCGGACGCCGGAAAATTGCCGCCAGCCTGGGCGCAGCCGTCAGCCAACAGATGCAACAACTGGCGCTGGCTTCCGGTCGTTTCGAGATCGCTTTATCGGAATTGCCGGAAGGTTCCGCCAACGGCAACGAACAGGTGGAATTTTGCATCGCCGGACTCGCCGCCAATGAAGCGCGACCGATGGCAAAAGTCGCTTCCGGTGGCGAACTCTCGCGCATCAGCCTCGCCTTGCAGGTCGTCGCCTCGCAAACCGCGCGCGTCCCCACCCTGATTTTTGACGAAGTGGACGTGGGCATCGGCGGCGGCGTCGCCGAGATTGTCGGTCGTCTGCTGCACCAGTTGGGCGAAACGCGGCAGGTGCTCTGCGTCACCCACCTGCCTCAGGTCGCCGCCCGCGCCGACTGGCACTGGCAGGTCAGCAAATCCGCCAAAAACAATGTCATCAGCAGCCACATCGCCGCGCTTGACGATGAAGGCAGAGTGGAAGAAATCGCCCGCATGTTGGGCGGCGTCGAACTCACCGCCACCACCCGCCAACATGCGCGAGAATTGTTACAAACCCTGTAATCCCCCGAAAAATGTCCTAAAATCAATGGGTAAGATTTTGATTGAGCATTCGCCATGATTTCTTCTGTTGCCGGTAGCGGTTTCTTCGATTATGCCTCGTACTCCACGCAAGACGCGGGGCGGAGAGCGTCTGTGACCGATTCCGTCAATCCGGCGCGGCAACAGGAAAAATCGGACAAAGCCGCAGAAGCCAGCGCCAACGTCGAACCAAGCGACGCGCCCAAAAAACCCAACGGCGAACCCCTGACCGACGGCGACCAAGCCGAGATTCGGGAACTCGAAAGCATAGACCGCAAAGTGCGCCAGCACGAACAGGCGCACATGGCGGCGGGCGGCAGTCTGGTCACCTCCAGCGCCAGCTACTCCTACACCAAAGGTCCCGATGGTAAACGCTACGCCACTGGCGGCGAAGTCGGCATCGACACTTCATCCGGTCGCACGCCGGAAGAAACCCTCTCCCGCGCCCGTCAGATTCGCAGCGCCGCCTTGGCCCCCGCCGACCCCTCACCGCAAGACCGCAGCGTTGCGGCGGCAGCAAGCCAGATGGAAATGCAGGCGTTGCAGGAAATCGCCAAGGCGCAGCAGGAAGCCATCAAGAGCGAGGGCGAGGGCGAAGGGGAAACAGCCGATCTGCCCGAAATCCCCACCCTCGGCAGCGGCAAATCCGAAGCCGACAGCATCTCGCCGTTCGCCACCGGCAAAGCCGCAAACGATAATGGCATTGGTAAATCAACACGCGCCGAAGCCGTAACGCAAGCCTACCAAAGCATGATGGCGGGCGCGGCGCAGGGCAGCGAACGGGAAAACAACGCGGGATTCGGTAGTTTCGGCGGCTTGGTGTCCGCCTACGCCTGACCAACAATCGGTAAAAACATGTTGTCGCTCAATGAACTTGATTCAATGGATTTACACGACTCCAACATAAAATCCATGCGCATAGATTATGCAAAAAAGGTGGTGGAAATTGACATGGATTTCGGCGAAAAAAGCGTCAGAACGCCTGTAACCATTACCTTCAACGAAGTCAGCTCAATTTCTGAAACCAGCGATTTGGTTGAATTGAATAAAAACGCGCGCTTCGGAAATATATGCTACTGGCGTCCCAGGCAAGCAGAAAAAATAACGCACATCTATCTGGTCGACGGATGTATTTCAATCAGAGCGGAAAGCGTCACCATGCGTCGATCGTAGGGTGGACAAAGCGTAGCGTACCCACGCGCTATAGCGCAAAAACACTTTCGTTTCCGCCTACGCCTGACGGCAGCGGCTTCTTTGGTGCCATCATCCGTAGGGGTGGGTTTCAAACCCGCCCTTTCAACGCCCCCACCACTTCCAGATACCCAGGCAGTGGGCAGGTTTGAAACCTGCCCCTACAATAATGGCGCTATCCCATATTGCATATCACCCTTCATGAACGCTCCCATATTCGCCACAAAAATAAGAAAATCATTTTTAAGTATTTCCCCTCTCCCTTGGCAACCGCGCATCATCCTGTGTGCAGAGCAACCGTTCTGCTTTCTGGAATCCTGAATTCCTCTTTTTCATTCAATGTTGAAATGGAACCGCCATGAGCGCACAAAAACTGCTGACTTTTGTCCAGGACATCACCCGTCTGCTGGAAACCAATCCTTCCGAAGAAAAAATTCTCGTTGAAGGCAAGAAACTGGTCGCCACGCTGGTTTCCAGCGACGAATGGCTGCCCGATGCCTTCGCCAAACCGCATCCCGACCATTATCAGCAATACCTGCTCTACGCCGACCCGCTTGACCGGCTTTCCATCGTCAGTTTCGTCTGGGGACCAGGACAAAAAACGCCCGTGCACGACCACCTGACCTGGGGCATCGTCGGCGGGCTGCGCGGCGAGGAACGGGAAACGACCTTTCAGAAACAGACCGATGGCCGCTACAAAGCAAGCGGCACGGGCGTGCTCAAAGTCGGCGAAGTCACCGCTGTTTCGCCCGCCATTGGCGACGTGCACGAAGTGTCCAACAACCTCTCCGACCGCCCCTCCATCAGTATTCACGTCTATGGCAAAAACATCGGTCGCGTGCATCGGCATGTGTTCGACATCGCCACCGGCGCGGAAAAATCCTTTGTTTCCGGCTATGCCAACGAGGTCACGCCGAATTTGTGGAGTTGATTTCGCGTAATTTTCTGCCCAACGACGGGCGGTTCACGAACCGCCCCTACACCACGCCGATATTCTGTTTCCCGCCCGATGAACACCAAAACCTACGCCGAAGTCCGCGCCGCCTTGCTTGAACGGCGCGAAATTGCCTTGCTGGATGTGCGCGAAGAAGACCCGCACGCGGGATCGCATCCCCTCTTTGCCGCAAACCTTTCGCTCTCCCGCCTCGAACTGGAAGCCTACGCCCGCCTGCCTCGCCGCGATGTTCCCATCGTCACATTGGACGCGGGCGAAGGTCTGGCGGAACGAGCCGCGCAACGTCTGACCGAACTTGGCTACACCGATGTCGCCGTATTTGCGGGGGGCGTCAAGGGCTGGCAAGCGGCGGGCGGCGAACTGTTTTGCGATGTGAATGTCCCCAGCAAGGCGTTTGGCGAACTGGTTGACGCCACCCGCCACACACCCTCGCTGCCCGCCGAAGAAGCGCAAGCCTTGCTCGACGCCAAAGCCGACGTGGTGGTGGTCGACGCGCGTCGCTTTGACGAATACCAGACCATGAACATCCCCGGCTCAATCAGCGTACCCGGCGCGGAACTGGTTTTGCGCGTGCCGGAACTCGCGCCTGACCCGAAAACCCGCGTCATCGTCAATTGCGCCGGACGCACGCGCAGCATCATCGGCGCGCAATCGCTGGTGAACGCGGGCATCCCCAATCCGGTTGTCGCGCTACGCAACGGCACAATCGGCTGGACGCTCGCCGGACAAACGCTGGAACACGGCGCAAATCGCCGCTTTGCCCCCACGTCCGAAAACACCCGCCAGAAAGCGGCGACACGCGCGTATCAGGTCGCCCAAACCGCCGGAGTCCGCTGGATAGACGCCGAAACCGCGTCGGACACCATCGCCGACTGGGAAAAACAGGAAGGGCGCACCACCTACTTCATCGACGTGCGCGACCCGGAAGAATACGCCGCCGGACACCACCCCGGCTTTCGCTCTATCCCCGGCGGGCAACTGGTGCAGGAAACCGAAATGACCCTTGCCGTGCGCGGCGCGCGCGTCGTGCTGGCGGACAATGACGGCGTGCGCGCCAACATGACCGCATCATGGCTCGCGCAAATGGCGTGGGAAGTTTACGTCCTCACCCCGCCCTGCGCCGCGACCTGCGCTGCGGCATGGACAGAAACCGGCGCATGGCAAGCGCCGTTGCCGCCGATTCCATATGTACCTAAAGTCGCCCCGACGACGCTGCGTGAATGGCTGCGCTCCGCCGAACCGCCTGTCGTCATCGACCTCACCGCCCACGCCAACTACCGCCGCGCCCACATCCCCGGCGCGTGGTACGCGCTACGCGCCCAACTCGCGGAAGCCCGCGCCAGACTTCCCAAAGCCACTCGCTACGTCCTCACCTGCCTCTCCGGTCTGCTCGGCTACTACGCGCACGCCGAATTTGCCGCATGGGTCGAAGGCGAAGTCTACGCGCTGGACGGCGGCACCAACGCCTGGAAAGCCGCAGGACTACCGCTGGAACAAACCGAACGCCTCGCCAGCCCACCGCTGGATCGCTACCGCCGCCCCTACGAAGGCACAAACAACAGCGCCTCCGCCATGCAAGCCTACCTCGATTGGGAATTCGGTCTGGTGGAACAACTGGAACGGGACGGAACGCATCATTTCAGGGTGATTTGAAGCGGTTTGGGTAGGGCGCGTTCTCCGAACGCGCCGGATGTAGCGTTCGGCGCGCTCTTCGATCCCGCCCTATCCCTCCGAACTAAACACAAACGGCACAATTATCCGTTCATCCCCGTTTGCGAGGATGAATTCGGCTCGCCAGCGCATCGCGCCAGTCACGCAGACGGGCAGGGTGGCTTGACCCAGATATTGACCCGCGCCGGTTTCCCGCAAGTCGTTGCGGTTAATCCCCATTTCCATGTCCAGCCCCACGATGTCGAGGCTCACGCGGTCGGCTTCGCCGTCTTGCCAGCTCAGGCGCACGGTGAGGGGGCGCATGACGGCGATGGGGCGGGGAGAGATTTCTGCGGTAAGCGTCGTGCCATCGGGCAGGGTGACGCGGCAGGCTTCGCGGTTCAGGTCGCAGGCAGAGAGGGGCAGGGTGACATCGCCCGCTGCTTTGTATTGCAAACGATGGGAAAAAACATAGCCCGCGAGCAGCAGGGCGCAGAGCGCCAGCGCCGCCAGTAGCGCTCCCAGCTTCGCCAGTTTTGCGGGTTTGGCGGTTTTTTCCGTCGCGTCACTCATGGCTACACCCTTCCGGTGCTGCCAAAGCCGCCTTCGCCGCGCGCGCTGGGCGGGAATTCGTCGACGACGTTCAAGTCAACTTGCAGCACGGGGACGACGATGAGTTGCGCCAGACGTTCCAGCGGTTCGATGACAAACGCCTTTTGCCCGCGATTCCAGGCGGACACCATGATTTCGCCCTGATAGTCGGAGTCAATCAAACCGACCAGATTGCCCAGCACGATGCCATGTTTATGACCCAGCCCGGAGCGCGGCAGAATCAACGCGGCGAGTCCGGCGTCGGCGAGGTGAATGGCGATGCCGGTGGGCACCAGCGCCGTGTCGCCGGGTTCGAGGCAGAGCGGGGCGTCCAGACAGGCGCGCAAATCCAGACCCGCCGCGCCGGGCGAGGCGTAGCGCGGCGGATCGGTTTTCAGGCGCGCGTCAAGAATTTTGACATCCATGCGGTGTTTCATTTTTTCTCCATGAGGTGTGCGATATGTTCAATCAACTGGCGGGCAATTTGGCTTTTGCCCGCCGCTGGCAGGGGATGACTGCCCGCGTCATCAAACAGGATGACGCGATTATCCGCCCCGCCGAAGGCTTCCTGTATCAGATTGCCGACCATCAGCGGAATTTTTTTGCGCTCGCGTTTTTGTTGGGCATAGGTTTCGAGGTTTTCGCTTTCGGCGGCGAAGCCGACGCAAAACGGCGCGTTCGGCAGCGCGGCGACTTTGGCGAGGATGTCGGGATTTTCGACGAAACGAATTTCCGGCAAGCCGCCCGCCGCTTTTTTCAGTTTTTGCGGCGAGACGCATTCGGCGCGGTAATCGGCAACGGCAGCGACGGCGATAAAAATATCCGTTTCTTTCACCCGCCGCATGACTTCCGCATACATTTCCAGCGCGCTTTGCACACTGACGCGGGTCACGTCCTGCGGCACGGGCAAGGCGACGGGACCGGAGATGAGCGTGACTTCCGCGCCCGCTTGCCGTGCGGCGCGGGCAACGGCGTAGCCCATGCGACCGGATGAAAGATTGGTGATGCCGCGCACCGGGTCTATCGCCTCAAAGGTCGGGCCAGCGGTAAGTAGCAGTTTTTTTCCGGCGAGGTGTTTGGGCGCGAAAAAATTGATGACCGATTCCAGCAAGGCTTCCGGCTCAAGCATTCGTCCGCAGCCTTCTTCGCCGCAGGCTTGCATTCCGGCGTCGGGTCCCAAGCAAATCACGCCGTCGCGCCGTAAAAGCGCCACATTGCGACAAGTCGCCGGGTTCTCCCACATCTGCCGGTTCATCGCGGGCGCGACCAAAAGCGGGCAGTCACGCGCCAATACCAGCGTGGAAAGCAGGTCATCCGCCTGCCCTTGCGCGGTCTTGGCGAGGAAATCCGCCGTCGCGGGCGCGACCAGAATCGCGTCCGCCCCGCGCGAAAGTTCGATGTGCGCCATGTTGTCGGCGATGCGGTCATCCCACATATCCACGAACACCGGCTTGCCGGAGAGCGCCTGAAACGTGACCGGCGTCACGAAACGGGTTGCCGCCGCCGTCATCACCACCTGCACTGTTGCGCCCGCGCCGGTCAGCCGACGCAGCAAGGTCGCCGCCTTGTAAGCCGCCACGCCGCCGCTTACGCCCAGCACAATATGCTTTCCCGTCAGGTCTAAATTCAGTCCCACATTCAGTTCCATTGTCATAGAATCCAGAATTTGATTCGACATTCTAAACCATGCCCATTTCTGATTGGTCAGAAGACGAGCGTCCGCGCGTCACGCCCCCACCCATCGGAGCGAAGCGACGGAAAATCGCTGTCACCTGCCACCTGTCTTCTGACTGTCTTCTGAAAACGCTTGCGTAGCGGATTCTTCTTGCGTTAGAATGTCCGGCTTTCCTGAACTGGATTTTGGAGCAACAATCATGGCGCGAGTCTGCCAAGTGACGGGCAAAGCCCCGATGGTTGGGAACAAGGTTTCCCACGCCAACAATAAAACCAAACGTCGTTTTCTGCCGAACTTGCAGTACCGTCGTTTCTGGGTTGAAAGTGAAAACCGTTTCGTCCGCCTGCGCGTATCCAACGCCGGTCTGCGCCTCATCGACAAGAATGGCATCGATGTTGTGCTCACCGACCTGCGTGGTCGTGGCGAAATCTGACTAAAGGACGATTGAAATGGCAAAAGGCGGACGCGAAAAAATCAAGCTGGAATCCACTGCGGGTACCGGACACTTCTACACCACCTCCAAAAACAAGCGCACCACGCCTGACAAACTGGAGTTCATGAAGTACGACCCGAAAGCGAGAAAGCATGTGCTGTACAAGGAAATCAAGCTGAAATAAGGCTTGGTTTGCTTCCGGCGCGATGCCGGCACCACAAGAACCAGTCATGCTAAAACAGCATGGCTGGTTTTTTTATTGTCGCGATTATCAACGCCCGTCGCTCAACAAAGATAACCGGCGCGGATATGCAAAATGCGTCCGTCCGCTTCCTGCGCCAGGGTTTGCCCGGATGCCATCTGTTGCGCCCCCTGCCCATGCCAATTTGTATCAAAAAACCGGATTGCCCTTGTCGATATACAATAATTGCTCTTTCAACTACAGGAATTTACTTTCATGAAACGCAAATTTATCCCTCTGGCGTTGGCTTTCCTTTTTTCCGGCGTTGCTGGCGCGCAATCGAATGTGCAAATTTACGGCACCATTGACGTGGGCTTTTCCCATTACGGCGACAACATCGCGCCGGGTGTCGGCAGCAAAAACGCGATTGATTCCGGCGTAAGCGCCGACAATACCCTGGGTTTTCGGGGCGTTGAAGACCTGGGCAACGGGCTGAAAGCCTCGTTTGTGCTGGAAGCGGATTTCACGGCGGATGATGGACAACAAGCCGATAACCGACTTTTTTCCCAATCCTTTCTGGGGCTGTCGGGTGGCTTCGGCACCCTCCTCGTCGGGCGTATTGACGGCGGTCACTACAATTTCCTGAAAAGCTACGATCCTTTCGCGGATGGCACGGTCGGCAAGTATTCCAACATCTACGCCAATCTGGAAGGCGGCGGCACCTACGGGCTTTTCAATCCGAAAACCGCCGACAATACCTTGCTGTATCTCTCCCCCTCGTGGAATGGCTTTAACGTCATTGCCGCCTACATGACCACGGCTGCCGGACAGGAAGGCGTCGCCAATGAGGGCGATGTGCGCGTGATGGCGGTGTATCCGCACTACGTCAATGGCCCGCTGGACGTGGCAATCTACGCTCACCGCATTGACGGCAGACACATGGAAAAAGTCGGCGCGCCGGACATTACGGTTGACAACCGGGCAGTGGGCGGTTCCTACGATTTCAAGGTGGTCAAACTTTCGGCATTCTATGACGCCAGCAAATGGAAGGATTTTGGCGGTGGCAATGACGACATCAAGCTCAACTCCTGGCTTGTCGGCGCAAGCGTGCCGTTCGGCAAACATGCCGTACAAGCGTCTTACATCCGCTCGAAGCACAAATATCAGGGCGACAGTAAAACGGCGCGGCAATGGGCATTGGGCTACACTTACCGCCTCTCCAAACGCACGAATTTCTACGCCGCCTATGCGGACATCAGCAACGACGACGGACGCGCCGCCAGCGTCGGTGACGCCACCCGAACCGGCGACGCGGATCAGTACCAGAACGGACTTTCTGTCGGTCTGCGCCACACCTTTTAAGCCTTGAAAAAACAAGGCAGAAGCGCGTCGCCTTCTGCCTTGCCTTTGAAAAAGCCCAACTTCGGTCGGGCTTTTTTATTGCGCGAACCGCAAACTCACACCCTGAATTTCGCCATGCTCTCGCGCATCCCCTTGCTCAGTGCTTCGATATGGGCTGCCGCATCGGAAGAACTGCGAGCGGCGGCGCTGTTTTCTTCTGCGGCTTGCGCGACCCGTTCGACCTGTTGGGCAATGTTCTGGCTCGCCTGCCCTTGTTCAGACAATGCCGAGGTGATGTCGTTCACATGGTCTGCCACCTGCCCCGCGCCTTGCTGGATGTCGGCGATCGCCTGACCCGCCTGATCTGCCAACGCCACGCCGGATTCCACCCGTTCCGCTGCCTTGTGCATGGCATCCACGGCTGAATGTGAACTCGTCTGGATGGCGGTAATCATTGCGGAAATTTCGCCCGTCGCGCCCGCTGTGCGTTCCGCCAGTTTCCGTACTTCGTCGGCAACTACCGCAAAACCACGCCCCTGTTCCCCTGCCCGCGCCGCCTCAATCGCGGCATTCAGCGCCAGCAGATTGGTTTGGTCGGCGACATCCTTGATGACCTGAACAATGCCGGAAATCTGTTCGGACTGCTGCCCCAACTCGGCAATGATGCTCGACGAACTCCGTACCGCTTCCGCCATCGCCCGCATTTCTTCCACGGTACGCGAAATCACCTCGCCGCCCCGCGCCGAAAGTTCGCCGGTGCGCGTGGTAATGTCAGCGGTTTCCCTGGCGTTTTCGCTGACCATATTGATGCTGACGGTCATTTCCTCGACCGAAGACGCCATCGCCGCCGACGATTCGCTCGTCATTTCCGAACCCTTGGCGGATTGCTCGGAAGTCGCCGCCAGTTCAGTCGCCGCCTGATCAAGACTGACGGTATGCTCCAACACATCCCGGATGCTCTTTTGCAGGCTCTCCAAAAGGACATTGAAAGAAGACGCGGTTTGCCCGACTTCATCCGTACCCGCCACAGGCGCGCGATGGGTAAAGTCGCCCGTTTTTTCAATGTCCGCCATTGCGGTCTGCACTTTGATCAGTGGCTTGGTGATGGACTGGATGATGCCCCAGGCGAGGACGGTGGCAAGCAGAATGCCCACCAGGGTGGCCACCAGCATCCCGGACTTTGCCGAGCCGGAATCGGCTTGTACTTCCTTGAATTCCTCACCGGCAATCTTGCTCTGTAACGCGATGAGTTCGCCGATGGTCATTTCAACATTTTCGGCATACGCGCGAAAGCCTCTCAAAAAAACCGAGGTCGTTTTCGCGGAAAAATCGCCAGCGCGTATCGCGACAAGTGTGGGTTCGACCGCTTCTTTCATGAAGGGCGCATAGTTTTCATCAACCTTGCGCGCCAGTTCTTTTTCCTTGTCTGTCATAAACGTGTTCTTGTAGGCAGCCCAACCCTGTTCATACACAGAGCGCCAGTGTTCGGCGCTTTTGATATGCACGTCTACAGGATGATCATGCAGCAAAGCCTGGGGACTGTCGGGATTGTGTTGCAGCGCGAGCAGAATATCCGCGCAAATTTTGCCCAGCGTCCCATTCATGGCGCCCAGCTCAGAGAGCGGTACGGTCGCATTTTCATACATGCTCTCCGCCTCTCCCGATATTTTCGAGATGCCATAAAACCCGACAATACCGACGATAATCATCATCAAAAGCGCAATTGCCGTCAGTGAAAAAAGTCGGGTACCCACTTTGAAATTATTGAACATAGCAGCCCCCTCGGGTCAGTTATATTACAAACGGAAGTTTGTGGAAGCGTCATTATAGAATCAATTTGAAGAAAACAGACACCGCCGGGTCTGATGAGTTCCGACATCATTCCGACGCAAGCCGGTCTTCCGTCTCCTGTCCTCTGTCCTCTGCCTTCCGAACGTGGTAGATTCCGGCATTGGCAACGCTTCGGCCTGCCGCCCTTTTTTCACCTGCTTCGGGATAATGCCATGCGCGTTTTGACCTGGGGGCTGCGCCTCCTGTTATTCCTCTTTCTGTTCCTGTTCGCCCTGAAAAACGCGGAGCCTGTCCGCCTTAATTTCTTTTTTGGACAGGTCTGGGAAGCGCCGCTGTCGCTGGTATTGGTGGCGTTTTTCGCAGCCGGTTGTCTGCTGGGTGTGCTGGCGATCGCGGGCGCTTTGTTCAAGGCGCGGCGTGAAGCGGGTCGCCTGAAAAAAGAACTCGACCGCGCCAATGCCGCCGCAGCCGCTTCTGCCGCTTTCGCCCATTCCGCTGCCCCGACTACAATCATCCCCGCCGTGGAGTCCTGATGGAACTGGAATACTGGCAGTTGCTCATGCTGCCGCTTTTTTTCGCGCTGGGCTGGGTCGCGGCGCGGGTGGATATTCACCATGTCGTGCGCGAATCCCGCGAACTGCCGCGTTCCTATTTTCAAGGCCTGAATTTTCTGTTGAGCGAACAGCCGGACAAGGCGATTGACGCCTTTCTGGAAGTCGCCCGCAGCGACACGGAAACCGTGGAACTGAATTTCGCGCTGGGCGGGCTTTTCCGGCGGCGCGGCGAAACCGAACGCGCCATTCGGATGCACCAAAGCCTGATTGAACGCGACGGTCTGGGTGAGGAAATCCGTCTGCAAGCCCTCATGGAACTGGGGCAGGATTACCTGAAAGCGGGGCTGCTCGACCGCGCCGAAGACATTTTTGCCAAACTGCAAACCTCCTCCCTGCAAGACGAGGCGCAGCGCCAGTTGCTGGACATCTACCAACTGGAAAAAGAATGGGAAAAAGCCATTGCCATCGCCCGCGAACGTGACGACCCCTGCTCCGGCAAAAACATCGCCCATTTTCATTGCGAACTCGCCGCCAATGAACTGGCGCGCTCGAATTTTGAAGCGGCAGAAAATCACCTCACGGAAGCGAAAACCGCGCACCGGCAATGTGTGCGCGCCAGCCTGCTGTCAGGCGACATCGCCCTGCAACAGGATAAGCCGGAGGTCGCCATCGCCGTCTGGCAGAAAATCGAACAGCAGGACGCCGCCTATCTTGCGCTGGTCGCGGGCAGGATGCAGGAAGCCTACCGCCGTCTGGGACGACCGGAAGAAGGCTTGGCGCTCTTGCGCGCCTACCTCGAACGCTACCCCTCGCTCGACCTGCTGGACAGCGTGTACCAACTTGAGCTGGAAGGCGCGGGACAGGACGCCGCCTACCAGATGGTGCGCGCCGAACTGCAACGCAACCCCTCACTCCTGGCGCTGGAAAAACTCATCAGCGCCCGCCTGCCCCTGGTCGCCAACGAAAGCCACGCCGATCTGGAACTGGCGCGGACCATCATTCAGGGCTACACCCGCCGTCTGGCGCGTTATCGCTGCAACGATTGCGGCTTCCGCGCCCGCCAGTTCTACTGGCGCTGCCCCGCCTGCGGCGGCTGGGAAACCTATCCCCCGCGTCGGGCGGAAGAATTTGATTCATCGCTGTAAGCAAGCGGCGGGCGGGTGAGGAGAAGGAAAGCGTGATATGTGGCTATTACTGTTACTAATTGCTCTGGTCAGCCCCAGCATTTGGGCGGCGGTTGCATCTGCAAGATGGGTCAAGCGCAAAGAATCCGAAGGGCATAATATCTGGACAAAGGCGCTGCTGGCATGGTTAGCGGAAATAGCCATCGTTTTTTCCATATCCACCTTGTTTGTGTTTTTGTTTACCCTGTTTCTGCCTTCGCCCGAATTCTTTTTCTGCCTCAGACTCGCGCTTTTTGGGGCAGCGATCTGGACGACGGCGTTTATTCCGGTTTCTGGATTCATCCTGCTCATGATGGTTATCAGCCTGAAAGGATGTCCAATGTGGTTCGTGAGAACATGTTCATTCATTTTTTCCATCTGTGTTTTCGCCGTACTTGCTGAATTGCACTTAGCCGTCAGTCGTCATGGCGGATGGTGAACTCTTGTCCGATTAAAAAGGAAATCTGACGCATGCACGCAATCCTCGAAAAACTCTCCCAAGTCCGCCTGCTGGTCGTAGGCGACGTGATGCTCGACCGTTACTGGTTCGGCGAGGTCAACCGCATTTCGCCGGAAGCGCCCGTGCCGGTGGTGAAGGTGGCGCGGCAGGAAGAACGTCTGGGCGGCGCGGCCAATGTCGCCCGCAACATCGTTGCGCTGGGCGCAAAATGCAGCCTGCTCTCCGTAGTCGGCAACGACGATGCCGGACACACCCTGCAACGTCTGCTCGCGGAAAGCGGCATCGTCGCCGGTCTGCATGTGGATTCCGGCATCGACACCACGGTGAAACTGCGCGTCATCGGTCGCCAGCAACAGCTTTTACGCATCGACTTTGAAACCCTCCCTTCGCATGAAGTGTTGCGAACCAAGCTGAAAGATTTTGAGCGTCGCCTGGAAGATTGCGACGCGGTAGTACTCTCCGACTACGGCAAGGGCGGACTCGCGCACATCGCCGAGATGATTCGCCTCGCCCGCGCCGCCCGCAAACCCGTATTGATCGACCCCAAGGGCGACGACTTTTCCAGATACGCGGGCGCAACCCTGATTACCCCCAATCGCGGCGAATTTCAGGCGGTGGCGGGGCGTTGGAAAACCGAAGCCGAACTCGCCGAAAAAGCGCGCCGCCTGCGCGAAGAACTGAATCTGGACGCCCTGCTGGTCACGAAAAGCGAAGAAGGCATGAGCCTGTTCACGGCAGACGAGTCCCTGCACGAACCCGCCGTTGCCCGCGAAGTCTTCGACGTTTCCGGCGCCGGCGATACCGTCATCGCCACCCTCGCCGCGCTACTGGCGGCAGACGCCCCCTGGCAGCAAGCCGTACATATCGCCAATGTCGCGGCAGGGATCGTTGTCGGCAAACTGGGGACGGCAGCGGTAACGCGCGAGGAATTGCTTGCGGAAATCGGGGCGCAGATTGGGTAAGCCAAAGGCACAACCCAACATAAACCGTTCCCCATATACAATACGCGAATAGCGTGGGGATGTTGGGTTACGCTTCGCTTGCCCAACCTGCGCTTGCTTCCACCGCCCGAAAGGGCGGGGGTTCAACCGGAGTTGGTTTTCTGATGGAAAAAAATATTTATCTTTTCTCACTCTTGTTCAGTTTGTTTTGGATGGCGCTTCCTGTCATGGGCAATGCTACGTCATTCCATGCTGACAATGATATAGAAACAGCATGGGAAATCCTGTTGTCCAACCTGGAACAAGAGATTTCAGGCGAATATGATGATGTTCCTGTTGTTTGGCAAAGTTTACCTGTGGATAACCCTGTAGTGCCCAAAGGAACTTGCTATTATCGTTCCCACCCTGAATCCTATAAAAAAATCAAATATTTGTTATTGCCTCAACTTTCTGGATTGAATCAGGGTGAAAATGTAATTATAGGACAATGTTATGGCAAAGAAAGAAAAGAATGTTTCATAAGGATTACGCATTCTATTGGAGAGAGCAAGTCTTATTTCGAGCTACGATTCAAAGCTGTTTTCGATAAAATAATAATGGATTCCCTGTATTGTGAAATTACGCCATGAATACGAATTGCGCTCATTTCGTTAGCCATGTTTCAGGATTGGATTTCGATGAAACACGCAGAAAACAAGTGCAGCGTATGAAGCCGGGGGCGAATCCTGCCTTGTTATACGGCGATCCATCTATTCAAGGGAAAAAAATAGCGACATGATTTCATTATTTCAGTGGATACGACTTTATCTCATCAGCAGTGTCGCCTTTCTGCTGGTGGGTTGTGCCAGCGCCCAATTCACAGAAGTCAATACTCCGACTTCCGAAATTCGAGTCGTTACTCTGCCCCCAACCGCTAAAAGCGTCATCGAGGCGATGTTCTTGAGCGCAAAAGTACCTTTGAGTATCAATAGTTCCTGTCATGGAGTGGGTACAGATTTTCTGGATGCGACAATTGGAGCGTATTTGAGCGGTTTTCTGGTCGAACTCAATGACCCGGATGGTCATAACTATGTGCAGGTCGAGATTATGCCGGAAGAACAGGCAGGCGAGCACGGATGGCTTGCCAACGTATGGATGGGCAAGGCTCAAGGAGAAGAGGTGTGGAAATGGGGCATCGAATTTTTCATCCGCGCGCGCGATGGCATCGTGGTTTCCACGAGCTATCGCTGCGTCGGCGCAGGGTGAGACCCTGTGAAATTGTGCGTAGGTTGGGTAAGCCAAAGGCGCAACCCAACATAACCGTTCTTCATGTACAATACGCGAATAGCGTGGGGATGTTGGGTTACGCTTCGCTTACCCAACCTGCGCTCAATGCCATTAAGTTAAGCGTAGGCTGGCATTTGTAGAGTGCTGTTTTAGGTAGGGCTGTTTCTCCGAAACAGCCGGACGTTACATCCGGCGCGCTCGGAGAGCGCGCCCTACCGTTGGGTTACGCCTCCGGCTTACCCAACAACTTTCAGACCACACGCTTAACTTAATGGCATTGAACCTGCGCTTGCTCGCTGACTATTGAACGGAGATACACCGATGACTGGAAGGACTTTATTCGCAATTATTTGGGCGCTCTTGTTGCTTTTTGCTATTTACAAAATCAGAAAAGCAAAAACAGAAGAAGCAAAGGCGAGGACTGAAAGAACGGCTGCAACCCTTACCAGCCTTGCTGTTAGTTATGGCACTCTGGATTATCATGATATTGATGGCGACAAGTCATATGGACTATATGTAAGCATCAACAATAACCCTGTATTTATTGACATCAGAGAAGATAAATTTCTCGACGAAAGAAAAGAACATGCCCTGTTGTTGTACAACAATTCTGCGCTGCTGGAAGAAAATTTTAATAAATTCATTACCGAAAATAAAAAATATGAAAACAAGAAAATTTATTGCATTGGCTTACATTACAAGATACTGAATCAAGGCGTGGTTATTTGGGAAGACGAAGAGCACACAACCCTGTTGGAAGAATTCAATTTTACTGATGAGCCACTCCGATTTTGACACCTGACACCCGATGCCTAACCCCCTGACCCCCGCCCCTCTCTCCTTCTCCCCCGATGGCACGCTCTGGTCTGAACGCTATGGCGACGTGTATCACTCCTGTCATGGCGCTCTGGAACAGGCGCGGCATGTGTTTTTAAGCGGCAACGAGTTACCCGCCCGTTGGCAGGGGCATGAGCAGTTTGTGATTCTGGAAACCGGCTTCGGGCTGGGGCTGAATTTTCTGGCGACCTGGGCGGCGTGGCGCGCTGACCCGCGCGCTTGTCTGCGGCTGCATTTTGTTTCCGTCGAAAAACACCCGTTTACCCGCGAGGATTTGGCGCGGGCGCAGGCGCATGTGTTGCGGGATTCGCGGGAACTCGCGCCGCTCTCCGCAACATTGCAAAACCGTTGGCCTTTGCTCGTCCCTGGCATCCACCGGATTTTTCTGGATGGCGGGCGCGTCACTTTAACCCTGATTTTCGGTGATGCCACGCGCGAACTGCGCCGTCTGATGTTGGCGGCGGACGCGTTTTATCTGGACGGGTTTTCTCCGGCGAAAAATCCCGATTTGTGGTCGCCGGAAATCTGCAAAGCCATCGCCCGCCTCGCCGCTCCCGGCGCGACGCTTGCCACATGGTCGGTCGCCGGACATTTGCGCGCGGCGCTCGCCGCCAACGAATTCGCGTTGGAAAAACGCGCTGGCTTTGCCGAAAAACGGCAAATGCTGGTTGGTCGCTACCGTTCGCGTAAACCGCATCCCTATCCCGCCCCCGCGCCCGATGAGCGCCGCGCCATCGTCATTGGCGCGGGCGTCGCGGGCACCTCCGTCGCTGCGGCATTGGCAGCCCGTGGCTGGCAGGTGGATGTGCTGGAAGCCCGCGACGCGCCGGGGCAGGGCGCTTCCGGCAATCTGGCGGGCGTCATGCGCCCCCTGCCCTCGGTGGATGACAATTTCCTCGCGCGTCTCACCCGCGCCGGTTTTCTCGCCGCCCTGAATGGTTTGCAAACGCTGACCGCCGCCGGTCTGCCGATTCGTTGGGGACAAACCGGCGCATTGCACCTCGCCCGCGACGCCGAACACGAAGCCACGCAAGCCAAAGCGGTTGCGGGGCTTGGGCTGCCGCCGGAATTTCTGCGCTACCTCGACCAGAGCGCCGCCAGCGAATTACTGGGCTACCCGACCACGCGTGGCGGCTGGTATTTTCCCTTGGGCGGCTGGGTGCAACCGCCTTCGCTCTGCCGCGCCAATCTGCTCGCCAATGCCGAACGCATTACGCTCCGCTGCCCTGTGCGGGTCGCGGAAATTCGCCGCGAGCAAGGCGCATGGCAGGCGTTGGACGCGCAAGGCAAAGTCATCGCCGCCGCGCCGCATCTCGTCATGGCAAGCGGCATCGACGCGCCCCGTTTCGCGGCTTTTTCATGGTTGCCGCAACGCGCCGCGCGTGGACAAGTCAGTTGGCTCGCCGCCGCCGACACGCCCCGATTGGACACCCTGATTTGCGGTCAGGGCTACGCCACGCCGCTGGTGGATGGCATTCGCGTCGTCGGCGCGAGTTATCTGCTGGATGATCTGGATACGAATGAGCGCGCGCGGGAACACGCGGAAAACCTGCACAAACTGAACGTCCTGTTGCCCGGCTTTGCCGAACACATCAAGCCGGAAAGCTTGCGCGGCAGGGTCGGTTTTCGCCCCATGTCGCCTGACCGTCTACCCATCGTCGGCGCGGTACCTGACCTCAATGCCCGCAAAACCCGCCGCCGCCCGCCCACGCATCCCGGACTCTGGTGCGCGCAGGGCTTCGGCTCGCGCGGCATCGTCTGGTCGGCGCTGATGGCAGACTTCATCGCCAGCCTGATGGGGGGCGAACCCTTGCCGCTGGAATACGATTTGGCAAACGCCATCGCGCCGGACAGGTTTCTTTAAGGTGGGCGGTCGCCCTGCCTGAATGCGATTACCCTGCCGTCAGACATAAGACAAAACTCAAAACCGCTTGCTTGGTACAATTTGTCATGGTTCCCATTAACGAAAAAGACAAAATCCTCGCGCTGCTGCACCGCATCAGGGCAGGGACGCTCACGCCGGATGAGGCGCTGTTGCGCCTGCAAACCCTGCCTTTTGAAGACCTCGGCTTTGCCAAGCCCGATTTGCATCGCGGGCTGCGTCAGGGCATGACGGAAACGATTTTTGGCGAGGGCAAAACGCCGGAGCAAATCGTCGCCATTGCCCTCAAAATGCGGGAAAACGGCTTGCGTAATCTCCTCGTCACCCGCGTCAATCAGGCGGCGGTGGATGCGCTGCTGGCGAATGGCATTCCCCTTGTGCATCACCCGCTGCCCCGACTCGCGCTGCTTTTGCCGGAATCTCTGCCACAACCAACCGGGTGCGTCGTCATCGCCTCTGGCGGCACGAGCGATATGCCGGTTTGCGAGGAGGCGGCGCTCACCGCTCTGACGCTGGGCAATCATGTGGAGCGGATTTACGATGTGGGCGTTGCCGGTTTGCATCGTCTGCTGGCGCAACAGGATACGTTGGCGCGGGCGCGGGTCGTCATCGCCGTCGCCGGCATGGAAGGGGCGCTTGCCACGGTCATCGGCGGGCTGGTGAGTTGTCCGGTGATCGCGGTACCCACCAGTGTCGGCTACGGCGCGTCGTTCGGCGGCATTGCGGCGCTGCTGGCAATGGTCAATTCCTGCGCCAGCGGCGTGGCGGTGGTGAATATCGACAACGGTTACGGCGCGGCGGTGCTGGCGAGCCGGATCAATCAAACGCGGGGCGCCTCATCATGAAGACCTTGTATCTTGAATGCGCGATGGGCGCGGCGGGCGATATGCTGATGGCGGCGCTCTATGAACTGCTGGCGGACGATGCCAAAGCCTCGTTTCTTCAAACGCTCAACGCGCTCGGATTGCCGGACGCGCGGGTTGCGGTCGAGCCTGCGACAAGATGCGGAATCACCGGCACGCGCTTCGCGGTACGCATCGGCGGGCAGGAAGAGCATGAACCCCAGGCTGCCTTCGCCCCTTCTCGTCACCCCCGACACGCTCCGACAACAGGCTTGGGGGAAATCGAGTCTCTGCTGTCGCGTCTGCCCGTTTCGGCTTCGGTGCGTACACACGCCGCTCAAGTCTATCGCTTGATTGCCGAGGCGGAATCCGCCGCGCATGGCTGTCCGGTCGGGCAAATTCATTTCCACGAAGTCGGGCAGATGGACGCCGTTGTCGATATTGTCGGCGTGGCGATCCTGCTGGAACGGCTCGCGCCGGAGCGTATCGTGGCGTCGGCAATCCATGTCGGCAAGGGGCAGGTCAATACCGCCCACGGCATTCTGCCCGTACCCGCGCCAGCGACGCTGCGGCTGCTCGAAGGCATTCCCGCTTACGGCGGTGCCATTGATGGAGAGTTGTGCACACCCACCGGCGCGGCGCTGCTGCGGCATTTCGTCCAGGAATTCGGCGCAATGCCGACGATGCGCGTGGCAAAGACGGGCTACGGCATGGGCGCGAAAGCGTTTATCGGCGCTTTGAACGCGGTACGCGCTTTTTGGGGTGAAAGTGTTGGCGAACATGCTGACGCGGCAAGTCAAAGCAATGACGCTGTGGCAGAACTGCGCTGTAATCTGGATGACATGACCGGCGAAGCCATCGCCCATGCCGCGCAAACGCTGCTCGCGGCAGGCGCGCTGGATGTGTTCACGGTTCCCGCGCAGATGAAAAAAGGTCGTCCCGGCGTACTGCTCACCTGCCTCTGTGCGCCCGCTGAGGCGGAACGCTTCGCAAAATTGATGCTCGTCCACACCAGCAGTTTCGGCGTCCGCAAAACCCTGTGTGAGCGTTATATCCTTACCCGCGAATTCACCGAACAACAAACCCGCCTGGGCAGCGTCCGCATCAAGCGCGGCAGAGGCTATGGCGTGGGCAAATCCAAGCCGGAATACGAGGATGTCGCGGCATTGGCGGAAAAAAACGGTGTCTCTTTTATGAAAACAGCAAATGACATTTTGAAAGAGGTCTAGCCGATGCCCACTCTGGAAGAAAAAAAACAGACCCTCGCCGCCTGTCTCGAATCGCTGGAGCGCGTTGTCGTCGCCTTTTCCGGCGGCGTGGATTCCACCTTTCTGCTCAAAATGGCGCATGACACGCTGGGCGAGCGGGCGCTTGCCGTCACCGCGCGTTCGCATTCCTTTCCGAAGCGCGAACTGGACGAGGCGATTGCCTTTTGCAGACAAGAGGGCATCCGGCATGTGCTGGTGGACTCCGAAGAACTGGATATCGCCGGTTTTTCGGGCAATCCGGTCAATCGCTGTTATCTGTGCAAAACGGCGTTGATGACGCGCCTGCGGGAAGTTGCCGACAACGAAGGCATCAAGCATGTCGTGGAAGGCTCAAACATGGATGACATGGGCGATTATCGACCGGGGCTGCGCGCCATCGAAGAACATCAGATCAAAAGCCCCTTGCGCCACGCCCATCTGAACAAGGCGGAAATCCGGCAGCTTTCAAAAGAATTGGGGCTTGCCACCTGGGATAAACCTTCCTTCGCTTGTCTGGCGAGCCGCATCCCCTATGGCGAAAAAATTGACGTGTCGCGCCTGGAAATGATTGACCGCGCCGAACAGTTTTTGCTGGACTTGGGGCTGAAACAGGTGCGCGTGCGTCTGCACGGTACTCTGGCGCGTATCGAAACCGACGACGGGGGAATGGCGCGTTTGATGACGGCGGAAAATCGGGAAAAGGTCTACAAAGCCTTGCGGAAATACGGCTTTACTTACGTATCCCTCGATTTACTGGGCTATCGCACGGGTAGCATGAACGAAACGCTCGTCGTTCAAAATCAATCCGTTTGACCAGAGAGAAGATGTATGAACGCGCAAACCAGCAAAATCAAGTTGTTCGAGCAGAAAACTGTCCGCACGGCGTGGGATGAGGAAGCCGAAAAGTGGTGGTTCTCCATCATCGACATCGTTGCGATTCTGACCGACAGCGATAACCCACGCAAATATTGGAGCGTTCTCAAAACAAGGCTGAAAAAGGAAGGCAGCGAGTTGGCTACAAATTGTAGCCAACTGAAAATGCGCTCGTCGGATGGAAAAAAATACCTGACCGATGTCGCCGACACAGAACAGATTTTGCGCCTGATTCAGTCTATTCCCAGCAAGAAAGCGGAGCCGTTCAAGTTGTGGCTGGCGCAGGCAGGAAATGAGCGTCTCGACGAAACCGTCGACCCGGAGCTTTCCATTGACCGCGCCATTCAGAATTTCCGGCGTTTGGGGTACAGCGAAAACTGGATCAACCAACGTATCAAATCCATTGAAGTGCGTAAGGCGCTCACCGACGAGTGGGACAGGAGTGGTGTTGCCAAAGGGAAAGAATATGCGGCTTTGACCGATTTGATGAGCAGGACATGGAGTGGTATGAGCACCCGTGAATACAAGCAGCACAAGGGGCTGAAAAAGGAGAATTTGCGGGACAACATGACCAACACCGAGTTGGTGTTGAATATGCTCGCCGAGGTTGCCGCCACCGATATTTCCATCGTGCGACAGCCCGCTGGTTTTAGCGAGAGCGCGGAGGTCGCCAGGGAAGGCGCGAAGGCAGCCAGGGCAGCGCGTACCCAAATCGAAAAAAGCACGGGTAAATCCATCATCAGTTCGCTGAACACAAAAAGTTTGCGGCGAGTTGCCTCAAAGAACAGGGATTCGTCATAACCGGCAATACAAATTCAGGCGAGCGGAGTAAACAGTACGCCAGAACGTATCGGGGCGGGTTTCAAACCCGCCCCGATGACGCCAATTGATGCCAACCAGCCATCAGACCGTGATCAATTCATATTGATCGTTGCCCAAACCCAATTCCTTCATGTACGTAAGTTGACGCAGACCGCTGCGGCTCTCAATGCGTTCAACGAGGTCGTGCCGTTGTTCCGGCGACAAGGCGTAGACCAGATCGACCGACGCCTGGTCGACCGCAAGAATGTCCGTCGACGCCAGAATACCCAAATCCGGCGCCGTCGGAGGCGCCGCTTTCACGCCCGCGCAGTCGCAGTCCACCGACATGTTGCGGAGGACATTGATATAGGCAATGCGCGAACCGAAGTGATCGGTAATCGCTTTTCCGCCTTCAACCATGCGCTCCATGAAATTGGGGCCAGCCGCCCAAAGATTGTCGCCTTCCTGATGCAGTTGTTTCTTGCCCAGCTTGCCGGAAGCGCAGCCGATGGCGATATTTTTGAGCGAGCCGCCAAATCCACCCATCGCGTGACCCTTGAAATGCGTGAGGACAAGCATGGATTCATAGTTGAGAAGATGCTTCCCCACCGCCAGTTCCTTGATCCACTTACCGCCCGTGACGGGCAGATTCACATCGCCGTCGGCATCCAGAATGTCCACCGGGCTGAATGTCCAGCCGTTTGTCTTCAGCGTCTGCCGATGACCCTCTGTGGTTTGCCGGGGGCTGGGATAAAGCACGTTGCTCTCGACGATCGTGCTGTCGGGTACGCCGGACAGGAACGCCTTGACCCATTCGCGGGGGATGATGTTCGGCCCGTTGGGTTCGCCGGTATGCACCTTGACGGCAATTTTGCCGCTCAAACCCTGCTTAATCCGGGCGTAGAGTTTGCTCAGTCCGACAGGACTCAAATCCCTGGTGAAATAGACTTTTGCCTTTACGGAGTTCTGTGTCGCGGCGGCAACGCGGTCAAGACCGCCGACGCCCAGAATCGCCAGAGAACTTCCCACGATAAATTCACGTCTTGAAACGGGCATTTTGCGCTCCATCCAGTTCGTTCAGCGACGCCCATCCATCACGACACCGCCAAAGCATCAAGGGGAAAATCATGTACAGTATAGAACATTATGACCTTGGGCGCGTCGTGCGCGGGGTTTCCGTTTTTCTCAATGACACGTATATTGACGCTTTTGCCCCCCCCCACTCACCGCAGCAAATCCATTTCAAGGAGTCTACGATGTCAATCAAAGCCTACGGCGCTCACGCGAGCGATCAATCGCTTGAACCGATGGAAATCACCCGACGCGCGCCAGGCGCGCACGATGTGCAAATCGACATCGCCTATTGCGGCGTGTGTCACTCCGATCTGCACACCGTACGAGCAGAATGGGCAGGCACACTTTTTCCGTGCGTACCCGGACACGAAATCGTCGGGCGCGTTTCGGCGGTGGGCGCGCATGTCACCCGCTACAAGCCGGGCGACCTCGTGGGCGTCGGCTGTATCGTCGATAGTTGTCGTCATTGCGAAGAGTGCGACACCGGGCTGGAAAATTACTGCGACGGCATGGTGGGCACCTACAACGGCGCCACACCGGACGCGCCCGGTCATACGCTGGGCGGTTATTCACAACAAATCGTCGTGCACGAGCATTATGTTCTGCGGATCCATCACCCCGAAGCCCAACTCGCCGCCGTCGCGCCGCTGTTGTGCGCCGGTATTACCACCTACTCGCCGCTGCGTCATTGGCGCGCGGGGCCGGGCAAAAAGGTCGGCGTCGTCGGCATCGGCGGTCTTGGTCACATGGGCATCAAAATCGCGCACGCGATGGGCGCGCATGTCGTCGCCTTCACTACCTCGCCCTCCAAACGCGACGCGGCGAAGGCGCTGGGCGCGGATGAAACCGTTGTTTCCCGCAATGCCGATGAAATGGTCGCGCACGTCAAGAGTTTCGATTTCATCCTCAACACCGTCGCCGCCCCCCATAATCTTGACGCCTACATGACCCTGTTGAAGCGCGACGGCACGATGAGCCTGGTCGGATTGCCCGCGTCGCCGCATCCTTCGCCAGAGGTGTTTCACCTGATCGGCAAACGCCGCTCCCTCGCCGGATCAATGATTGGCGGCATTCCCGAAACCCAGGAAATGCTCGATTTCTGCGCCGAGCGCGGCATTGTGGCGGACATTGAACTGATCCGGGCAGACCAGATCAACGACGCTTACGAACGCATGGTCAAGGGCGACGTGAAATACCGTTTTGTCATCGACAGCGCCAGCCTGACGACCAAGTGACAAGAGACTTTTTGCAGTGGGTTGGCAAAGCGTAAGCCACCCGCTCGCTTTTCACCTCAAAGGAGAGCCACCATGCCGCAACCTTTTCTTACCCTGAACAACGGCGTCCAAATCCCGCAACTGGGGCTTGGCACCTGGCAAACGCCGGATGATGTTGCCGCCGATGCCGTCAAGAACGCGCTGAAAGACGGCTACCGCCTCATCGACACCGCCGCCATTTATGAAAACGAAACCGGCGTCGGAGATGGCTTGAAACAAGGCTTAAAAGCCGCCGCCCTGCCGCGCGAGCAGGTCTTCGTCACCACCAAACTCTGGAACAGCGAACAGGGTTATGACAGCGCCCTGCGCGCCTTCGACGCCAGCCTGAAACGGCTGCAACTCGATTACGTCGACCTGTACCTGATTCACTGGCCTGCGCCGAAAAAAGACCTGTACGCCGACAGTTGGAAGGCGCTGGCGCGTTTGCTGGAAGAAAAGCGTGTGCGCGCCATTGGCGTTTCCAATTTTGAACCCGCGCATCTGGAGCGCGTCATCCAGGAAACCGGCGTCACGCCCGCCGTCAATCAGATTGAACTGCACCCCGACTTTCAGCAACGTGAACTCACCGCGTTCCACGCCCGACACGGCATCCTGACGCAATCATGGAGTCCCTTGGGTCAAGGCGCTTTGCTGAAAAACGAACTCATCCGCGCCATCGCCCAAAAGCACAAAAAGACACCGGCGCAAGTCGTCATCCGCTGGCATCTGGATGAACAACTGCTGGTGATTCCCAAATCCATCCACGCGCCCCGCATCACCGAAAACTTCGCCGTCTTCGATTTCACCCTCGACGCCGAAGACCGCGCCAGAATCAAGGCGCTGGACGCCCCCAAAAACCGCATCGGCCCGCACCCGGATACGGCGGATTTTTAAGACGCTCCGTAACCGACGCGTTGTAATAATCCGGCAATTTCGCGCGGGGCATGGGGTGATGACCTGTCCCCCATGCCCATTCCCCGACGACAAGCGATTGACAATCGTCCCGCATCAAGTACGCAAGTGCGTCTATAATCTTCCCTTTTCCCCACCCCATTCAAGGAACCCTCCATGTTCAAAAAGAATTTCATGCTGGCGCTGGTCGCCGCATTTTCCTTCGCGGCTTTCACGCCCCCCCTGCTGGCGCAAGCGAGCAAATCTTCGCCGGAAGACAAGGTGAAACAGACGGCTGAAAAAATCCTGAAAACGCAAATCGACAGTGTTCGCAAGGCAGGCTATCTGGGTTTGTACGAGTTGTATATCGACGGACAGATTTATTACACCGATGAGAAAGTCAGCGCGCTGTTAAACGGCAGTCTGTTCGATACCAAAAACATGAGCAATGTGACCGAGGCGCGGCTTGAGCAGCTTTCCGCCATCAAATTCGCCGACCTGCCCTTGACGCAGGCGATCAAGCAGGTGCGCGGCAATGGCAAGCGTGTGCTGGCGACCATCGAAGACCCCAACTGCGGCTACTGCAAACGGCTCGCGCAAGACTTGATGAAGCTCGACAACGTAACGCTGTACACCTTTCTTTACCCCATTCTCTCTGAGGATTCCGACACAAAATCACGCCAAATCTGGTGCGCCGCCGACAAGGCGAAAGCCTGGAATGACTGGATGTTGAGCAACAAGGAACCCGCCGGTAAAAGCGATTGCGACACCAGCGCCATTGACCGCAATCTCGCATTCGCGCAAAAACTGAATGTGCGCGGCACACCCACCCTGTTTTTCGCCGACGGTTCGCGCATCCCCGGCGCAATTTCGCTGGATGCCATTGAACAGAAGTTGAACAGCATCAAATAGCCATCCCCTCTACGCTCGTGTTTGCCGTCAATTTCAGGAGAACGTGAAAATGGAAAACGAAGAAACCCTGCAAACGCCGTCGTCCGGCAAATTCCAGGGGAGGCGTTTTTCTCCGATCACCGGCAAATTCGCAGGCGTAGTCGTGCTGGTCCTGCTTTTGATTGTGCCGCTTAGCATGATCCACACGAAGATCACCGAACGCGGTCACTATCAGTCGGTCGTCACGGAAGAAATCGCCCAAACCGCCGCCGGGGAGCAAACCCTGACCGGGCCGGTATTGGCCATCCGTTACCACGTGAAGACACCCGCGAAGACTTACTTCGACACGTACACGAAAAAAACCGTCACCACGCCGCCCCAAACGGAGGAGCACATCACCGTCGTACCCGCCAAAACGCTGACGATCAAGGGAAACGCCGAGGTAGAGCAGCGTTATCGGGGGATTTACCGGGCAAGCCTTTTTCATCTTGATCTCAATTTGCAAGGTATTTTCAGCCTGCCCGCCGACATGAAGCTGATTCTGGATGTGGCGAAAGAGAGCAAAATCATTGACGCCAGCGCGGTCATGCTGTTTGGTGTTTCCGATTTGCGCGGCATTGATGTCGCGCCGGAAGTTCTCATCGACCAGCGCCCGATGCACTTTATGACACCGAAAGACACGCGTTTCGCCCGAACCTTGCAGGGCAACCGGCTGGAAATAGACCTGGGCGCGTTAACTTTCGGCACGGCGCGCGACATCGACTTTTCCTTTCCGCTCAAACTCACCGGCACCGCCTCTTTCAACATCGCGCCCACGGCGGAAAACAATGCCATTCAACTGAAATCCAATTGGCAACATCCGAGTTTTCATGGTCGTTTCCTGCCGCGAAGTCGGCAAATCGGAGATGACGGTTTTACCGCGCAATGGGAAGTCTCCCAATTGGCGCGCAATCTGGAAAGCACGCTCAACGGCGAAGAAGCCCTGGGCATCCGTTTTATGGATCCCATCAACATTTATCTGCAATCCGAACGGGCGTTAAAGTACGGCAATCTTTTCATCGTGCTGACCTTCGCCGCGTTCTTCATCTACGAAATCGCGCGCCGCCGCCCGGTACACTTCCTGCAATACCTGTTGGTCGGGCTGGCGCTCACCATTTTCTTCCTGTTGCTGATCGCGCTCTCCGAACACCTGCCCTTCTTGTCGGCCTATCTTGCCGCCGCCGCAGCCTGCATCGGGCTGATCGTTCTTTATCTCGCGGGCATGTTCGGCTCCTGGCGCGTGGCGCTCGTGTTCGGCGGCTGCCTTGCCGGTCTGTACGCGATGATCTACGCCATTCTGCAACTGGAAGATATGGCGCTGCTCATGGGCAGCGCGTTGCTGTTCGCCGCGCTTGCCGTCGTCATGTTGAGTACACGCCGCTTCGACTGGTACGCGCTGACAGAACGAAAAAAGAATCCATAACCGGCAGGCTTTGGAATCCGCCGCGAACGTTGCCTGACTTCAACTTCGGGGCGTTCCGGCTTGTAAAAAACTTATGGCGCGTCCGTGATTTTTTTGTATAATGCGCGCCTCGCTTCTGTGGGCGACCGGGGAAGCGACCCGCTGGGGAGTCGCCAAGTTGGTTAAGGCACCGGATTTTGATTCCGGCATTCGAAGGTTCGAATCCTTCTTCCCCAGCCACGAAATCCATTGGGCAGGCTTTCCACCTGCCCAAAATCATTTATGGCGGATGGACGCGTCCGCCCGAAGGATAAGCGATGCCTTACAACAGTCTGATGGTTTTCAGCGGGAACGCCAACCGCAGTCTGGCTGCCGACGTAGCTACGGCGCTCAATGTGAAACTGGGACAAGCGCATGTAGGGCGCTTTTCGGACGGCGAAGTCAATGTCGAGATTCAGGAGCATGTGCGCGGTCACGATGTCTTCGTGTTGCAATCCACCTGCGCGCCGACCAATCATCATCTGATGGAAATTCTCATCATGGTCGATGCCTTGAAACGCGCTTCCGCCGGACGCATCACGGCGGCCATCCCCTATTTCGGCTATGCCCGCCAGGATCGGCGTCCGCGTTCCTCGCGGGTGGCCATCGCCGCCAAGCTGGTTGCCAACATGCTGATGGTTTCGGGCGTGGATCGGGTGCTGACCATGGATTTGCACGCCGAGCAGATTCAGGGCTTTTTTAATATCCCCGTCGATAACATCTACGGTCTGCCCATCCTGATTGAAGACATCAAGAAACAGCGTTATGAAAATCCGCTGGTGGTGTCGCCCGACCACGGCGGCGTGGTGCGCGCCCGTTCGCTCGCCAAACGTATGGAATGTGACCTGGCGATTATCGACAAGCGTCGCCCCAAGGCGAATGTTACCGAGGTGATGAACATCATTGGCGACGTGAGAGACCGCACCTGCGTCATCATGGACGACATGGTGGATACTGCCGGTACGCTCTGCAAGGCGGCGACCGCCCTGAAAGCCAGCGGCGCGAAAAAAGTAGTCGCCTACTGTACCCATCCGGTGCTGTCCGGCGGCGCGGTGGAACGGGTCGGCGGTTCCGACCTTGATTCGCTGGTCGTCACCGACACCATTCCGCTGCAACCCGACGCCGCCGCCTGTCCGCATATTCGCCAGCTTTCGGTGGCGCCCCTTTTGGCGGAAACCATCCGCCGCATCAGCAGCGACGATTCTGTTTCTTCGCTGTTTATTGAATAGTTTTTTCAACCCACCGACCTGGTCGCGGGTCGGTAACTTCATGGAGTCATCATGCAATTTGTCCTTAACGCCCAAAAACGCACAGTGCAGGGAACGAGTGCGAGCCGCCGCCTGCGCCGTGCCGGAAAAGTCCCCGGCATCATCTACGGCGCCGGTCAAGCGCCGGAAGTGATCGAAATCGACCACAACCCGCTTTACCTCGGTCTTAAAAAAGAAGCCTTCCACTCCTCCCTGCTCACCATCGAGCTGGAAGGTCAAAAAGAGCAAGTGCTGCTGCGCGATTTTCAGGTGCACGCCTACAAGCCCATCGTGTTGCACGTCGATTTTCAACGTGTCGACGCCAAAAAGAAACTGCACCAGAAGATTCCCCTGCACTTCATCAATCAGGACATCGCCCCCGGCGTCAAGCTGGAAGGCGGTCAGATTGCCCACATCATCACCGATCTGGAAATCTCCTGCCTGCCCGCCGATCTGCCGGAGTTCATCGAAGTCGACCTGAAAGCCCTCACCACGGGAACTTCCATCCACGTCTCGCAACTGCAACTGCCCAAGGGCGTCAGCGCCATTGTGCACGGCGAAGACCAGACTGTGGTTTCCTGCATCGCCAAGAAGGGCGGCGCGGTGGAAGAAGAATCCGCCGCCGCCGAAGCGCCTGCCACCGCCGCGCCCGCTACCGAAGCCGCCAAGTAAGTTTGCTGTTGGCATAGGGCGCTGACCACGCGCAGAGCCGCCTCGGTTTAACCGCTGGCGGCTCTTTGTTTTTATTGGAATGACCACACACCATGACCTCGCCCCGCCTGATCGTCGGACTCGGCAACCCTGGCGCCGAATACGAAACCACCCGCCACAACGCGGGCTTCTGGTTCGTAGACGCGCTGGCGCAACGCCTGAAAGTAAGCCTGTCGCCGCAGCCCAAGTTTTTTGGCAATGTCGGGCGGCAAGGCGAATTGTGGCTCCTGGAACCTTCCACCTTCATGAATCGTTCCGGTCAGGCGGTGGGCGCTTTGGCGCGTTTCTACAAAATCGCGCCGGAAGAAGTGCTGGTCATCCACGACGACCTCGACCTTCCCCCCGGCGGCATCCGTTTGAAACAGGGCGGCGGCAACGGCGGACACAACGGCTTGAAGGATATTCAGGCGGCGCTCTCCACGCCGAATTTCTGGCGCTTGCGTCTGGGGGTAGGTCATCCGCGCGAATTGGGGATGAGCCAGCAAGTCATTGATTTCGTCCTCGCCCGTCCAAAAGCCGCAGAGCAAACCGAAATCGACATCGCCATAGAACGCAGTCTGGACGCCTCGCCCGCGCTGCTCGCAGGCGACTATGAAAAAGCCCAACGGCTGTTGCACGTCAAGACAACAGCAACTCACATCAAAGGAACCACAGCATGAGTCTTCAATGCGGCATCGTCGGCCTGCCCAACGTCGGCAAATCCACCCTTTTCAACGCCCTCACCAAGGCGGGCATTGAAGCCTCCAATTACCCGTTCTGCACCATCGAACCCAATGTCGGCATCGTCGAAGTGCCCGACCCGCGACTCGACGCGCTTTCCGCCATCGTCAAACCGCAGAAAATCCAACATGCCATCGTCGAATTCGTCGACATCGCCGGACTGGTGGCAGGAGCGTCGAAGGGCGAAGGGTTGGGCAACCAGTTCCTCGCCAACATCCGCGAAACTGATGCCATTGTCAATGTCGTGCGCTGCTTCGACGACCCCAACATCGTGCACGTCGCGGGCAAGGTCGACCCGCTTGCCGACATCGAAACCATCATCACCGAACTGGCGTTAGCCGACCTCGCCGCCGTGGAAAAAACCCTGAACCGCGATGTCCGCAAGGCGCAATCCGGCGACAAGGAAGCGCAAAAGCTGGTCGCCGCGCTGAAAAAGCTGCAACCGCACTTGAACGAAGGCAAACCCGCCCGCACCGCCGGATTGTCGGCGGAAGACATCGCGCTCATCAAACCCCTCTGCCTCTTGACCATCAAGCCCGCGATGTACGTCGGCAATGTGCTCGAAAGCGGTTTTCACGATAACCCGCACCTGACGCGACTGGAAGAACACGCCGCCAAAGAAGGCGCGCCCGTGGTTGCCGTCTGCGCCAAAATTGAGGAAGAACTCGCGGATCTGGAAGACGAAGACAAACAAGCCTTCCTCACCGACCTGGGACTGGAGGAACCCGGTCTGAATCGCCTGATTCGCGCCGGTTACAACCTCTTGGGGTTGCACACCTACTTCACCGCCGGGGTCAAGGAAGTCCGCGCCTGGACAATTCACAAAGGCGACACCGCCCCGCAAGCGGCAGGCGTCATCCACACCGATTTTGAGCGCGGCTTCATCCGCGCCCAGACCATCGCCTATGCCGATTTCATCGCCTGCAAAGGCGAACACGGTGCCAGGGAAGCCGGCAAGATGCGCGCCGAAGGCAAGGATTACGTGGTGCAGGACGGGGATGTGATGAACTTTTTGTTCAATGTCTGAGTTCCGGTTCGCGTCAGAACCGATACTGTGTCGACTTCGCCTTGCCGCGCAACAGCGCTATCTTCGGCTCGCCTTCGCGCCTCGCTTCTGATGCGAACCGGAACAAACCCCATAAAAAAAACGGCGCGAATTGCGCCGTTTTTATGCAAGAACGAAAATGCTCAGGCAGCCGAAATCGCCTTGATTTGGGCAGCCAGACGGCTCTTGTGACGAGCAGCCTTGTTCTTGTGAATAATTTTTTTGTCCGCGATGCGGTCGATGACCGACACAGACAGGGAATACACATTCTGGGCAGCCGCTTTGTCGCCGGTAGCGATCGCCTGACGCACACGCTTGATGGCGGTACGCAGGGAAGAACGCTGGCTGGCATTAAGGGCGCGCTGCTTGACTGCTTGACGCGCGCGCTTGCGGGCTTGTGCGCTATTGGCCATGAAAAATCCTGGAAAGATGAAAAACGAAAGCGGCGATTCTACGGGTTCACAACAAAAATCGCAAGCGAAATCAGGCTGACTGTCTCATGACCCGTCAAAATCGCACAACGCCATCAAACCACGCGATTCAGGGTAATCGCGCGAATGCTACATTGAAATACTGGACGATGCTCCGCAAAGCATAACGCCCTGTCCTGACCCCTACAACCCGCTCCGTGGTTGTAGATACTGTTATCCAAGTCAAGCGCCATGAAGAGCGGGGTCGAAAGGTTTGCCTGATTTCAAGACGCCAAAGGCGACATGAATGAGCTTACGCATCATGGCGCCGATGATCAGCATTGGAGGCTTACCGGCTGCCGACAAGCGGTTG
>JAITSU010000050.1 GCA_031287525.1 Zoogloeaceae bacterium | reverse complement strand
TGGCGATCTCGGCGGAAACTTTGCCCGCGTCTTGCAGAATATCGCGCTCGGAGAATTCCAGAAATGCGTCCAGCCGTTTTGCCCAATCCTCCATCGTCATGGGAATATTGCGTTTGGCTCGATCTTCCGCCAAATCAAGATAGGCATTCACAATGCGCCCAAGGCTTTCCAGTTCTTCTGCTGTCAGGTAGTTCTTGGCAACGACCACATCGGTTTTGACAATCTTGCCTGTGGGCGCGCGCTCCCATGAGGTCAAGCCCATGTGCGTCTTGCCGCTATCGGCGCGTTGTACGATGAGTTCAGCGGCAGTATGTCCGTGGATGGCGAAATGCAGTTTGTTCTGAACTTTGGCGAAAAAGGTTTGTGTCGTCGGGGCGTCCCGGTTGTAGTCGACTGCCGTAGCGTAAATATCGGTGACTTTCTGGTAAAACTTGCGCTCTGACAAGCGAATCTCGCGGATTTCCGCCAGCAGACGCTCAAAGTAGTCTTCACCCAGAAAGCTGCCGTTTTCCATGCGCTGCTTGTCCAGCACATAGCCCTTGATGGCAAACTCGCGTAATACTTGGGTCGCCCATTGGCGGAACTGGGTGGCGCGAACAGAGTTGACCCGGTAGCCGACTGAAATGATGGCGTCGAGGTTGTAGTGTTTGGTGGCGTAAGATTTCCCATCGGCGGCAGTTATCCGGAAATTCCGGATAACTGCCGCTTCGCTCAACTCGCCACTGGCAAAAATATTCCCCAAATGCTCGCTGACGGTACGGACATCCACGGCAAACAATTCTGCCATCAGCTTCTGCGTGAGCCAGACCATTTCGTCTTCGTAACGCGCTTCAATACTCTGCTCGCCCGCCTGTCCGGTGAATATCAGAAATTCGGCGGTGCTGTTGCGAATGAGTTTAGTGTTCATGCGCTAACCCGCAAAGTGGAGGGAGCAGGATGCTCCCTCTTGTTTGGATGGGGGGGCTGAAAGCTCCCCCCACTTTTATGGCTCATCATTCTTCCTCATCCGCGTCCAGGATAATGAACGGCGCTATCCGACGGGAAACAGCAGGCGCGGAGAGGGTTTTGCGCCGTTCAAAAATCTCCCTTGCTTCGGCGGTAATCGCCTTGATGCGTTTTTGAAACTCGGATTTCGGCGGCAGTTCCGTCCAGTATTCCATGACGGCAATACCCGCCTTGTCCAGTTCCATCATACTGATTTGGTCGCGGTCGCTCTCGGCGCAGAGGATAAGACCGACCGGCTCGTTTTCATCCGGCAGGCGCTCATTCTGGCACAACCATTTCAGATAAAATTCCATCTGCCCTTTATATTGAGGTTTGAATTTGCCAAGCTTCAGTTCCACCGCAACCAAACGTCTGCTCGGACGGTGATAGAACAGCAAGTCGATGTAATAGTCGGTGTCTTTCCATTGAATCCGCTTCTGGCGTTCTGCGAAGGTAAAACCGTGTCCAAACTCCAGAATGAACGCCTCAACCTGCCGAACAATGGCCGCTTCCAAATCGCCTTCGGAATAGACGCCTTGCAGACCAAGAATGTCAAACAGATACGGGTCTTTGAAAGTATTGAACGGGACGCCGGATTCCGCGAGTTGTAAATTTGCCGCGTCCGCCCGCTCAAAAGTCTTGCGCTCAATCATCAGGCGCAAGTCACGGACACCCATGTGGCGGGAAGCGGCTTCCGTTACATAGAATTGGCGTGCCTCCCGGCTTTTAATTGGCAAGAGTTCCCGGATATGCGACCAACTCAATTGGTGCCACGGCGTGGCACCAATTTCATTGTCATCGACAATCTCGGCAAACTTACGCATCCGCTTTAATCCGGAAAGGTTGAACGTAGCACCGTATTTTCCGACCAGTTGCAGCGACAACGTGGCAATGATCTGTTTGCCGTATTCAGCACGCTTATTACCAAGCAAGGCTGTATTGATGTATTTGCCGACCTCCCAGAGCATAAGCACGGTTTCGGTATTCGCGGTGTTGATGGCATTGGCTTTGCGGCGTTCGATAATACCCGCGACGTCCAGAAACAAGGCGTCAGTGCCGGAGACAAGTGGCGGGAGCATCCTGCTCCCTTTGTTTGAATGGGGGAGCTGGAAGCTCCCCCCACTTTTATTGTTCATACGCCGCCAATCCCGAAATCTCCTGCCCCTGGGCGAGTTTGCGCAAGAACGGGATCAGGTCTGCCATCAATGCCAGTTCTTTTTGCGTTCTGGCTTTCCAGCCCAGTTCCAGCGGCGCGAGCAGGTCGCTCAATTGTTCGCCGTCAAAAATCATGCGCCCCATGATGCCGTCCACAAAGGCTTGCAGCGCGGCGGTTTCCAGCCCATGCGCTTTTGCCACATTCGCCAGTTGGCGGGCGGATTTTTCGGCTTTGAAAGTTTCGTAACCCTGGCGAATTTCCTGCTCGTTCAAGCCTTTACCCGCTTTCAGGGTGTCGATGTAAGCGGCGATGTCTTCGCGCTCGTCAATGAATTTGGCGTCAGCCGCAATCAAGCCAATCAATTCGGCGCGGCTCATCGTCTGTTTACCCGGCTTGCCCTGGGTGTAACCGGCAATCAGCTTCATGATGTAGTCGTAGTCGACAACAGCAGAGGCAAACAGCACAAACTCGAAATCAAGTTGCCGCGCCGACGAATCGTCGTCATTCCCGCCCTTGCGCTGCCCCTCCCGAAGACGTTTGGCGGTTTCCAGATAAACGCCCTTGAAACTTTGCAGTTGCTCGTCAGGGATGATTTTGGCGATGCGCCCGGTGTTTTCCGGCGTCAGGTCGGTGTATTGGTCAAGCTGCGTTTTGAGGCGCTGCACTTCCTTGAACAGGTTGATGAACTTGCCGCGCGCGTCGTCGCCCTTGAGATTGGCAACTTGCGCCGGGTCGCCTGGCAAGCCTTGGGATTCCATGAACTTGTCCAGCGCAATAACGGCATTTTCCAGTTTTTCGATAACCTTCGGGGCGGCGTCGACCAGCCAGATTTCTTTGGCGCGTTCCGCTTTTTCGCCGGAAAACAGGGTTATCGCTTCGTTGACGGCGGCTTCCTGCTGGCGAAAGTCGAGTATGTTGCCGTAAGGCTTGGTGTCGTTCAAAACGCGATTGGTGCGTGAAAACGCCTGAATCAGTCCGTGGTATTTGAGATTTTTGTCCACGTAGAGAGTGTTCAGGTATTTGGAATCAAAGCCGGTGAGCAGCATATCCACGACAATCACAAGGTCGATTTTCTGCGCGCGCGGAAAATCCTGATTGGCGTATTTTTGATCCTTGATGCGCTTCTGAATGTCTTTGTAATAATGATCAAAGTCACCGATATTGTGGTTGCCGCCGTAGCGCGTGTTGTAGTCCGCCATGATGGACGTGAGCGCGGCTTTCTTTTCGTCCGGGGCTTCTTTGTTATCCGCTTTTTCCTGCGGCAGGTCTTCCTGAATCTGTTGAACGTCTTTGTTGCCCTCGGCAGGGGGCGAGAAAACGCAGGCGACGTTCAGGGGCAAAAAGTTGCTGTCTTCCGCTTGCCGCCCGGTCTGAATTTCTTTGAACAATTGGTAGTATTCGATGGCGTCGTTGATGGAAGCCGTCGCCAGCAAAGCGTTGAACTTGCGCCCGTTGGTAGCGGCGTCGTGCTTTTCCAGTATGGCTTCGACAACGGCTTTGCGCGTCAGGGTTTCGCCCTGTTTGGGTTTGCCATCCGCCTTGTAGTAGTCAATATGGAAGCGCAGGACATTGTGATCTTCGATGGCGTGAGTGATGGTGTAGGCGTGCAGTTCTTGCTGAAAAATATCTTCGGTGGTCTTGAGCGAGGCTTCCTCGCCTTCAATTTTCTGGCAGGTGGCGTTGGCTTCAAAAATCGGCGTGCCGGTAAAGCCGAAGAGCTGCGCGTTGGGAAAAAATTCCTTGATGGCTTTGTGGTTCTCGCCAAATTGCGAGCGGTGACATTCGTCAAAAATGAAGACGATGCGCTTGTCGCGCAGGGATTCCAGACGTTCCTTGTAGTTGCTCTTGTGGCTGCCATCAAGGGCAATGCCGAGCTTCTGGATGGTGGTCACGATGACTTTATCGGCGTAATCGGCAGAAAGCAGCCGCCGTACCAGGGCGGCGGTGTTGGTGTTTTCTTCAACGCAGCCATCCTGGAATTTGTTGAATTCTTCCCGCGTCTGCCGGTCGAGGTCTTTGCGGTCGACAACGAACAGGCATTTTTCAATGGCGGAATTGTCCTTGAGCAAAGTCGACGCCTTGAAGGAGGTCAGCGTTTTGCCGCTGCCGGTGGTGTGCCAGATGTAGCCATTGCCCCGATTCTGGTGGATGCAATCGACAATGGCGCGTACCGCGTAAATTTGGTAGGGGCGCATCATCAAGAGCTTTTGCTCACTGGCGACCAGCACCATGTAACTGCTGATCATCTCGCTCAGAGCGCACTTGGCAAGGAATTTTTCGGCGAAAGTGTCGAGGCAGGTAATTTTCCGGTTGTCTTCGCTGGCAAACTGGTAAAGCGGCAGAAAACGCTCGTCAGCATCGAAGCTGAAATGCGCTTTATTGTTGTTGGCGAAGTACCAGGTATCGCTGCGGTTGCTGACAATAAACAGTTGCAAAAAGCAAAGCAGGGTGCGGGTGTAGCCGTTGCCAGGGTCATTTTTGTAATCGGCAATCTGCCGCATGGCATTGCGGGGACTGATGGCGAGGTTTTTCAGCTCAATCTGCACGACTGGCACGCCGTTGATGAGCAGAATCACGTCATAGCGATGAAAGCTGTTCTGTGTGTTGACGCGGAGTTGGTTGATGACCTCAAAACTGTTCTTGCACCAGTTTTTGGTATTCACCAAAGTGTAGTGGAGCGGCGTACCGTCGTCGCGCTCAAAACTGCTGCGCTCGCGCAAGGTTTTGGCGGCAGTAAAGACATCGGGGGTGGTGATCTGCTCCAACAGCCGTGAAAACTCTTCAGGCGTCAAGTGAACCTTGTTGAGCGCCTCGAATTTTTCCCGAAAGTTTTGTTCCAGAGCGGCGCGGTCGTGAATATCATGGCGATATACGTATTTGAGCGCGACCAGCTTCTCGATAAAGTTCTGTTCGATCTGGGCTTCTTTGGTTGTCATCGCAATGCGTAGCAGTCTGGGTGGGACGGAATACGCATTTTAGCCTGACTTTCCGCGCTCCGCCTTTTCTGGTACGCCCTTACTCCCATTTCAATCGCAGCAACTTCCACTGCTCTCCTTCCTTCATCCAGCCCAACTGGACGTGGTAATGCCGCGCGTCGTCGGGAATCAGGCCTTCTGCGCCGATGAGGGCGATGTCGGCTTCGCTGGTGGCGCGGTCGGGCAGGTTGGGGTCGATGCGGGTTTCCTGTTTCAGTACCATGATGTTCACATTTTTGTAGCGCATGAACGCCAGTGCCATCGTTCTTTTTGCCCAGTCGCGCCCGTTTTCGGAAGACTGTTCGGTGACAAAATCCTGATGCAGCAGGTCAAGCGCCTTGCTCGCGTCTTTGGCTTCGAGCGCCGTTTGCAATGCTCCGGCGGCGGCGTTCAGGGCGGCTTGCGGGTCAGCGCGGGAACAGGCGGAGAGGAAGACGAGCGATAGCGCCAAAGTTGCGACGCCCAAAATTGCGCCGATGTTCCATTGGATGGTTTTTGCTCTTGCAAGATCAGTTTTCATGACAAATCTCCTGTGATGGCGTCGGGTTTGGCATTGTTCAAAGTGGCGGGAGCATCCTGCTCCCGCAGGCGGAAAACGGGAGCAGGATGCTCCCGCCACTTACGATTCCGCCTTACCTTCTCATTCCTCCGACAAATCAATCGAACGGGTGAACACAGTTCGCCCCTACGCCCGCCTTACCCTTTCATTCCTCTGGCAAATCAATCAAGCGGGTGAACGCGGTTCCCCCTCATTCCCCCGGCAAATCAATTCCCTTCAGCTTGCGATACAAATCGACGGCGTAGGAATCGGTCATGCCGGTTACGAAGTCGGCAATCCGCAGGAAGCGCAGGTAGGGATTGGGGGCGGGTTCGCCTTGCGCGCCTGAAAATTGTTTGGGCAGCAGTTTCAGGAGCATTTTTTCGCGGGTGGTCATGGGGCATTGCCCTGCTCCGGCTTCGACGGCGGCGATGAACAGGGAGAGCAATCCGCCCAGCACTTCAAAACCGGCGGTTTCGATTTCCAGCGCGGGACGGGCGACGTAGATGTTTTCCCTGGCGATTTTTTTGACGGCTTGCAGGGGCATGGAGGCGGGCGAAGCTTCGAGCAAGCCCTCGTTGAAACGTCCGGCGAGGATGTCCGCCTCGTTTTCCAGAAACACCGCCGCCGCGCCTTCGAGCAGGCGTCCGATGGCTTTGGCGCGCAGGTATTCGATGCGTTCCTTGGGTTCGGAGATGCGGGCGAGTTTGCCGCCGGTCACGCTGTCGCCAGCAAGATCGGCGAGCAGCGTTTCGGCGTCTTCATTGCGGACAAAGCCTAAACGGGCGGCGTCTTCGAGGTCGACAATCAGGTAGCAGGTGTCATCGGCAACTTCCACGAGAAACGCCAGCGGATGCCGATGCCATGCGGACGGGGCGCGTTCGCCCAATCCTGTTGCGGCAGCAACACGGGTGAAAGCGGCGGCGTCGTCCTGAAAAAAGCCGAATTTTTTACCGCTAACGCCGGAAAGCGGCGCTTCCAGCCACGAGGCGCGGGGATATTTGGTGAAGGTCGCCAGCACGGCCGAAGTGAGTTGCAAGCCGGGATTATCGGGGTTTTGCAGGCGGGTGAGGATGCGAAACCCCTGGGCGTTGCCTTCGTATTGCGTTAAATCGGCGCGTTCGGCTTCAGAAAAATCGTATTTGTCCAGCAAACCGGACGCCTTGAACCATTCCCGGATGGCATCTTCTCCGGCGTGACCAAAAGGCGGATTGCCGATGTCGTGGGCAAGGCAGGCGGCGGCGACGATAGCGCCAAAATCAGCGGCATCCACGTTGGCGAGCTTGTGCCGGTCGATGATTTCCCGCCCCACGACCGCGCCCAGCGAGCGCCCGACGCAACTGGCTTCGAGGCTGTGGGTCAAGCGGGTACGCACGTAATCGCTGCGCGAGAGAGGGAAAACCTGCGTCTTGTCTTTCAGACGCCGGAAGGCGGAAGTAAATACGATACGGTCATAATCCTGTTGAAACGCGGTGCGTTCCGGCGCGCTCGGTATGGAACCCGCGCCCAGTCGTTCGGCGGAAAGCAGCTTTTGCCAGCGCGCGCGTAGCGCGTCATTGTCCATGTTATTTGCCCTCCAGGTTATTGATGGAAGTTTGACAGCCCTCTGCCGCGAACCGCTGGCTCAAGGTCTGCGCGAGCCTTCCGGCTGCCCGCGCCAGCGCCTTGACGCCGCCGCTGGCGTCGGGCGTGGACGCGGGGGCGGTCAGCTCAAGATTGCTTTCATCCAGCACGCCCTGCCCCGGACTTTGCAGCCGCGCCCGCACGATGAGGGTGGCGTGACTTTCTTCCGCGCTCGTAAAAACCTGCTCGAAGCGCAGCAATTCGAGGTCGAAGTAGCAGCGTTTTGTGTTCTGGCTGCGCGTATCGGCTTGCCGCAAATGGCTTTTCAGGTATTGCTCCAGAATTTCGCTCGCCGTTCCCACCCAACGCGAACGGCTGTATTCCATAACCCTGGTCGGGTCGGCGTAGTTCAGGCGATAGCGCATGGCAGCGGTATCCAGCGCGGGCGCGGCGCGAAGCTCAAAGGGAATCGGGCGCGCGGACGTGGCGGCGTCCACGCTGCCTAGCCCCAGATCAAACCGCTCCGGCGAAATGTCCGGTTGACTCAACAGGGGCGAACAGGCGGTGAGCAGAAGACAGAGGACGGAGGACAGAGGACTGTAGGGTTTGCGGCGCTTTGCGCCGTCATGTTTCCCCGCCTCTCTCCCTTTGTGGGAAAGGGGCGCATTCGGGACAGGCTCCGCGCCACAGGAAAAACCCCAAAACGCCTTTTGGCAAAAATTTTTGACCCTCATCGAATACCCCCTGATTCCTGATTTCTGTCGACGGATTCCTGAACCGGAGCAACAAACCCCGCCTCGCCCGGACCCGGCGCGCCGGTTGGCGCGCCAAGCAGCAAACTCTGCGGCGAGCGTTCCAGCATTTTGAGTACGCGGTCGAATTGGGCGGCGGCTTTGGAAAGGTCAGCGGCGGTGTTTCGGATACGGGGCAGCAGGGCGTCTTCCGGGCCGTTGCCGCCGCTTTCTTCGCTCAACACGATTTCGGCGCGATGGGTGAGGCGTTCCATGTGCGCGACCAGTTGCCGGGTTTCCGCCGCCAGCGGCGCGGCGGCGCGCATGGCTTCGGTCAAACTGCCCGTATTTCCCTTGTCCAGCAGGGTTTGCAGGTTCGCCAGCGTTGCGTTCATATGCTGACTGGATGAGTCCAGATTGGCGAGCGTTTGTTCCAGGTGTCCGCGATTTTTTTCATTCAACAGGGCGTTGGCGTTTTCCAGAAAACTTTTGCTCTGCGCCAGAATTTCAGGAAGACTGTCTTCCAGATGATTCAAAAATGAAGCCTGCATCGCAATGCGCGGCGGGTTGCCCGTCAGCGGAATCTCGTTCCCCGCGCCTTCTTCGCCATCTTCCAGCAGCACATGCGCGATGCCGGTGATGCCCTGATACGCCAGCCGCGCCGTGGTGTTGGCGCTCAACGGCACATAGGTTTCGACTTCGACGCGAATCAGAATGTTGCGCCCGTCCTGCGGGTCGAGCCGGATGTCCAGCACCTTGCCCACCCGTATGCCGCGATAGCGCACCTGCGCTTGCGGGTTCAGACCGCCGACATTTTGTTGCGTGACCACCAGCAATTCGCGGGTTTCTTCGCGGCGCTCGCTGAAAGCGTAAAAAATCAAAATGGTCGCCGCCCCCAACAGGAGCGTGAACAATCCAGCCATCAAAGCGTGCGCGCGATTTTCCATGAGTTCATCCGCCTGACCGGAGCGATTCCGGTATGTTGAAAAATTGTCGGGTCGCCGGATGCGGAAAGGCTCGCACGGCATCCAGATTTCCCCGCGTCAGAATACGCTGTTCCGCCAGCAACGCGACCTCGCAATCCAGCCCGTAGATGGTGTCCATGTCATGCGTGACCAGCACCACGGTCAGATTCAGCGTTTGCTGCAAATGCCGAATCAGGCGCACGAAACTCTGGCTGCGCGCCGGGTCGAGTCCTGCCGTCGGCTCGTCCAGCAACAACAGTTCCGGCTCCAGCGCCAACGCGCGCGCCAGCGCCACCCGCTTGATCATGCCGCCGGAAAGTTCCGCCGGCATCAGGCGGGCGTGCGCCAATGTCAGTTCTACCACATCCAGTTTCAGGCGCACCAGTTCGTGAATCCAGTCCTCGTCGAGAAAACGCAGCTCACGCAGGGGAAAGGCGATATTGTCATAGACGGAGAGCGCCGAAAAGAGCGCCCCCTGCTGGAACAACATCCCCAGCCGTCGGCGCATGTCACGTTGCAACAGCGCGTCCGGCGTGAACAGGTCGTGTCCGAACAATCGCACGCTGCCACGGGTGGGTTTCAGCAAGCCGAGAATCTCACGCAGCAAGGTTGTCTTGCCGCTGCCCGACCCGCCCACCAGCGCGACCACCGCGCCCGCGTCCACCCGAAAATCCAGATTCTTGTGAATCACCACATCGCGGTACTGGCTCCAAACGCCGCAAAGCTCGATGACGGGGATAGAGATCGACGCGCTCATGTCAAAAGGGGATTCCGACATTGCGGGTGAACACCGCGAAAATGGCATCCGCAATGATGACCAGCGTAATCGCCGTCACCACGGAAGCCGTGGTACGCCGCGACAGGCTCTCGGTATTGGGGCGCACATGCAAGCCAAAATGACAGGCGAGCAGCGAAATCAGCCCGCCGAAAACCGCGCCCTTGCCAATGCCAATCCAGAGATTGGCGACTGGCACCGCATCCGGTAAAGCCGCGAAAAAATACAGCAGGGAAAAATCCAGTTGCCACCATGCCGCCAACGCCCCGCCCAGCAGCGCCGAAGCCGAAGACCAGACCACGAGCAAAGGCATGACCAACACCAGCGCCGCTACCTTGGGCAACACCACGCGCAAGGTATTGGAAACCCCCATCGTCGCCAGCGCGTCGATTTCCTCCGTCACCCGCATGACGCCAATCTGCGCCGTCATCGCCGAGCCGGAACGTCCGGCGACCAACACGGCAACCAGCACCGGCCCCAATTCGCGGACAACGCCAATCCCCAGGATATTGACAATGAATAAATCCGCGCCGTAAGCCTTCAACTGCAAGGCGGAAAGATAGCTGATGGTCACGCCAATCAAAAACCCCACCAACGCCGAAACCGGCAAGGCTTCGACGCCCGACTTGTAGATATTGGCGGAAAATTCTTTCCACGGCACACTCTTGGGATGGCGACACAAAAACCCCAATGCCAACACCAGCCGCCCCAACAATTCAACCAGCCCAAACCCGTTTTTCAACACGCCCAACACAAACGCGCCCAAGCGACGCGCGGGCGCAGCCACCAATGACCCCGGCGACCACCCATCCCGCGCCGCCGCCCGTCCCTCACCCGCAGACAACTCCGCCACCCGTTCCAGAGTTGCGCGCAAAGCCGACGAAATTTCCAGCCCCGCCGGAAACCGCCCCCGCCAAACCCGCCAGAGCAACACGGCAACCGCGCTATCCAACCGCGTCACCGCCGACAAATCCCAATTTTCCGCATCCCCCGCCACCAACAATTCCGCCCGCATCCGGGGTACACGCACCAAAGCCGCCAACGTCCATTCACCCGACAGGCGCACGGTATGAGCGTTGCGGTCGAGCTTAGGCGCGGTGTTCATAAAATCCGCAAATCATGGCGCATTTAATGGTCATGGATTCATTTCCCCTTCCCAATCGCCTTGACCTTGAACGTCAACCCAACCTGTTTCCAGAACTGGACGCCTTCTTCCAGCGCCGCCGCTGTCCAGGGGTTTTCCGCCAGCCAGCGGGCGGGGATTTCCAGAATGAAGCCGTCATCGCCGGAAACCGCAACATGGTAAGCGGGCAAATCGCGGTCGTCGCGGCTGCGGTGCAGCAGGGTTGCCAGACGCAGGCTGAAAATCAGACGCCAGGTCGCATCCTTTCTGGGCAGTTCCAACCTTTCCAGTTTGCCTCTATGTCCCAACACCAGCGTCGCCAGCAACGCCTGTTCCTTGTTGGAAAAACCGGGCATGTCGGCATAGCTCAGGATGTAAGCGCCGTGTTTGTGATAGCTGCTGTGCGCCACGGAAATGCCGATTTCGTGCAGCGTGGCCGCCCAACCAAGGAATTGCGCCGCGCCCTCCTCTGCCGCGCCCTCGGTGAGGCGGTCGAAAATTTCCAGCGCCGTGCGGCGCACCCGCACCGCCTGTTTGCGCTCGACCTGATAACGCCGCGCGAATTGTTTGACGGTGACATCGCGCATGTCGTTTTGCTGAAAACGTCCCAACAAATCGTACAGCACGCCCAAACGCAAAGCGCCATCCGCATAATTCATGCGCGTCAAATCCAGTTCGTCAAACACCGCCAGCATAATCGCCAGACCGCCCGGCAGCACCGGCAGACGGTCGGCGCGCGCGCCCGGCACATTGAACGCGTAAACCGAACCCGTCCTGATGAGCATGGTCGCCAGCTTTTCCAGCCCGGTACGGGTGATGCCCGTCACGTTGCCGGGATTCAACTGGTTCTGTTCCAGCAAATCGGCAATCGACCGCGCCGTGCCCGAAGACCCGACCGCCTCTTTCCAACCCTGCTGCATATAGGCGTGGGCAATCAGTTCCACTTCCTTCGCCGCCGCCGCCTGCGCCTCGCGCAAGCGTTTTTTGTCGACCTTGCCATCGGGAAAATAACGCAGGGTGTAGCTCACGCAGCCCATGTACAGGGAATCCATCAGCATCGACTCGGATTTTTTGCCGATGATGAATTCCGTCGAACCACCGCCAATATCCACCACCAGCCGCTTGTGCGGCGCGGGTGGCAGGGAATGTATCGCGCCGATGTAAATCAGCCGCGCTTCTTCGCGTCCGGCAATCACTTCAATGGGAAACCCCAGCGCCGCCTCGCCGCCGGCAAGAAACTCGTCGGCATTCTTGGCGACCCGCAAAGTATTCGTCGCCACCGCCCGCACCACACCGCCATTCAAGCCGCGCAGCCGTTCACCAAAACGCCCCAGCGCCTCCCAACCGCGTTTCAGGGATGCCGCGTCCAACATCTTTTCCGGCGTCAAGCCACTCGCCAGACGCACGGTTTCCTTCAGGGAATCCAGTGGATAAATCTGGTCTTCCACCACCCGCCCGACTTGCAGACGAAAACTGTTGGAACCCAGGTCGACCGCCGCTATCGTTTCGTATTCCATCAAAAACCAGCCAGAATTGGAATGGCGCATTCTACGCCCTACCCTGCCAGCTTGCGTAGGGGCATCGATCAGACGCCCGTCATCATTGAAAACGGACGCTTGATCATGGCGCTCATGCGATGACCCAAATTACCCCAAACAGGGAAATCCGGCATTTGTCGGTCGCGCCCCGTGGTTCGGAGAGAGTCCGGTTGTTTCAAAGTCGATGACGGCGTGAATTGTCATTTTTGTGCGCTTGTTTCAAATCATGCGGAAAGACTTGGCGCAACGAGTCTCACGCTCGGAAAATATGCTGCGTAGCGTCGTACATCCCGTGTCAATACTGAATAACCTGATACTGCCGCGTGCGCTCCGATGAAAAAATCGCCAAGCACATTGTTTTTCGTACCGCCTTGCCGACGGTAACGCACAAACGCTTTGCCAGCGAGGAACAATGCCGAACGCGGTAATTCAATCAGCGCCAGCCCTAGCTGCTCAATGGCGCTGTCCAGCGCCTCGACGGTCGAGAAAGTCAACGACAGTTCGGAGTAGATCATCGGGTTGATTGCCAGTCGATGCACTTGCGCTTGCGCGCGCAGTTGGCTGATCGACCAGTCCGCCCATTCCGGATCATTTTCCAGAACGTCAACCAACACATTGGTATCGACCAGCAGCATCAGTCTTCCCCGCGCAGCAGCGCCATCAGGTCGTCAGTCCGCCATTGAACATCCGCCTTGCCACGGGCGAACTCGAAGCGGTCTGGCTTGCCCGGCTTGCGATGGAACAGTGCGCTCGCCTTGTGAATCACAACATCGCCCTCACGATTCACCGCGAAATCCACCTGACAACCTGGCACCAGACTCAATACATCCCGAATCTGTTTGGGGATGGTGACTTGCCCCTTACTGGTGAGCGTCGTCGACATGGCATCTCTCCTTTTGTATTACCTTGATAGTTAGAGTAATACTCCAGGCTCACAAAAAAAACCAGCGGAAATTTTGCTTCCGCTGGTTTTTCTCTGATTCCTGTCACCTGTCACCTGAATCCTGCCTCCGCATTTGCGGGAACAGAATCACGTCCCGAATCGCGGGGCTGTCGGTCAGGAGCATGACCAGACGGTCGATGCCGATGCCGCAGCCGCCGGTGGGAGGGAGTCCGAATTCAAGGGCGCGGATGTAGTCGGCGTCGTAGTACATGGCTTCTTCGTCGCCCGCGTCTTTGGCTTTGACTTGCGCTTGGAAGCGTTCCGCCTGGTCTTCCGGGTCGTTTAATTCGGAGAAGCCGTTGGCGATTTCGCGTCCGGCAATGAAAAGTTCAAAACGCTCGGTGATTTCCGGGTTGGTGTCGGAAGCGCGCGCCAAGGGGGAGACTTCCACCGGATAGTCGATGATGAAGGTCGGCTCCCAAAGCTGGCTTTCGGCGGAGGCTTCAAAAAGTTGCAATTGCAACGCGCCGACACCGCCGGGCAGGACGTTTTCGCCGAATGCCCTGATTTTTGTTTTCAGCCATTCCGGGTCGGCAAGTTCTCCATCAGTGAATTCCGGGTGAAATTTCTGGATGGCGCCGGTGATGGTGAGGCGCTGAAAGGGCTTGGAGAAATCGAGCGATTTGCCCTGGTAGACAAAGGTTTCAGCGCGCAGCGCCTCGCGCGCGGCGTGGCGCAGCAGACCTTCGGTGAAGTCCATCAGGCTCTTGTAATGGGCATAGGCTTCGTAGAATTCCATCATCGTGAATTCTGGATTGTGGCGCGGGGAAAGCCCTTCGTTTCTGAAATTGCGATTGACTTCAAACACTTTTTCAAAGCCGCCGACGACCAGCCGTTTCAGGTAAAGCTCCGGCGCGATTCTGAGGTACATGTCCATGTCCAGCGCGTTGTGGTGCGTCACAAAAGGTTTTGCCGTCGCGCCGCCGGGAATGGGGTGCAGCATGGGCGTTTCCACTTCCATGAAGCCGTGTCCGCACATGTAGTTGCGGATGCTCTGGACGATGCGGCTTCTGGCGGCGAAGGTGAAGCGGGTTTCTTCGTTCACGATGAGGTCGACGTAACGCTGGCGGTATTTCAGTTCCACGTCGGTGAGTCCGTGGAATTTGTCCGGCAGGGGGCGCAGGGATTTGGAGAGCAGGCGGAATTCGCGGGTCTTTACCGAAAGTTCGCCGGTTTTGGTTTTCATCAACGTGCCGACTGCGCCCACGATATCGCCGATGTCCCAGCGTTTGAAGTCGGCATAAACCTTTTCACCGACGCCATCCCGACTGACGTAGAGCTGGAGGCGACCGGATAAATCCTGAATGGTGACGAAGGATGCCTTGCCCATCACCCGTTTCAGCAGGACGCGACCGGCGACGCGGACTTCTACAGACGCCGCCTCCAGGTCTTCGGCGGCCTTTTCGCCATAGACTTCATGCAGTTTGCCTGCGGTGTTTTCGCGCAGGAAATCGTTGGGATAGGCGCTTCCGGCTTGTCGCCATTCCGCGAGTTTCTGCCGGCGTTCGGCAATGATGTGATTTTCGTCGATGGGGGCGGGTTGTTCGGGGGGCAGGGACATGTTGAGCTTTCCTTGGTTTTGATGGCGAGGCGGGCAATGCGAATCAAACGCCCTGTTTCAAACTGGCGGCAATGAAGGCGTCGAGGTCGCCGTCCAGCACGGCTTGCGTGTTGCCGGTTTCGACATTGGTGCGTAAATCCTTGACGCGCGACTGGTCGAGCACGTAGGAGCGAATCTGGTGTCCCCAGCCGATGTCGGATTTGGCGTCTTCGAGTTTTTGCTGTTCGGCTTGCTGCTTCCTGAGTTCATGCTCATAGAGGCGGGCGCGCAGCATTTGCCAGGCTTCGTCGCGGTTGCGGTGTTGCGAACGGTCATTCTGGCATTGCACGACGATGCCGGTGGGCGTGTGGGTCATCCGCACGGCGGAGTCGGTCTTGTTGATGTGCTGCCCGCCCGCGCCGGAAGCGCGGAAGGTGTCGATGCGGACATCCGCCGGATTGATGTCGATTTCGATGGAATCGTCGACTTCCGGGTACACGAACACCGAGGAAAAACTGGTGTGGCGGCGGGCGTTGGAATCGAAGGGGGATTTGCGTACCAGACGATGAATGCCGGTTTCCGTGCGGAGCGTGCCATAGGCGTAGTCGCCGGAAAACTTGAGGGTGGCGCTTTTGATGCCCGCTACGTCGCCTTCCGATTCTTCCATCAGTTCAACCGTGAAACCCTTTTTTTCGCCGTATTTCAGATACATGCGTTCCAGCATTGAAGCCCAGTCCTGCGCCTCGGTGCCGCCCGCCCCCGCCTGGATTTCCAGAAAACAGGGATTGGGGTCTTGCGGATTGTTGAACATGCGACGGAATTCGAGCGTCGCCACCTTGACTTCGATGCCATCGGCGTCTTCCGCGACGCCGAGCAGGGTATCGTCATCGGCTTCGGCGCGGGCGATGTCAAAGAGTTCGCGGGCATCGCGGACACCCTGCGCCACGCTTTGCAGCACCAGCACAATATCTTCCAGCGCGCGTTTTTCCCGACCCAAATCCTGGGCGCGTTTGGGGTCATCCCAGACTTTCGGGTCTTCCAGTTCCAGATTGACGACAATCAGACGTTCGTGTTTCTGATCGTAGTCAAAGATACCTCCGAAGTTCAGCGGCTCTTGCCGCCAGATCGTCCAGATGATTGGCGATGCCGTTTTGTTGTTCTGCTTCCATGATGCGTTAATCCGTCGAAAAAGGGGGGGATTATACCCTGCCCCGTAAAATCAGAACCGGAGCAGAAAACGCATGTGGACGCCGTAAATTTCGACTTCTTCGCCGTCATTCAGCAACCAGGGTTCATCGCCGATGGGCTTGCCATTCACGAGGGGCTGTTGCGCGCCTTCGATGTGCTGGAGCACATAGCCCTGAGGTTCCAGGACAATCGTCGCCACCTGAACACCGGGCTTGCCTAAAGTGGTGATCGCCTTGAGCAGGGACAATTCCTTGCCTTTGTTGCTGCCACTCAAAATGAGTAACACCGCGTGAGCGCCGATTTCGGACTCCGTGCCCGGATGCTCCGCCCCCACATTCACGCGGGATACCTCCATCCGAACCGTCTCATCCGCCGATGGATCGCTTGTCGTACCCGCCGAAGCGCCTGCGCTGAAAGCGGTCGCCGTGCCGATGCTGCTCGCGGTGGCGACATCGCTGTCACTGGTCACTCCCGCGCTTGAGGTCATGCTGCGTTTGGTATATCCCCCATCCAGAGACCCGTCCATTTCGATGCGCCCTTCTGCGGCGCTCTTTTCCTTCGGGTCATTCAAAAACTTGAGGGTATATTTGCCCAGGGTAATCACGTCATTGTGGTGCAGGACGCGCTTTTTAATGGGTTTGCCGTTCACCAGCGTGCCATTGGTGCTGTTCAGGTCTTCCAGAAAAGAATCGTCCAGGATGGTGACCACCACGGCATGTTCGCCGGAAATGGCGAGATTGTTGATCTGAACGTCATTGTGGGGGCGGCGACCAATGGTGACGCGCTCCTTGTCCAGTTCGATTTCCTTCAACACCAGACCGTCCATGGAAAGTATCAAGTTCGCCATTTCCCGTACCTTTCCTCGCCGTTCAAGCGGCAAGATGATGGTTCTTCACGTCGTCAGAACGGTTGCCCACCCTGACCAGAATAACAGAGATATTGTCCTGCCCGCCCTGCGCGTTGCTCTGGGCAATCAACATTGCCGCCGCCAGACGCAAATCGCCTGCCTGCGTTTCCAGAATGTGGGCGATTTCCACATCGGTCAGCACATCGTGCAGACCATCGGAACTGAACAGGTAAATATCGTCGCAGGCGACATCATAACCATTGAATTCCGGCTCGACCATGCGTTCGACGCCCACCGCCCGCGTCACCAGATTTTTAATGCTGGAAAAACGCGCTTCTTCCGGCGTAATCAGACCGCAGTCAATCTGCATCTGCAACAGGGAATGGTCGCGGGTCAGTGGCGCAAATTCGCCCTGGCGCAGCCGGTAGCAACGCGAATCGCCAACATGCGCGGTAATCAGAAAATCATGGACGAAAAATCCCATGACCAGCGTCGTCCCCATACCGAAGTAACGGGCGTCGCTGTGCGCGAGATGATAGATTTCCTCATGCGCCAGCGCAATCCTGGTTTCCAGTTCCTGCACGATGTCCATGCGTCCGGGCGGCGCTTCGTCAGACGCAATCTCCCGCTCGCCCAGATTTTCCGCGAGTCGGGAAACCAGCATTTCCGCCGCCACTTCGCCCGCGTTGTAGCCGCCCATGCCATCCGCCAGTATCGCCAGACCGCGTTCGGCGTCGACGAACAGGGCATCCTCGTTGTGATCCCGCTCCAGTCCGATGTCGGTCAGCGCCGCCATTTCCAGCGCATATGCCAAATTCATTGTTATCCTCGCCGCCTGTTTTCGCGGATACTTGCTGACATTCGGGTTTCAGGCGAAACTTGGCGGTCTCATGACCGCACACGAACCCCCAGCAAAAACAGGCAAAAATATGGCTGAAAAAATAAAAGTAATGATCGTAGACGATTCGTCGCTGGTGCGCCAAGTCATCTCACAAATGCTAAACCGTGATTCTGGCATAGAAGTGATCGCAATGGCAGCCGATCCCCTGATGGCACAGGAAAAAATGAAGAATTCCCTGCCGGATGTCCTGATTCTTGACATCGAAATGCCGCGCATGGACGGTCTCACCTTCCTGCGCCAGATGATGAGCGAGCGTCCCATTCCCACCATCATCTGTTCACACATGGCGGAAAAAGGCTCGCAGGCGGAGCGCGACGCCCTCGCTTCCGGGGCAGTCGCGGTCATCCCCAAACCGCAGTCCGGCGTCAAAACCTTTCTCGAACAAAACGCGCGGGAATTCTGCCGCGCCGTGCGCGCCGCCGCGCGCGCGCACCCGAAACCAGTCGCGCTCCGGCAAAACAAAACCAGCGCCCTCTCGCGCCTTGCCACCCTGCAACCCGCATTGAAGAACGACCGTCCCAAACTTTCCGCCGATGTCATGCTGCCCCTCTGCAAGGGCATCCTGCCCCGCACCAGTGAGCGCGTCATCGCCATCGGCACATCCACCGGCGGCACCCAGGCGCTGGAAACCGTGCTCACCCGTCTGCCTGCCAACACGCTGGGGCTGGTCGTCGTCCAGCACATGCCGGAAAACTTCACCGGCATGTTCACCCAACGCCTGAGCGGTCAGTGCCAGATTCAGGTGCGCGAAGCCAAAGATGGCGACCGGGTACGCCCCGGTCTCGCCCTGATTGCGCCCGGCGGCAAACACATGATGTTGAAGCGCACAGGCTCGCAATACTGTGTTGAAGTCCGCGACGGCCCGCAAGTCAGCCGCCATATTCCTTCCGTCGACGTGCTCTTTCGCTCGGTCGCCTGCGCCGCCGGACAAAACGCCTTGGGCATCATCATGACCGGCATGGGCGACGATGGCGCGGTGGGCTTGAAAGAAATGCACGACGCGGGCGCGCGCACCATTGCCCAGGACGAAGCCAGTTGCGTGGTCTTCGGTATGCCCAAGGAAGCCATCAAGCTGGGCGCTGCCGATGAAATCATGTCACTCGACCAGATTCCCAAAGCCATCGTGTCTTACAGCCGCAATGCGTGAACAGCCGCCAGCGGTTACAATGCTTCTTCTTTTTTGACAGCCCGTTGGAGTGTGGAATGACCGACATAGCAAGCGCGTCCCGGTTGTCCCCCGCAGTTTCCCAACTGCCGGTGGACTGGTATTTCGACGAACAAATTTACGCCCTGGAGAAGAAACTGCTCTTTGACGCCGGTTCCGGTTACGTCGGGCATCAACTCATGGCGCCGACAACGGGCGATTACCGTTCTCTGGAATGGCTGGATCATGGTCGCCTGATTCTGAATCACGACAATGCCCACTGGCTGATGTCCAACGTCTGCCGCCACCGTCAGGCCATCATGCTGCAAGGCGCGGGCAAGCTCGATGGTCATCTCGTCTGCCCCATTCATCGCTGGACTTACGACACGAAAGGCGAACTTATCGGCGCGCCGCATTTCCCCGGCAATCCCTGCCTGAATCTCGACAAGGCGAAGCTGGAAAACTGGAACGGTCTGCTGTTCAAAGGCCCCCGCTCGGCAAACGCCGACCTCGCCGGAATGCAGGTGGCGCGGGAATTCGACTTTTCCGGCTACAGGCTTGACCGCGTGGAAATGCACACCTGTCATTACAACTGGAAGACCTTCATCGAAGTCTATCTTGAAGACTATCACGTCGTCCCCTTCCACCCCGGACTCGGTAATTTCGTCACCTGCGACGACCTTTCCTGGCAGTTCGGAGAATGGTATTCCGTGCAAAAAGTCGGCATCACCCCGCTCCTCAAATCCGGCTCCGCCGTCTATGACCGCTGGCAAAAAGTGGTGCGCGAATACTATGGCGACAAGAATGAAACCCCGCCGCAAGGCGCGGTATGGCTCACCTACTACCCCAACATCATGGTCGAGTGGTATCCGCATGTACTGGTGGTATCCACCCTCGTCCCGATGGATACGCACAAAACCATGAACGTGGTGGAGTTCTACTACCCGGAAGAAATCATCAATTTCGAGCGCGAATTCATCGAAGCCGAACAAGCCGCCTACATGGAAACCGCCATCGAAGACGACGACATCGGCGAACGCATGGACAGGGGACGCATGGCGCTGGAAGCCGAAGGCAGAAACGAAGTCGGCCCCTACCAAAGCCCGATGGAAGACGGAATGCAGCACTTCCATGAGTTTTATCGGCGGATGATGGAAAGCGACATTCGGAAATTGCGGGAAACGCGGGGATAAACAAACCCTGCGGCAGAGCAACAAAAACAACAGGGGCGGCAATCGCCGCCCCTGTCACAACCATCAACCCCCGTTTTAACGCTTCACAATTTCCACCCGCCGATTCATGGCTTTGCCTTTTTCGGTTTTGTTGTCGGCAACAGGCTTGCTTGCCCCGAAGCCTTTGTATTCCAGGCGGGTTTTCGGGATGCCCCTGGCAAGGAGCGCGTTGAACATGGCGCTGGCGAGGTTTTCGGAAAGGGTCTGGTCGTGGACGGCTTCGCCGGTATCCTCGGTGTGGCCTTCGACGCGAACTTTCAGGTCGGGATCGCTTTCCAGCAGTTTGGCAATTTCCGCGACAATATCCTGCGATTCGAGACTGATGATGGCTTTGTCGACATCGAAATTGATATACAACGCCACACGCCCTTCCATGTCCAGCGCGTCTTTCATTTCGCTGGCGGGAATCAACCCGGCAGATTGTTTCACCTCCCCTTTTTGGGCAACGGTGAAGGTACTGCTTGAACCGCAAGAGACTTCAATCCATATTTCCGCGTCCGGTCTACGAATAACGTAGGTCTGGCGTTTGTTCCCTTGATACTTCGGGGCATAGAAGCTTCTGTCCGTCGCGTCCAGCGCGGAGTAGGTCAGCTTGCTGTCCGCCTTTCCATCAAACACCTTGACGCCACCCGCCGCGATAATCGCGTCTTCGTAACTGCGCTCGATTCGCTGGGCATCTTCCATCTCCCAGCTTTTTCGCTGTTCGTCATAGAGTTCAACGCGGAATGTCCTGCCTTCGATTGGATGCAGCGCATCCTGGCGGGTCACAAAGTAATAACGGTCAAATTCCTTGGTGTTTTTTTCTTCAATGTCGATTTCACCAAAATTCGACACGTATTTATGCTTTTCCGGCGGCGTAAAAAACGGAAACTCGCCCAAGGGCTTGTTCGTCACCGGAATCCGGTTGATGTCAAAAGTGGCGGCGGTTTCCGCTGGCGCGACTTCCGGCGTCTGTTTCGGTTTGGCGGCGGTCGCCGGAATCTCCGTTGTGGCTGCTGGCGCAGCCTCTTCGTCACCGCAGGCGGCAAACAGCGAAACGCTCATCAGCACAAACAAAATGCGGCAGGACTTCATGAGACACTTCCATCAGAAAATTAAGTGAATGCGGGATTATAGCAAAAAATGCCAGAAAAATTGTTACAGAGGAAGATTTGCCATTACAGGCGGCTTGTGAAGCGCGTGAGCGCGGTTCCCGAACAAATCGCCGCTTTTAGACAAATTGAGGGATAGCGCGTATAAATATACCGATGTTGTGATTACAGAAAATGTAAAAATGAGCCAAGCCACCTTCAGCGCACGCATGGGCAGTCCCCTCAAAAAACAGTTCGACGCCTTTCGCGGTCATCAGGAACGTCTGCGCCGTTTGCTCGCGCAACCGGATGCGGGACGCCGCGTAGAGGCGACGATGGAACGGGCGGCTGACCGCCGCTCCCGCGAACAGCCCCGGCTCTGAAAAATGCAATCTCTCTGGATGATATTTGCCAGCGCCATGTTCGCGGGCATGGGCGTATGCGTCAAACTGGCGGCAGAGGCGGGTTACGCCCCTGCCAAAATCGTGCTGGTGCGTTCCATCGTGGCACTCGTCATCATGAGTTGCATCGTGCGCTGGCGGCGCGTGCCGCTGGCGACGCCGCACTGGAAGCTTCAGCTGAACCGTGGCGTAATCGGGTTTTGCTCCCTCACCGTGTATTTTTACGCCATCACCCTGTTGCCGCTGGCAACGGCGGTCACGCTGAATTACAGCTCGCCCGTTTTTCTCATGCTGCTGCTCATGACGTTCCGGGGGCTGCGTCCGAATGGCGGTCTTGTGCTGGCAATGGGGTGCGGCTTTGCGGGCGTCGCGTTGATGTTGCATCCCACCTTCGCGGCGGATGCCTGGTTCGGCGGCTCAATGGCGCTCGCGTCCGCGCTTCTGGCGGCGATGACCTACTTTGACGTGCGTGAGCTGGGGCTACGTGGCGAGCCGGAAACACGCACCGTGTTTTATTTCGCGGTCATTTCAACCCTGCTCGCCATCGTCTGGATCATTTTGGCTCCGGCGACGGACGCGCCATTGACCCTGCCCGGTTTTTGTCTGCTGGCGGGCGTCGGCGTTTTCGCCACCCTGGCGCAACTCGCCATGACACGCGCCTATGCGCGAGGCAATGTGCTCTTGACCGCCAGCCTCGCCTACAGCACCGTCGTTTTTTCCACGCTCTTTGCCATTGCCTTCTGGAACGACCGTCTGGATACGCTGGAAATCCTCGGCATGGCGTTGATTATCCTTTCCGGCATCGCCACCCGCTGGTTTTCAGGCGGTGTCAGGAAGGCGCGTCCGGGCGGAAAAAACGGTTAAACTGGTTTTTTACGCAAACGCGCAACACGCCCACAACCATAAGGAGAACGTTCATGATTGTCACCGACCAGCAACCTCACCGCGTCAGCGTCAATGTCTATGGTGAATTCACCCTCGCGGACTACAAGGAATTTGAAGAAGCGGTGAATTACAAAATCCGCTTTGAAGGGCCGGTAGACCTCTATGTCGACCTCACCGACATGGCGGACGCCACGCTGGATGTCGCCTGGGAAGACCTGCGATTCACCCGCGCCCACGCCGAAGATTTCCGCCGCATCGCCGTCGTCACCGACAGCCAGTGGATCACCTGGAGCGCCTGGCTCACGCAAACCTTCGTCAGCGCCACGGTAAAAGTCTTCGACACCCCGGAAGCCGCGCAGGAGTGGCTGGCAATTCAAGAGACAGAGGACAGGTGACAGAAGACCGTCAATCAGCCGCCCGCGTTTCCATTCAAAACCGAAAAGCGAAACATGATGAACACACAAAAACACCTCACTCACATCACTTTGCTGGCGGCGCTGACCCTGCTGGCGGCGTGCAATCAGCAGTATGAATATGGCGCCGTGGCGGAGCGCGCGGAAGCGCCCGCCAGCGAAACCTCCGCCTCCGCCGCGATGCTGGCTTATGAACATCGCGTCAACATCGAATTGCCTGCCGAACAAATCCCGCAGCGCCTGACGGCGGCGCGGGAAGCCTGCGCGCAGGCGAAGTTTGGCGAGTGTCATATTCTGAACATCCGGCAAGACAAATACGCCTCCTCATTGACCGTGCGCGTGTTGCCCGCTGGCGTCGAGCCGTTGATTGCGCTGGCGGGCGAGGCGGGCAAGGTCGCTTCCAGACACACCAGCGCCGAGGATTTAAGCGAAGCCGTCAAGGATAACCGCCAGCAACAGGCGCGACTGACTGCCTATGCCAAACGCCTGGACGAATTAACCCGACGGAGCAACATTACGGTTGCGGAACTGATTGAACTGGCGCGTGAGCAAGCCAGCATAGAACAACAACTTGAGCATCTGTCGCAAGCTTCCAGAACGCAGCAACGGCGCATCGACACCAATCTGCTCACCCTCAATTTCTCCGATACAAAAGTCGATACAGGCTGGCGCGATTTCGGTCAAGCGCTTGGGGATTTGCTGGAAAAATTACTCAAAGGCACCGCCGTCGCCCTCTCCCTGCTCGTCTATGGTCTGCCCTTCCTGCTGCTCTTTTTCCCCGTGCTGCTGCTCTGGCGTTTTGCGTGGCGGCGTTTCGTCGGGCGGAAGAAAGTTGCGACGTAAATTCAGGCCGACCGCTCAATGATGACGCCCACCCGTTTGACGCCCGGCAGCGCCCCCGGTTTGGCGACGGAAACGCGTACCCATTGGGCGGAGAATTCTCCCAGAATCAGGGCGGCGGCGAATTCCGCGAGTTTTTCCAGCAGGTTGAAATGGCGTTCGGCGAATTCGCGCCGCAGGCGCGCGCTGACGGCGGCATAGTCGATGGTATCGCGGATGTCGTCGCTGGCGCAGGCGGCGGTAGGTACGCCGATTTGAATATCCAGCAGCACCGTCTGGGGCATCGCCTTTTCTCCGGGATAAATGCCAATCCAGGTTTCGGCGCGTAATTCCTCGATGAAGATAATGTCCATGCGGGCGTGAGTGAGTACGAAAAAAGTTGGGGGCGGGGTACAATCCGCGCCGCATTGTACTTCATCGCCCACACCATCGCATTGACCATGAATCCTGTTGTCGTCCATCTGCTTGCCTGCTTGAGCGCCTATCTGCTCGGCTCGATTTCGTTCGCCGTCCTCTCCGCCCGTATTTTCAAGCTGGCTGACCCGCGCACCTACGGTTCCGGCAATCCTGGCGCGACCAATGTGCTCCGCACAGGCAACAAGAAGGCCGCCGTCTTCACCCTTCTGGGCGACACCCTGAAAGGCGTTGCCGCCGTGCTCTCCGCCCGCTACGCCGGTCTTTCCGACCTGGGCATCGCGCTTTGCGGGTTGGCGGTATTTTTGGGACACATCTACCCGATATTTCTGAAATTCAAGGGCGGCAAGGGCGTTGCCACAGCGGGCGGCGTACTCCTCGCCCTCGCGCCGCCCGTCGGCGCGGCTTCTCTGGCGACCTGGATGGTGGTGGTATTCACAACCCGCTATTCCTCGCTCGCCGCCATCATGGCGGGAATCACCGCGCCCCTCTGGAGCGTGATTTTCTACGGCGTCGGCGCAGACGCCGCCATCGTCTTCCTCCTCGGTCTGACGCTGGTCATCAAACACCGGCTCAACATCCAGCGCCTTATCGCGGGAACAGAGACCAAGGTCGGGAAACCGAAAAACACCGCGTAGGATAAGTGGCGGGAGCATCCTGCTCCCGCAGGCAGGTCATGAACGGGAGCAGGATGCTCCCGCCACTTTTATCAATTCACTCAAAGGCCAGCGCGGACGCGCGGCGAAGACACCCGCCGGACGCGGGGTTGCGCCCGCTTGCAAGCGCATCGCGCCCGCGAAGGCAATCATCGCGCCGTTGTCGGTGCAGAATTCCAGCGCCGGATAATAGACGCGGCAGTTTTTACGCGCGGCGGCGGCGTTCAGGCTTTGCCGCAACTGCCGGTTCGCGCCGACGCCGCCCGCGACGACCAGACGGCGCATTCCGCTTGCTTTCAGGGCGGCGAAGGATTTTCTGGTCAGCACTTCCACCAGAGCGTCCTGAAAGGCGCGGGCGAGATTGGCTTTGAAAACGTCGTCCATCGCCTCCCCCGCCTTGCGAACTTGGGTCAACACCGCCGTTTTCAGACCGGCAAAGCTGAAATTAAAATCGCCGGAATGCAGCATGGGGCGCGGCATGTCGAACACGCCAGTCCGCCCTGTCTCCGCCAATTGCGAGAGCGCGGAACCGCCGGGATAGCCTAACCCCAGCAATTTGGCGGTTTTGTCGAAGGCTTCGCCCGCCGCGTCATCCAGGGTTTCACCCAACAGTTCGTATTGCCCGACGCCAGCCACCGCCATGAGTTGCGTATGACCGCCGGACACAAGCAGGGCGATGAAGGGGAATTCCGGCGCGTCTGCCGCCAGCAGGGGCGAGAGCAGATGCCCTTCGAGATGATGCACGGGCAGCACGGGCTTGCCCAGACTGACCGCCAGCCCTTCGGCAAAGGCGCAGCCCACCAGCAACGCGCCCGCCAGCCCCGGCCCTTGCGTACAGGCGACGGCATCCACTTCCGGCAACGCGATTTTGCCTTGCCGCAACACTTCACGCAGCAGCGGCACAAGACGGCGGATGTGGTCGCGCGAGGCGAGTTCCGGCACAACGCCGCCATAATCCGCGTGCAGGGCAATCTGGCTGTGCAGGGCGTGAGCGAGCAAACCGCGCTTTGTGTCGTACAAAGCCAAGCCGGTTTCATCGCAGGAGGATTCGATACCGAGGACGAGCATTCACAAAGTGGGGGGAGCTTCTAGCTCCCCCGGATAAGCAAGGGGAGCATCCTTGCTCCCCCCACGATAAAAAACGGCTGGCACTTAATCCTTGCTGCCTTCCAGCAGTTGCTTCTTGTTGACATTCACTTTGTAACGCTGGCGCAGGGCGGTCATGTAGGCTTCCACCTGGGCATTCGCGTTAATGCCGGCGAGTTGCTCGCCCAAAGCTTGCGCCAGCTCATCGGGCAGTTCGCCCGCGGTCACGGTATTCACCTTGTACAGGGCATAGCCCACGCCGGGCAGTTCCACGCCCACATAGGCGGGCAGTTTTTTGGCGTCGGCGCGGAAAACCGTGTCCAGGGATTCGCGCGTCAACGTGCCGGGGGCCATGCGGGCGACCTTCTGCGCCTTGCCCCAGTTGATTTTGCTCATGTCGCCCGCCAGCAGGGCGGCGCCCTTCTCGACCGCTAACGCCTGCGCCTTTTTCCGGGTCAGTTCGCTCGTGATGACGGTCTTGACTTCCGCCAGCGGAATCAGCGCGGCGGGTTGGTGTTCCAGGAGACGCGCGGCAACCCGAACGCCGGGCGCGACGTCCACGGCCGCGCTATTGCGACCGTTTTTCAACACTTCGTCGCTGAACAACGCGGTCAGCAGTTCAGGACTCCCCAACTGACCGCCGTTTTCACGCGAAATCCAGCCGGATTTTTGCACACTGAGGTTGAATTGCCGCGCGGCGGGTTGCAGGCTGTCGGATTGCTCATAAATGATGTTAGCAAAATCTTCCGCTGCCTTGGCGAACTGTTGCGCGGCGCTTTGACGTTGCAATTCCGTTTCCACTTCCTTGCGGGCTTCGGCAAAGGTTTTGTATTGACCGGGCTTGATTGCGGTGAGCTTGATGATGTGAAAACCGAACGGGCTTTCGACCACGCCGGAAATTTCGCCCACCTTGAGCGCGAAAGCGGCGTCGGCAAAGGGCTTCTCCAGCTGATTATGTTGGTAGAAACCCAGGTCGCCGCCCTGCTCTCTGGAACCGGGGTCTTGCGAGCGCGTTTTCGCCAACTCTGCAAAACGGTCAGGGTCTTTGCGGATTTCGGCAAGCAGCGCCTCGGCTTCCGCCTTGACCTTCGTCTTGTCGGCATTCTCGGTCAGCAACAAAATATGGCTGGCGCGGCGTTCTTCCGGCTGGGTGGCGAACTGCTCGCGGTGGCTTTCGTACCACGCCTTCAATTCGTCATCGGAAAACTTTTGCTGAATGTCCAGCTTGTCGCGTTCCAGCGTCACAAATTCGACCTGGATATGTTCGGGCGTGGTGAAACGCGCGGGATTGGCGTCGTAAAACTGCTGCGCGTCGGCGTCCGTCACCTTGATTTGTCCGGCAAGACTTTGCCAGGTCAGCAGATTTTCCTGCACTTCGCGGCTTTCCACCTGCAAGGCGGCAATCTGACGCACGACCGTTTTCGGCATAAAAGACGCCTGCCCCGCCGCGCTCAACAGGAATTGCTGAACCAGTTCCTCCTGAAAACGCGCCTCAAACTTGATCGGACTGGTCCCTTGAGCCGCCAGCGCATCCTCATAACGCTTCTGGGAAAAAGCGCCGTTGTCCTGAAACGCGGGTTCCTGAAGAATCAGGGATTGCAAGGCGGCGACCACCTCAATGCCCTGACGCCTCGCTTCCTGCTGCACCAGCGAGCGGTCAATCATGCCATCCAGAACATTTTCGAGAAAAGCGGGCGAATTCAACACACTCGCGTCGGCTTCGGGATTTTGCTGGCGGATGCGGTTTTGTTGCTCGCGCAGTTCTTCCCTGAACTGGTTGAGCGTGATGTTCACCTTGCCGATCGTGGCGAGTTCCACATCCCCGCCGCGCCCGGTGAAATAAGCTTCCAGCCCCCAGACGGCGAAAGGCACCGTGATGAGAACCAGAAAAATCTGAACAATGCGTTTGTTGTTGCGAACGGCGTCAAACATGGCTGTATGAGAAAAATGAGAGGTTAAAAAACGAATCCGCCTCGCCCGTCGGGGCAAGGCAAGTTGCGGATACTATCACGTATCAGGCATCAGGAATCAGATGTCAGAAATCAGGGGTCAAAAGCGGTAGCGCAGCAACACAGGCAACCCGTCAGCCATGCTACACTGCGTCATGGCTGATAGAAAAATCATCGACGAATTCCACAAAATTTCTGACAAGCGCGGCAACGGAAAATTGCGCCGGGAAGTCTGGATTGATGAAGTCACCGGAAAAATAACGCGCTACAACCTGGCGTATATCAATCACCGTCTTTACACGGGCGACAACGGACGGGTTGTGGGCTACGACAATGCCCATGATCGCCATCATCGGCACTACTTCGGCGCGCTCGAACCTGTTGCGTTTACCCGCTTTGAAGACATCGAAGCGCGCTTTGAACAGGATTGGATTGCCTTAAAGGATTACACATGACCAAGCTCATCTTGAAAACCGGAAGTGAACGCGACTTTTTCAAACGGGGACGCCAGTTGGCGCAGGCTGCCGACCAGGGCAAGCCCTTGCCCGACGAGCGCGTCCTCAGTTTTGAAGACCCGAACGACATGATGAAACTGGTCACGGAAGCCCGTTTGACCCTGTTTCGCGCCGTGAAAGAAACCCCCGGCTCAATCACCGAAATCGCGGCGCGGCTGCGCCGTGACCGCAGCGCGGTAAAGCGGGATATTGACGAACTGGAACACGCCGGATTGCTGTCCATTGCCGAAAAGCCGCTGCCGGGACACGGGCGCATGAAAGAAGTCCGCGCAACCGCCAAGCGTTTCAGCCTTCAAGCCGAAGTCGTCTGATACCTGAACTCCGGCGCGAATTTTTGCAAGCGGGCTTTGATGGCGGCGCTATCGTTCACCGCGCTGCCCAGCCAGCTTTCCAGTTCCTCACGCCATGCGGACGACGGCGGAGGGGCGGATTTGGCGATGCGGAGTTTGGCGTGCGGCGTGGGGAGCGAGGTTTCGTCGTCCGCCAACAGTTCTTCGTAGAGCTTTTCGCCGGGGCGCAAACCGGTAATCTGGATGGGAATTTCCGCCTCGCTATGACCGGAAAGCAGAATCATGTCCCGCGCCAAGTCCATGATTTTGACGGGTTCGCCCATGTCCAGCACAAAAATTTCGCCGCCCTTGCCCATCAGCGCGGCTTGCAACACCAGTTGCGCCGCTTCAGGAATCAGCATGAAGTAACGGATGATGTCCGGGTGTGTGACCGTGACCGGTCCGCCTTTTTCGATTTGCGCCTGAAAGGTGGGAATGACCGAGCCGTTGCTGCCCAACACATTGCCGAAGCGCACGGTGATGAACTGCGTCCCTTTCGCCCCGTCTTCCAGCGAATTTTCCAGCGAAGACAACAGCATTTCAGAAACCCGCTTGGTGCAGCCCATGACATTGACCGGATTCACCGCCTTGTCGGTGGAAATGAACACCATCTTTTTGACGCCATGCCCTTGCGCGGCGCGGGCGACGGCATAAGTTCCGGCGATATTGTTCTGCACCGCCTGCCAGGCGTTGTCGCCTTCCATCAGCGGCACATGCTTGTAGGCGGCGGCGTGAAACACGTATTCCGGCTGGAAGCCGCCAAAAACCTGCGCCAGTCGTTCGCCATCCTTCACATCGCCGATGACGCAACGAACGGGAATATCGGGAAACACGCGCCGGAATTCCTGCTCAATCTGGAAAAGCGCGAATTCGGAATGCTCATACAGCAGCAACAGCCGGGGCTTGAAACGGGCAATCTGCCGCGCCAGTTCGGAGCCGATGGAACCGCCCGCCCCGGTCACGGCGACGACCTTCGTCGCCAGCATCCCCAGCAAGCCGGTTTCATCCAGTTGCACCGCGTCCCGGTTCAAAAGGTCTTCCAGATCGACCTGACGCAAACGGGAAACGGTAATGCGCCCTGAAAGAATGTCTGCCAGCGCCGGCACGGTCAACACCTTGAGCCCCGCCTGCACCGCAAGCTCCATCGCCCGCTGCCGCGCCTGACGCGACGCGCCCGGCATGGCGATGATGACGGAACTGATATTCAGTTGTCCCGCCCAGCGGGCAACATCCCGAATGGGTCCATACACTCTGGCGCCGTATATCTCCTGCCCGATTTTAGCGGGGTCATCATCCAGAAAAGCCGCTACCTGCCAATCCAGAGAGGTTTTCAACTCCCGCGCCAGCCGCACCCCGGCAATCCCCGCGCCGACCACCATGACCCATTCCCCGGCGCGTCCCATATGCCCATACTGCCGCCAGTCTTTCAGCAGACGATAGGCAAAACGGCTGCCGCCCATGCCGAGAATCAGCAACAAGGGGTGCAACACCAGCACGGAACGCGGCACATGTTGCGCGTCCGGCGTATGCAACATGAACACCAGCGCCGCCGTCACCAGCCCGCCCAGCGCCACCGCGCTGACAATCCGCAACAAATCCCGCAAACTGGCATAACGCCAGATGCCCCGGTAAAGCCCAAAAAACAGGAAAGTAGCGGCATATACCCCCGCCACCCACGGCAAAAAGCGCCAGCATTGCCCGGCATACTCCGCAGGCAAGGTCAGATTGAAGCGCAGACCATAAGCCAGCAGCCAGCACACCAACAAGGCGCAAAGGTCGTGAAAAAAGGCAAATATCCGCAAGAGTCCGGGATTGGCGCGTTGCAGGCGAGAGAAGAATAACGGCATGGTTTTAATGAGAAACCCCTTTTCGCGCCAGAACGCGAACGAAGGTCAGCCAGAGAATTTTCAGGTCGAAAGAAAAAGAACGTCGAGCAAGATACTCCGCATCCAGCGCCACTTTTTCGGGAATCGGCAACTCATCCCGACCATTCACCTGCGCCCAACCCGTGAGTCCCGGCACCAGCGCATGAACCCCCTTTTCCGTTCGCAAGGCAATGAGGTCATCCTGATTAAAAAGAGCGGGACGAGGACCGACGAAGCTCATATCCCCCAACAGGATACTCCAAAGCTGGGGCAGTTCATCCAGACTGGAACGACGCAAAAAAGAACCCAGCGGCGTCAAATGCGCTTCGGGCGCGGTCAACAAATGCGTCGCAACGGCAGGTGTACCCACGCGCATACTACGAAACTTGGGCATCAAGAAAATATGGTTGCCCTGCCCCACCCGCTTTGACCAGTACAGCGCCGCGCCGGGAGAAGTCAGGCGAATCAGCAAGGCAAGCAACAACAGAGGAAGCGCCAGCGCCAAAAGGAGCAAGGCACTGGCAAGAATATCGAAAAACCGCTTGAGCGGCATATTGAGTGGCGTACTTGACAGCACTTTGATCACTTGCTCATCACTTTGGCTCATTACCCAACTGTTTAATCGCGCTGACGCCAACCCGTGAGCGCATTTGCGTAATCGTAATGGCATTCAGTTGCGTCAAGTGTTCCGATGGCGACATCACGCATGTTACCCGCTTGATCTGGATGCTCTGCCGCCGTCGAGCAGTAGCCACCTTGCACGCTGATGTTGCGGTTCTTCATGCTCATGCCCTGTTTTTGTCATCCATCTCGTTTATATCTGCCGCGCACATTTCGACGATACCTTCAGCAAATCCGGTTTGGGGTCGCCAGTTTAACAAATCGCGCGAGCAGGCGGCATCCACCTGAAAACTCGCCACCAGCTTTTCGTAACGCCCGCCCTGCCCCAACATGCGGCTCGTGGCTTGCAACCATCGGGGCGGGACGGCGAACAACCGCGCTTTTCTCCCCAAACCAAGGGCAATGGCGCGAATCAGCTCCGGGGTGGAAACATCCGCATTGTCTGAAACCAGCAAGATCTGGTTTCTGGCTTTGTCGTTCAGGGCAACCTGCAACAGAAAATCCACGAGATTGGGAATACTGACCAGACTCCGGCGATTGTTGATGCCCGCCAGCGGCAAAGGCAAACCGCTGGCAACCAGCCGCGTGAGCGCGCGCATATTACCCTTGACCCCTGCCCCATACACCAGCGGCAGGCGGACGATGGTCGGTGCGAGCAACGAACGAATCTCCGGCGTTTGCAAAAAAATTTCCGCCTCGCGCTTGGAAATAGCATAAGGGTCGCGCTCATGCGGCGCAACCGGCGAATGCTCCCGAAACGCTTGCCCATCAAGAGAATGCGTACCATAGACCGTCACCGAACTGATAAAAACAAACCGCCGGACACCCGCATGAATCGCTGCCTGTGCTAACGCCTGCGTCACTTCCAGATTATCCCGACGATAAATATCCAGTGCGTCAGAAGATGATGCGTCGCTACGATGCGCCCGCCCCGCCAGATGAAAAACCGCATCCACCCCCTGACAGGCAGCCAGCCAGCCCGCAGGATGCACACAGGAACGCTCAACCCTGACCAGTTCCAGCGCGTTGGCGTAATGAGCATTGACCGCCTGCGCCCGCAAAGCATCCACGCTTTCCGGCATAGAACACCCCGCCCTGACCACATGCCCCGCAGCCAGCAAATGACGGCACAAATGCGCGCCAATAAACCCACTCGCGCCTGTAAGCAAAAATTTCATCGCAGCTTCTCAAGCCTGTGCAACAAGGGCAACAGGACACCTTATGCATGGGACAAGAACCAGTGGGAGCGTGTCCATGCAGCAACAAAAAAGCGGCTCAACTCTTGGGGGCAAGCCGCCTTTTTTCAGATTTTGTAGGATAGGGATGGTCTTTCGACCATTACCCCTTTGCGAGGCTACCACCAAAAACCAAAATAATCTGACAAATCGTTGGTAGAGGCTCCATCCGCCAGAGAATTTGCCACCCCCACCAAATCTACGTACTCCCAAGCCCCACCTGGAAAATAAAATCCGTGCATCTCTTCAATAGCATGCCCTTTCTGGTAGAAGTCGACTATGGTGATGGTGCCTGTATGCCCCGTTGCCGTTAAAACGAGATTCTTTCCTGAATGCTTACAGGATAACTCCTCCAGCCGTACAGGGTAAGTGCCACCGCCAAAGAAAATATCATCTTGGATGCCTCCAGCATCGTAGACAATGACATCTCCTGTAAAAGAAAGATTATACGTATCGTCACCTGTACCACCGTTCAGTACGACGTTATAGCCTCCATCCCACAGCTCGTCATCGCCCCCAAGTCCGTTTAGCGTGTAATTGCCTCCCGCATGCAGATCATCATCACCTTCCGTACCCGTAATAACTCCTTCGCTACCTGGCTGAGCGTGATTTCCGTTACCGCCAAGACCAACCAGTTTGCTGCCCGCCTCAGCAATCGTGTTCAGCGCCCCTTGCTTGCCGCTGCCGGATTCGCCGATTTGAGCGAACCAGCCTTTGACAATCGTACCCGCAGAGGCTCCACCGGTTTCATAACCATCGCTACTGCTTTTATGAGCAGACAGGTAAGATGTAAAGCTTTCAGCCGCTGCGAGTTTGGCGGCGATGGTGTCGATGTCACCGGAACCAGCAGAATTCAGCATGGTGTAAGCAATATTGCCGATGGTGATCTTGCCTGCGTCGAGATTGTTGACCCAATTCTGCAAACCGCCAGCATCAGGCGTGCGCGCAAACAGGTTGTGATAAACAGTTTCGACAATCTGCTTTGAAGTCTTGCCAGCGAAGAGGTCGGTGTATTCGGTGGACTGCGCGAAAGTATTCAGGAGGTCGGCATCGTTGCCTTTGTAAGCAAGCCAATTGTTCAGACCGGAAACGTCCGCAGGACGATTGAAAAAAGCAACATAGGCTTTTTGAATTTGTTGGGTAGTGAGTGCCATGAGTCAAACTCCTTGTGGTTGAGACAATGCAAAAAGGCAGACAAGACTACAATCTTGATCGCCGTAAATGGAAGCTTTTACCGGAAGCCACCCTTTTCCTCGTAGTGAAAGGCAGCGCAGAACAGAAAAAACCTGCTTCCTTTGCAGGAAACGGGGTTGGAGAAAGATGGAAATGGTGAGAATGAAACCGCGCCGTTCTTACGGCGCGTCGGGTCAGCAGAAAAGGAATGTGGTGGGTGGGCGCACGAATCATGCCACAGTCATTCTGACCATGCCCATGCGGAACATCCGAATACGCAGATGCAACCCCGCAGCCCACACGGACAGAACAGGAAAATTTCAGAATGTTCAACGATAAGCTTGGGCGCATGGTCAGATGAAATTCCGGACTAAATGTTACCCGATGTAAAAAATTTTCAGCAGAATATCATATTGCAAAATTTTCCTGCCCCTTTTTAATCCGGAATTTATCTTGTTACCTGGTCTTTCTCCAAGCGCCGCCGGGCGCTATCCGGTATCATGTCGCCTTCTGTATTTTTTCTTCGGAGTCAGCATGGCCGTCGCTCAAATCAGTGTTTTCGCGGAAAACCAGCCGGGGCATTTGGGGCGCATCCTTGTGGCGCTTGAAACCGCCGGCATCAATGTGCATGGCTTCCTCGCCGCCGATACCGGCGATTGCGGGATTATCCGTTTCATTGTGGACAAACCCGATCTTGGGCTTGCCGTGTTGCGCGAGGCGGGTTTCGCCGTGACCCGCACGGATGTGCTCTGCGTGCGCCTGCCCGACAAGCCGGGCGAATTGGCGCGGGTCATGGGCATCCTTGCCGCCGCGAACATCAATGTGGGGTACAGCTATTCGCTGATTTCGACCCTGATCGCGATTCATGTCGATGACATCGCGGCTACGGAGGCGGTGCTGCGGCATCAGCCGATTGACCTGGTATCCCAAGACAACATGATCTGGTGAACATCAAATGAGCAGCGACTTTTTTGCACCCGAAATCGAAACCGCGTCGCGCGAGCGCATTCGCGCCATCCAGTTGGAAAAACTCAAAAATCAGGTCGCCTGGGCTTATGACCGCGTACCCTGGTACAAGGCGCGTTTTCAGGAACGCGGACTCAAACCGGCGGACATCCAGAGCCTTGCCGATATTGCCCGCCTTCCCTTCACCGACAAACAGGTGTTGCGCGACACCTATCCCTACGGACTTTGCGCCATTCCGCTTGACGATGTGCTGCGTCTGCATTCCTCGTCGGGCACCACCGGCAAGCCCATTGTCATCGGCTTTAACCAGCATGACCTCGACATCTGGAGCGATTGCGTCGCGCGCATGGTGGCGATGGTGGGCGTGACCCGCGCCGACCGTGTGCAGATGGCATTCGGCTATGGCATGTTCACCGGCGGTTTCGGGCTGCATTACGGCTGCGAAAAACTGGGATGCATGATGGTACCCGCCGGTTCCGGCAACACCGAGCGCCACCTGATGATGATTGAGGATTACAAAACCACCGTCCTGATTTCGACGCCCTCTTACGCGCTGCATATGTGCGAGGTCGGCGAGGCGTGCGGCTTCGACTGGCAGGCGTCCAGCCTGCGCGTGGGGCTGTTCGGCGGCGAACCCTGTACGCCCGGTCTGAAACGCGAGATTGAGAGCCGGATGCACATCGTCTGCACCGACAATTACGGGCTTACCGAATTGAGCGGCCCCGGCGTGGGCGGCGAATGTCTGCATTCGCGCGAGCACAACCACATTGCCGAAGACCAGTTTTTATGGGAAATCATCGACCCGCGCACGGGCGAGCCGCTGCCGGAGGGCAGCGAGGGCGAACTGGTGTTGAGCACACTGGATCGACAAGCCTTCCCCATGCTGCGTTACCGTACCCACGATTTGACCGCCATCACCACCGAACCCTGCGCCTGCGGTCGCACCCACGCGCGCATGACGAAGGTGCGCGCCCGTACCGACGACATGCTGATTGTGCGCGGCACCAACATTTTCCCCACCCAGGTGGAAGATGTGCTTTCGGTGATTCAGGGCGTCACGCCGCATTACCGCATCGTGATCGACAACGAAACCGGACTGGATCGCATGACCGTCATGGTGGAACTGAAGCCCGAAGCCATCAGCGATTCTTTCGAGGAGATGGATCGCTTCCGCCACCACGTCGTCGACCGCCTGCGGCAAACGCTGCTGGTCACGCCGGTGGTCAAGCTGATTGAACCGAACGGCATTGAACGCTCGTTCGGAAAAAGCAAACATGTTGAGGATCGGCGGTCAAAACTGTAAACCGTCATGGGGTCAGGGGCGGGTTTCAAACCCGCCCCCGCGATTCACATGACCGCAAAAATTCCCGCGCCCGCGCAAACACCGCTTCAAAACTTTCGCGCGTCAGCCGTCCCGTGCGCCAGTTGTAGCCGCTGCAATGGTAGCTGTCGAACAGCGTCGGCAAGGGCGCGGGCAGATCGTGGCGGATGTTGTGACCGAAGACGTAATGCGCGGGTTTCAACCCCAAGGCGCGTAGCGCCGCCTGATGCGCGACGCCGCCCAAGGCGATGATGGCGGCGAGGCGGGGCATGGCGTTAATTTCTTCTGCCAGAAACGCATTGCACTCCCGAATCTCAACCGGCGTGGGCTTGTTCGCTGGTGGCAGACAACGGACGGCATTGGTGATGCGGGCATCCATCAGGCGCAGGGCAGGATTCGCCGCCTTGTCCGCATCCAGCGGTTCTGCCGCCGTAGCGAAGCCGAAGCGGTGCAACGCCGGATAGAGCAATTCCCCCGCCACGTCGCCGGTAAAAGGTCGTCCGGTACGATTCGCCCCCTTCTCCCCCGGTCCCAGCCCCACCACCAGCAATCGGGCATCCAGTTCCCCGAACGCGGGCACGGGGCGGTTGTGCCAGTCGGGATCGCGCTGACGCAAGGCGGCAAGATGCGCCGCCAAACGGGGGCAGGCGATACAGTCGAGCGGGTTTTGAAAGGACATGCGGCACCGGCATCAGAAAACAGAAAGCGAACATGTTATCAGGCGGCGGAAATCAAAACCATGCCATTCGGCGCTACGCCCAAGGCAATCGCACGAATGCCATTGAAATCAAAGTGGCGGGAGCATCCTGCTCCCGCTGGCAGGTCACGAACGGAAGCAGGATGTGTACAGTCTGTACAATGGGAGCGCGTGGTTTGGTAGACCGGATTTCAAACCTGCCCTGCCTGACCCCGCCCAACCCGCTCCGTGGTTCAGGTAGGGCGGTTTCTCCGAAACCGCCGTGGTTAACCAACGGCGCGTTCGGAGAACGCGCCCTACCTTTGGGTAGATACGGGTATCCAAGTCAAGCGCCAGGAAGAGCGGGGTCGAAAGGTTTGCCTGATTTCAAGACGCCAAAGGCGACATGAATGAGCTTACGCATCATGGCGCCGATGATCAGCATTGGAGGCTTACCGGCTGCCGACAAGCGGTTG
>JAITSU010000007.1 GCA_031287525.1 Zoogloeaceae bacterium | reverse complement strand
CTCATTGAACGCGCCTACGCCTACCGCAAAGCCGGAGAAGTTGAGCGCGTTGATGACAAACACCGGGGACAAATCCGGCTTTCCTACGACAAGGACGGCAGACTTCTCGAACGCTACCGGGATAGCGCCGCTCTGGGCTATCAAAGCGAACGCTTCGGCTGGGACGAAGCCGACAACCACTACCCCGTTACCGGAGGCAGTGCCAGCGCCCACATCGGCACAGCGCAAGCCTTGGCGCAAGAGCAATCCCCCACAAAAGGCAACCGGCTGCTGGGCACCCTCATGCAAAGAGCCGGCATCGACCGCCCCGAACGGCTCGACTACGACCCCTTCGGACGGCTCATCGCCAGACGCGACGAGCACGGACATCTGCTGCAACTCCTGCACTGGGACGATGACGACCAACTCATTGCCGTTGAAGAAGAAAAGGGCGTTACCCTGTTTGCCTACGACCCGCTGGGCAGAAGAAGCGACAAATGGCACTTGCCCAACGACCCGCAAAAAGTGTCCGCTTTCTCGCAAAAGGCGCGGGAAGCGGAAAGCGGCAGGAGCCTGAAATACTGGAAGAACGCCGACATCCAATTGGACGCCGACTTCTGGCAAAAAGCCACCCAAAACCCCAAGACCCGCCACACCCGTTTCATTTGGGCGGCGAGATTGGACGGTCATTCAGCAGCGTACCCATAACATCAAACCACAATTCCCGATTTTCCAGTGTGCGAATTACAAAGTAATTATGTGAATCAAAAAAACCAGATATAACATCATCGCGAGCCCAGTTAAAATGGGATACTGTTGAGGTCAGCGATGTTAAATTATGAAGAATCATGATTAGTTTCAATGATTTCAATTTTATGTCTTTTGCGTAAAATTGATATACTATCTGCTGTGGATCATTACTTTCCAGCATATTCCCATGGTAATATTCCACGTAATGAATACCATCGTCTGCAACCCTATAAAACCCAGGTGTTTTTTGTATGCTGATACGCCATAGTTCTTCGCTTATCGAAGGAAACTTTACATCTGATGCCGCGATTGAAAATTGATAGCCCCCAAACATGCGTTTTGCTGTACTCATCTCTTTTCTTGATGCGTTGGGAGCATTATCCATCATGATTAATAATTTTTCCCTGATATCTGTTTTAAGGCAATATCGACCACTAAGTGAACAGAATACCCTATCCGTTGGAGGAGGCATAGGTGCATCTGATTTCGATGGAATTGAAAATAAAGATAAAAAAATAACAAGAAAGGCAACAAAAATATTTTTCATGTTTATGCGCTCCTTACAGAGAATGTAACACTATCTTTTTTCATTAATTCATTCAGCGCATCTACAGTTGAAATGATATGACGCTCACGTAGTTCATGACCAATGTTCATGATACTTTTTGTATCTCCCAAGTTCTGTCACCGCAATGACCGTCAGCCCGTATTTTTCAATATGCGCGATGGTTTGTTCATAATCCGGTATGCAATCGTGTTCTTTTGTCATGGCTTGTTCCATACAGTAGCTACATCCGCCGACTCGCCAGAATCAGGTAAGGCAGCGCCAGAAAAGGCCAGATGCTGGAAATCCAGCGGGTCAGGCCGTTGAAGTTGAGGAAATGCCCTTGCCGCCAGAGGGTGAGGGCGTCCAGCGAATAGGGGTCGAATCGGTGTATCTCCTGGGAAACAGGCATCTTTCAGCTCTTTCGCTTTTGCTTGCACTTCTGGTGGCAGTTCCGCACTTGTAATTTCCCGGAGTGGGGGAAGTTTGGTGTTTTTAAGAGAGCAGGCGTTGTGAACCCACGCTCCTAAGCATCCAACGTAGTATGTGTGAAATTCGTCCACTTCTAAGTTGTATACGCGAGCTTGTTCTCCAGTAGCAGAAGGCATACCGGTTGCTAGGTTTCCAAAGTTCTTCGCTTCCAACGGACACATGAAATTCAATTCACCGGCGGGTATCCATCCTCTGTTCGACACATAGAACGGATGATCAAGTGTTACCTTGAGGGTTTCTTTAAAATTGCTGGCAAAATTCATGATTGTCACTTCGCAGACAGGCTTGTCTTCATGCACAAAGGTTCGCGTAACTTGACGATAAGTGTATTCATGTTCCTCGCGAATGTGAGATGGTGGCACCTGATCATCGGGATACGACAAAACCCAATCCCCGACCTTAATCTTCTCAATCGGTTTTTTTCCGTCTTTCGTATGCACCAAAGTCCCCGCCACAAAACATGGCAGTTTTTCACGCGCAAGCTGGTTCTCAATGCTTCGCTCAAGGGCTGTTTCTTTGTTAGCTACTTTTTCCGCACAGTTGGTGTTGTGCACCCAAATGCCAGCCAAATCGACAAAGTAGGTATGAAAATCCTCTACTTCCAGGTTATAAACTATTTCCTGGCAATCAAGATGTGATGGAAAAAGTGTTTCCACACTCGTGCACGCACCGTTGTAGGTGAGCAGTTCATCTCCTTCCTCAAGATCACGAACCTTTGTCCAACCCTTGCCCTCGACCCAAAAGGGATGCTCGTCGGTTACAAATATCGCTCTATTGAGATATTCAAACGTCGGGCTATGATTGAGATACAGATGCCGAGTTGTACCGAGGGCTTGATGGATCTTGATGATCCTTTTGTAAGCCATTTCGCCGGTAGCTTCGCAGCGAGACAACACCTTATCGCCCACGCTAAGATGTTCAATTCTATGAAAACACTCATTTTCGCAGAGAATAAATGTCTCCTCACCAAAGCAGTTTGACTCGTACTCCACCTTGTCGAGTACGGAGTTCACCGCCTCTTTAGCCGGTATGCAATCGTGTTCTTCTGTCATGGCTTGTTCCATAAAATGTTCACATCCGCCGACTCGCCAGAATCAGGTAAGGCAGCGCCAGAAAAGGCCAGATGCTGGAAATCCAGCGGGTCAGGCCGTTGAAATTGAGGAAATGCCCTTGCCGCCAGAGGGTGAGGGCGTCCAGCGAATAGGGGTCGATGGGGGCGAGGTTGACCAGCATTGCGCCTGCCAGCAGACAGAGCGCCGCCAGCACGAGCCTGCCCAGAGGCGGCAGCAGCAGGGCAAAGACGAGCGCCATGCCGCCCATGCTTAACCCCTCGCGCACACCGGGGGTGAGCCAGATGAGGAACTGTTCCGGGCTTGCCAGAATCGCGGCGGCGAGGCAGCGTACCAAAACGGCAATGCCAAAGAACAGCGGCACAATCAGGTAGGCGATCCAGCGACCACGCGTCATGGCGGCGGCGAACAAGCCCACGGCGAGCAGGTTGCACACCACCACGGCGGTTTCGGTGACATGGTAGGTTTCCGGCGCGTAGGTGAGGGTTGGCAGCCAGTTCAAGGTCTGGCGCAGGTCGCCCACGCCAAAGAGCAGGGTTTCCGGCGAAAGCAGGGTTAAAAGCCACAAACCCAACAGGGTCAGCCCCAAATCGACATGCGGACGGGCGGCGATGAGGCGCGCGCGCCAGAATCGCCACCAGCGTCGCAACGTATCTCCGGCGCGAAAGGCGAGCAGCGCGCCGAGCAACGCGCCCAGAGTATTGCCGCCCAAATCAAGATTGGAAGAAAAGCGACTGGGCAGCCAGGTTTGCAGACTTTCCATGCAGAAACTCAGCAACAGGGACAGCAGCACGGCGAGGATGAAGCCGCTCCAACGCCCCGGCAGGCGGCGCAGGGAAAGGGTCAGCAAAAAGCCCGTCGGCATGTAGATGATGACGTTGGTGACCAAATCGAAGCCCGTCCAGTAACGCGGCCACGCCCATTCGAGAAAGGCGAAGGGGTCGGCGCCGTTCCGTTGCCAGCCAGAACAGGGATACAGGCTGCCGTAGAGGGGGAGCACACTCCAGACCCGCGCCAGATAGCGCGACAGCAGGTCGGGCTTGTCATCGCCCTGGGGAATGGGCGCATCGTCGCGCAAGGGAGAAACGGAAGCCATTTTGAATTGAGCGGGGCGTTCAGACTTTCGCGGCCAGCCGATTGGCGAGCGCGATGAATCCAGAGAGCGGCAGTTGTTCGGGGCGGCTGTCGGGCGCGATGTCAAGCGCTACGAGGTCTTCGGCTGAAAACAGTCCTTTCAGGTTGTTCCGCAGCATCTTGCGACGTTGGGAGAAGGCGGTGGCGACGACTTTTTCCAGACAGACCATATCGGCGCAAAGTTCGGCGGCGGGTTTGGGAATCAGGCGCACGATGGCGGATTCGACCCTGGGCGCGGGGTCGAAGGATTCCGGCGGCACGTCAAACAACCAATCCAGATAAAAACGATATTGCAGCATCACGGAAAGCCGCCCGTAGGCGCTGCCGCCCGCTGCCGCCGTCATGCGCTCCACCACTTCCTTTTGCAGCATGAAATGCATGTCGTAGATGCAGTCGGCAAAACCGGCGAGGTGAAAAAGCAAGGGCGTGGAGATGTTGTAAGGCAAATTGCCCGCGACGCGAAGTCGCGTCCCCAAAGCGCCAAAGTCGAACGCCAGCGCGTCGCCCGCGTGGATGGCAAGTTTTTCAGGGGTGTCACGCTGCCGCAAGCGGGCAATCAGGTCGCGGTCGATTTCCACGACATGCAGCCTGCCCGCGCGCGCCAGCAGCGGTTCGGTGAGCGCCCCCAAGCCGGGGCCGATTTCCACCAGCACATCCTCCGCTTGCGGGTCTATCGCCTGCACAATGGCGTGAATGATGCCCCGGTCAATGAGAAAATTCTGCCCGAAACGCTTGCGCGGAGCGTGTCCCGACGGCGTAGACGGCGAATGAGGGCGGCGTTTTGGGGAGGGCATGATCGGGTTTTACTTTGCAATCGCCGCCGCCATCCGCGCCGCTTCGCGCGTGGCGGCGAACAGGCTGCCGGGATTGGCTTTGCCGCTGCCTGCCAAATCAAGCGCCGTGCCGTGGTCGACCGAGGTTCGGATGATGGGCAGCCCCAGCGTGATGTTGATGCCATGCCCGAAGGTGGCGTATTTCAGGGGGGCAAGCCCCTGGTCGTGGTACATGGCGAGCACGGCGTCGCCCTGGGCAAGAATGGGCGGGGTAAACAGGGTGTCGGCGGGGAGCGCGCCGATTAAATTCATGCCTTCATGCCGCAGCTTTTCCAGCGTCGGGTTGATGAGGTCAAGCTCTTCGCGCCCCAGATAGCCGCCTTCTCCGGCGTGGGGATTCAAGCCCGTGACCAGAATGCGCGGGTGGGCAAGTCCGTATTTCGTCCGCAATTCCCGATGCAGGATGGAGAGAATTTCCGTCAGGCGTTCCGCTGTAATGGCGGCGGCAACGTCTTTTATGGGCAGGTGGGTCGTGACCAACGCTACGCGCAGATTGCCATCGGCATGGGCGCGTGGCGTTCTCCCCGCCAGCATCATCACCACTTCGGGCGTGTTGGTCATCTCCGCCAGATATTCGGTGTGTCCGGTAAAATGCGGGCAGCGCGGCAGGCGGGCGTCGTTGATGACGCCTTTGTGCAGCGGGGCAGTGACCATCGCGGCGAATTCGCCGGACTGACAGCCAGACAGGGCGCGGTCAAGCAGCGCCAACACATAGGCGCTGTTGGCGGGGTCGAGTTTGCCGGGCTGCGAAGGGACGGCGAGGGGAATGTGCAGGACATCCAGTACGCTCGTCTGTTTGATATTGTCGGGCGCGTAATCCCGCAGCGTGACGCTTAATCCCGACAAGCGGGCGCGTTCGGCAAGCAGGTCGCGGTCAGCAAGAATGACCGGATGCGCGTCGCCTGCAAAATCCGCCTGGTTCGCCAATTGCAGACAGATTTCCGGGCCGATGCCCGCCGGTTCGCCGGAAGTGACCGCCAGCCTGTGCACTTATTCTTCTTCCAGACGGTATTCGACGTAGGTGCGGTCAATCAGTTGCCGGAGCCAATCCTGATAGGCGTCGTCCATCTTGCGCTCGCGCAACGCCTGACGAGCGGCGAGGCGTTGTTTTTCCTGACTCATGTCCTGCACACGGCGGGCGTCGACGCGGATGATGTGAAAGCCGAAGGGCGACTGGACAACGGGGCTGACTTCGCCTTCCGCGAGGGCGTCCATCGCGCGCTCGAATTCCGGCACAGTGTCGCCGGGATTGATCCAGCCCAAATCGCCGCCGGTGGCGGCGGAGCCATCCTGCGAATAGAGGCGGGCGAGTTCGGCGAAGTTTTCGCCGTGTTTCAGACGTTCGCGCAGGTCTTCCAGACGACGCCTGGCATCGGCTTCGGAAACAATTTCATCGACCCGAATCAGGATGTGCCGCGCCTGGGTTTGCCGCACACCGCCCTCTTCGGCGTCGCTGCCACGGCGGGCGAGAAGTTTCAGGATGTGAAAGCCGTTGGAGGATTGCAGCAATTCGCCCATTTCTTCCGCTTTCAGTTTCTTTGCCGCTTCCGCGAAGATGGCGGGCAGGCTGTCCTGTCCGCGCCAGCCGAGGTCGCCGCCTTGCAGGGCGTCGGGGGCGTCGGAATAGGCGGCGGCGAGTTCGGCGAAGTTTTCGCCGCTTTTGGCGCGTTTCAAAACGTCTTCCGCCCTGGCTTTCAGCTTTTGCAACTGGTCGGGGCTGGCGGATTCGGGGGCGCGCAGCAGGATGTGCGCGATGCGGAATTCTTCATGCCCGCCGCCGGTCTGCGCCAGAAAGTTGTCGATTTCGGCGTCGGAGATGACGAGGCGGCTGTCCACTTCCCGTTCGCGCAGACGGGACACCATCATTTCACTGCGGATTTCCTCGCGGAACTGGGCGTAGGTGATGCCGTCTTTTTGCAGGGCGGCGAGAAATTGTTCGCGCGTCATCTTGTTGTTAGCGGCGATGCGCCCGATGGTTTGTTCCAGTTGCGCGTCGTCGATCCGCAAACCGAGTTCCCGCGCCGCCTGAATTTGGGCGCGTTCCATGATCATGCGTTCCAGCATTTGCCGTTCCAGCACTTCCGTGGGCGGCAGGGGTGTGCCTTGACGTTCCAGCCGTCCTGTCGCCATGCGTAGCTGGCTGCGAAGTTCGGTCAGGGTAATCGCTTCGCTGCCGACGATGGCGACGATACGGTCAGCTTCCACAACCTGCGGACGCGCCGCCTGAGCGGAGAAGGTCGCCAGCAGCGCGACAAGGCAGGAAAGGGAAAGGATAATTTTTTGCATGGAATTACTCGTTGAAAAGTCAATCTTCAGAAAGGAGACCGCCGCCGGAATTCGGCAGTTCATTGATTTTGCTGTAACCGGGTACGCTGCGGCGCAACACCTGGATAGGGTTCGCGCCGATTTGACCAAAGTCGTTCAATTCGAGCTGGAAGAAGACGCTGGTGTTGGGCGATCCCGCCGTGGTTTCCAACCGTTGCAGGACGGCGCGGGCAACCCAGCAACCGGCGTTGTATTCCAGCCCGGCAATGCCTTCGATCAGCCGCGAAGAATCGAAGGCGTAATTGTAGCGACCCACCGCGTACCAGCGATTGGAGAGCTTCCACTGGGTGGCAATGTCGATCTGATCCATGCTTTCGACATTCTGCATGCGCGTGCTCCAGTTAACGCCCCGGTTATAGCGATAGGCGACGGAAATGACCTTGCCGTAATCCGGCTGGTAGCGGGCGGCGAAAGTGGCGCGTTCGGTGGTGGCGTGCTTGAAGTTGTATTCCAGCGCCGCGTCCACATAAGTTTTGGGCGCGACCTGCCCCGACAGGGCGGCGAGAAAATCGGAGTATTTGTCGTGATACAGGGTCTCGCTCGGCAGACCGACCCTGGGTTCCCGGAAATAGTAGCGTTGCCCGACCATCGCCCGCACGCGTTCGCCGCCGGTTTGAGGGTCAATCAGACGGGTGGTGAGCGCCGCCGTCAACTGCCGGGCGTTGTTGATGCGGTCGTAACTTGAAAAACGGTTTTCGCTGAACATCTGGCTGAAATTGAAATCCGCCAGACTGGAATCAAAGAGGGGATAACGGCTCTGATCCTTGTAGGGAATGTTGAGGTAGTAGAGCCTGGGTTCCAGCGTTTGCGTCCAGCGGTTGCCAAAGAGGTTCGCTTCCCGCTCGAAGGTCATGCCCGCGTCCAGACTGAAAATGGGCAGATTGCGGGAGAGGCTTTCCGGCATCCCTGCGGCGCGCTGATCCAACTGGTAGCGGCTCATGTGCAGACCGATCTTGGGCGTAATGTAGAAGCCCGGACGAATATAAGGGAGCGAGACCTGCGGGTAAAACACCGCGCGCTTGCCTTCTTCCAGCGTCGGGTGGGTGAAATCGGTGTATTGACCCTGCGCCTGGAATTCCAGACCGTTCCACGCCATCGGGTGGGCGTTGAAGGTCAGTTGCGGTTCCAGAAAATAAGGGTGTTCCAGATAGTAACTTTTTTCGTCACTGGGATTCAGGGTTTGATAACGCAGGGTACGCAGGCTGGCGGAAAGCCAGTCGCGGCTGTAATTCAACTGAAACTGGCGGGGCAACTGGCGTTGGGAAGTCTGCACCACGCGCGACGACAGGTCAGTGAAATAGTCGTCGTCGGAAACGCCGTTCCAGTCGAGGTGGGCGGAAAATCCGCCGCCCAGATTTTGCCGATATTTCAGGTCGTAGGCATAGCGGCTGTCGCCATACTGCTTGTCGTTGGCAAGGTATTCGACGCGCGCGCTGGACTCCGCGTAATGATCCATGTAGCGCGCTTCCGCCCCCATTTGCAGACCGCGCTTGCTCATGAGGCGCGGCGTGATGGTGGCGTCGTAATTGGGCGCGATATTCCAGTAATAGGGGATGGACAAATCCAGCCCGGTGCGGGTGGATGAGGAAAAAGTCGGCGCGAGCACGCCGGATTTACGCTGACTGTTAAGCGAAAAGCCAAGATAGGGCGCGTACAGAAAGGGCACCTCCTTGAAATACATCGTGGCGTTTTTGGAAACGCCTTCATTTCGGTCGTAATCAAGCTTGATGTCGCTGCTTTTGGCGTACCAGTCCTGCCGGTTTTGTGCATCCGGCTTGCAGGTGGAATAGGTGCCGTCAATGAGCCGAAACTGGTTTTCGCCTTCAAAATTGATGCGCTCCGCCTGACCGTAGCCGGTGCTCATCCGCAGGGGCAATTCAGGCAGGGGCGCAACCAGCATGGGCGACGCTTTCTGCTCGTTGTTGGAATTTTCCACCATGCGGCTGATTTTGTAATGGGCGTGGTCAAAATAGCCGACCTGATCCGCCATTTTCAGTTGCAGATAGGGACCCGACACTTCCGCGCCCTCCTGCGTCAGGCGCACATTGCCGGTCGCCCGGATTTCGTCTTCCAGCGGGTAGTAATCCAGCTTGTCGGCAAAAACCAGACCGTCCGCCGCGCGTAACTCGACATTGCCCTCGGCGTGGCTGACTTCATCCCGCTGCCCGCCAATTTTGTCCGCCGTCAAAAAGGAAGGACGCGCCTCTTTTTTCTTCTTCCGCCCGAGCGCGCCGGGGGCGCTGCCATCCTGCGCGAGGCTCAACAACTGCATACTGGGGCGCAACGCCAGCGGCGCGGAAACCCGCTGGTCGCGGTAGGTATCCAGCGCCAGCGTGGGCATGGCAGGCACCAGACGGGAAGGTTCGGCGCTGTTGCCACCCTCGCTGTCTGGATAAAAGGGCGCGGCCTGGGCAAGCTGACTGCCCGCAAACAGGCACGCCAACGCGATGACCACGGGGCGACGACGGCACACGGTCACGGGCTGGAAATACGAAACGAAGCGGGGCGGAGTGGTCGACACAGTGATAAACAAGGCGGCAGGCAAATTCACTCTGGGGAAGAAATGACGGGAAAAAGCGGGAAACGCGCGAAACCCCGATGCTAAAATCCTGACATTCTACCCCAAGCCTTCCGGTTCACATGTCACGCGACCAACAATTGCAAGAATGGGTGTCACAGCACGTTGCGCCCCTTTACGCCGCCCATCCCGCTGGCGAAATCGGCATCGCCCCCGCCTCTGCCGACGCCAGTTTCCGCCGCTATTTTCGCCTCACCCTGCCGAATGGCGACACCCGCATCCTGATGGACGCGCCGCCGGACAAGGAAGACAGCCGCCCCTTCGTCAAGGTCGCCGGTCTGTTTGCGAAAGCCAATCTTTGCGCCCCGCGCGTCGAAATTGCCGACCTCGACCACGGTTTTTTGCTGCTCTCCGATTTGGGGCGCGTCGGCTACCTCGCCGCCCTCCAGTCCGAACCCGCGCTTGCCGATCACCTGATGCGCCCGGCGCTGGATGTGCTCGTGCGCTGGCAACAGGCTTCCCGCCCCGACGCGCTGCCGCCCTACGACGAAACCCTGTTGCGCCGCGAACTGCGCCTGTTCCCGGAGTGGTATGTCGGTCGCCATCTGGAACGCGCCCTCACCACCGAACAGCAGAGCGCGCTGGACAACCTCTTCCGCCTGCTGGTCGATTCCGCCCTGGCGCAGAAGAGGGTATTCGTGCACCGTGATTTCATGCCGCGCAACCTGATGGTGACGGAAAGCGCCGCAGCGCACACAACTGCGCTTACCCCCGGCATTCTGGATTTTCAGGATGCGGTGTACGGCCCCATCACCTATGATGTGGTTTCCCTGTTCCGCGACGCCTTCATCTCTTGGGAAGAAGAGCAGGAACTCGACTGGGTGGTGCGCTACTGGGAAAAGGCGCGCGCCGCCGGGCTGCCCGTGCACGCGGATTTCGGCGATTTCTGGCAGGCTTATGAATGGATGGGCTTGCAACGCCACCTGAAAGTGCTCGGTATCTTCTGCCGCCTGAAATATCGGGACGGCAAGGAAAACTACATCGCCGACCTGCCACGTTTTGTAGGCTATGCGAAAAAGACGGCGGCTCGCTACAATGCGCTAAGACCCCTGCTCACCCTGTTCGACGCGCTGGAAAACAAAAGCGCGGAAACGGGGCTGACCTTTTAACCTTTTTTCATTTTTTCAATGGCGGTGACATTATGAGAACCATGATTCTGGCAGCCGGACGCGGCGAGCGTATGCGCCCGCTCACCGACACCACGCCCAAACCGCTGCTGCCCGTGGGCGGCAAACCCCTCATCGTCTGGCATCTGGAACGCCTCGCCGCCGCCGGATTCCGACATGTCATCATCAATGTTTCCCATCTGGGCGATCAGTTTTTGAACATCCTGGGCGACGGCGCCGCCTGGAACCTGCACATCGTCTATTCGCCCGAACCACCGGGCGCGCTGGAAACCGCTGGCGGCGTCGCCCGCGTTCTGCCGCTTTTGGGCGAACAACCCTTTCTCCTCATCAATGGCGACATCTTCTGCGACTGGAATCCGGCGCAGGCGCTCACCATGCCCCTTCAGGATAAACAGGCGCACCTGCTGCTGGTCGACAACCCCGCCCACCACCCGCAAGGCGATTTCAATCTGGGGCGCGACGGCAAAATCAGCGCCGACAACAACGAGCGCAACAACGCCCTGACCTTCACCGGCATCGGCATCTACTCGCCCCGCCTGTTCGCCAACGTCGAAGCCGACCGCCCCGCCAAACTCGCCCCCCTGCTCTACGCCGCCGCCGCCAAAGGACTGGTGACGGGCGAACGCTTCGACGGACAATGGGTCGATGTCGGCACCCCGGAACGCTTGATATTGCTGGATGAGGAACTCAAACGGCGGACGAAAGAAGATAACTAACAGGAGAATCCGGGTTTCCCCATTTTCCTTCCAAGAGTATCTAATAACCAGGAGGATTGTATGAAAAAGATAATTATTCTGATTGTGGTATTGGCAGGCGTGGGCGTATTTGGTTGGATACGCATTACGAACCAGCTACTTTCTGCCGAATTTCGTGAGATTATCACGGCTGGCATTGAGGCAACAGAACTGGCTCACGCTAACGCGGAAAGCTATGCGAAGGGAACCTTTTCAAATGATTCTGCTGAAGCCGATATTCAAAAAATCGAGCAATCAATAAATATACTTGAATCCAGACTCAAAGTTCGTTATCCACGATTACAAGAGCTTATGGTTAACCATATGAAAGTTGCCCAAAATGTAATTCGCTTCAGACAGAAAGGTAATGACAGACTGGAAGGTCGTGGTTTTTCCTCCCCATTTTCTTTTTACCGCGGACCTGACCCGGAAGACAAAATTCTTTTGTACCGCAAATCTGACGCGGAAGACAAAAAGCTGAAAGAAACCATCATGAGCGTGTGCGCATACGTTGAAATGGGTATTGCTCCGCCGCTGCCTGCTGACATGCGAGGAGATGAGGACGCTTTCAAGACAGCATGCGTCGAAATGCGTACCAAAAGCATTAAAACTGTTGTAAAGCAGTCACGTTACGAAGAACTTGATGAAATTATAGAAGCCGGTCTTCTTGCATCAAAACTTTCGAACATCAACGCAGCAGATTTTGCGCGGGGAAGATTTGCCAGTGCTCGTGCCGATGATGACATCAAGAAAATTGATCGGTCAATAAATAAACTTGAAGCCAAAGAGTATTTTTATCATCCGAAATTACGGGATATCATCGTCAGACAGATGAAAATCAATCAAAATATGATTAGCTACAGACTGAAAGGTCAGGAGCTACTGGAACGCAAGAAATCAGAAAATATCGATCTAAAGTCGGATTTTGAATGGGCAACCTTTTCCAGTGAGGCTGATGCTGAAGACCAAAAGCGGAAAGATACGTTCAAGGATGTATGCGGATACTTTGAACAGAATATTGATACGATGTCAATACCCGTTCATGAACAAAGGCAGGCTAGTGCCATCAGGTCTGTATGTACAAGCCTGTAGCAAGTGTTAAAAACATGACTTTCGATCCAGCCCCCTTCGCCCAGCGCCGCGCCCATTTCCTGAACCTCATATGAAGATGGTGAGAAAAAGGCTGGCATTGAAGCCAGCAAGACCAATCTGGAAATAAAAATTACTGTCCCCTTTGAAAAATTTGATGATGAAAATCTATTCATACTTCTGCGAGAAATGAGGGAGCTTGTAAAAAAATGTCATAGTTCATTTCCATGAAAATATAATCGAAAAATCTGCTCGCCCCAATTTTCTGTCATACTTCGATAAAAATGCCTAATAGTGATAGCGCCCTTGCAAAAATTCGACACGATCCGCTTTGACCAGATAAACGCAGCGATGTTCCTGCGTAATCCGGCGCGACCAGACATCCGCGCCAAAATATTTCAGCGGTTCGGGTTTGCCAATCCCATGAAAAGGGTCGCGCGCAATCGCGCGCATCAATTCGAGCAGGCGTTTCGCGGTACGACGGTCGGTTTCAATCCAGTATTGCAAATCTTCCAGAAATTCCGGCTGGCATACTGTCAAACGCGCTGCCGAATGTCCCGCCAATCGCTCATGCACAGGATCACTCATCGCGCCCCACCGCTTCAATTTCTTGCTGCAAGACATCCAGCGATACCGGCGCAAGGGTTTCGTGACGGGCGCGAGTCAATGCGGACAGCAAGCGTTCCGCATTCTTCTCCGAGCGGAGCAGATGCGCCGTTTCCAGCAAACCGTCCAGTTCATCCGCCGCAATCAAGGCGACATTGCCGCCATGACGACGGTTCACCACGATGATTTCGCGATCATCCACAGCGCGATCCATCAAGGTTTTGAGCTGTCCGCGCACCTGGCTGTAAGTCGTTTCTATGGTCATGTTGCGCTCCTTTAACGTACAGCCTTATTGTACAATGACCGGATATTTATTTGTGTCGATTGTGCCGAAAATATGACATCTCCCTTCATCGCCCGCCGCGCCCATTTTCTGAACCTCATCGGCGATGGCGTCGCGCTCATTCCCACCGCGCCGGAGCGTCTGCGGAACCGCGACAATCCGCATCCCTATCGCGCCGATTCCTATTTCTGGCATTTGACCGGCTTTCCCGAACCGGAAGCTGTGCTGGTGTTGGCGGGCGGACGTTCCACCCTGTTTTGTCGGGAAAAGGACGCGCTACGGGAAATCTGGGACGGCTTTCGCTATGGACCTGAAGCCGCCGCTCAAACTTTCGGCTTTGATGAAGCCTACCCCATCGCCACGCTGGATGAAAAACTGCCGCACCTCATCGCCGACCATCCGACCCTCTGGCACGCCTTCGGGCTGGATGCCGAATGGGACGCCCGCATCGCCCGCGCCCTTGACGCCGTGCGCGCCCAGGCGCGTCAGGGCAAACGCGCGCCCAGCGCCCTCTGTGACTGGCGCGCGCCGCTGGACGCCCTGCGGCTCATTAAAGACGCGGCGGAACAAGACCTCATGCGCCGCGCCGCCGACATCACATCCGCCGGACACGCCCGCGCCATGCGTGCCAGCATACATACCGCAAAAACGGAATACGCGCTGGAAGCCGAACTCAGCTACGAATTCCGGCGTCAGGGCGCGAGTGGCCACGCCTACTCCCCCATCGTGGCAGGCGGCAAAAACGCCTGCACCCTGCATTACGTGGACAACAGCCAGCCCCTCATCGACGGCGATCTGGTGCTGATTGACGCGGGCTGCGAATTCGCAGGTTACGCCGCCGACATTACCCGCACCTTTCCGGTGAACGGGCGTTTTTCTCCCGCGCAAAAAGATTGCTACGAAATTGTCCTCGCCGCCCAGTCCGCCGCCATCGCCGCCACCCGTCCCGGCGTCCGCTTCAATGTGCCGCATGAAGCCGCCGCGCGCGTACTGACGCAAGGCATGGTCGACCTGAAACTGCTGGCGGGCGACGTAGACGGGCTGATTGAATCCGCCGCCTACCGACGTTTTTACATGCACAACACCGCCCACTGGCTGGGGCTGGACGTGCACGACGCGGGCGATTACAAGGAAGCCGGCAGTTCACCCAACCTCTGGCGAGAACTCGCTCCCGGCATGACCCTCACCTGCGAGCCCGGTCTCTACATCCCCGCCGCCCCCGATGTCCCCGCCGCGCTACATAACATCGGCATCCGCATCGAAGACGATTTGCTCATCACGCCTACCGGCTGCGAGGTTTACACCAGCGCGCCGAAAAGCGTGCGCGAAATTGAAGAACTCATGCGACATGCCGCGCAAGAAGAGTTTTGAAGTGGCGGGAGCAGGATGCTCCCGCCACTTTTAATCCGGCGCGTCAGTTGCCGTATTCGCAGGGAATTTTCGCGTATACTCTGACTACTCGTTCAAGCGGACGGGCTACGTCGCTTAACTCAGGTGTCGGGTGTGCCAGCGCAAATCCGAAAGCCTGTTTTTCCAACCTGAAGAGGGAGATTCTGATGAAACTTGCAAAAATTGCATTACTGGTTGTTCCTGTACTGATGTTTTCCTCAACCAAGGTCGCCGCTCAATATTTGGGGCCAGGAGCGCAGGCGCCAAGTCAGTCTGTCGCTGCGGCGCTATCGGCCAAAGACGACTCGTTGGTGGACATCAGCGGATACATCATCAAGCAGCTAACCCATGAAAAGTACATCTTCTCTGATGGAAAAGACCAAGTACGGATAGAGATAGATCGCGATATCTTTCCGAATCACGGAATCAATGAAAAGACTCGCGTTCGGATCAGGGGTGAAGTTGAGAAAGATTTTTTGGAGAGTCCCGAAATAGACGTGGAGTCTATTGACATCTTGTAGTCGTATTGAAGAAACGCCCAGCAATTCAGTCCATCCGACGCCGTCCCAAGAGCGGGGCGGCGCGGTCGGTTTCATATGTTAAGCAGTAATCATGATGAGGCTGGACGTGCACGACGCGGACGATTACAAGAAAGCCGACAGTTCCCCCAAACTCTGGCGCGAACTCGCCCCCCCGGCATGGCACTTACCTGCAAACCCGGACTCTACATTTCCGCCGCCCCCGATGTCCCCACCGCGCTACACAACATCAGCATCCGCATCGAAGATGATCAGCGGCGCGATATTTAGGAGTGATTTGCGCGATATTTGTGGGACTGGGTTGGACTAGGCGGGATTTGGCGGGACGTTGTTTGCAATTTCATTGCGTGTGGCGCAATTGGGGACATGGGGTAAAAGTCAGGGGGGTGGGTTGGTCAGGAGTTGGTTCAGGATGTCCAGGACTGTGGTTTTGTCGTCGGTGGAGAGACCTAGAAACGGGCGGGCGGGGATGTGTCCGTTTTGGGTGCCGAACTGGTGGACTTCCGCGCCGACGCCGCGCTTTTCGTTGAAGGTGCGGTTAGTGCCGACTTCTACGCCCGCGCCGCCGTCGATGAGTTGGTAGTGGATGTTTTTGGAGAGTTCGCCGGTGGCGATCAGGGGGCGGAGCATGACGGGGGTGGCTTTTGCCGTTACTCTACCTTTGTTTTCGCCTTTTTGGTGGTGGGCGCTTTTTTTGCCGTGGAGCAGTTCGGCATAGCGCGCGAGGACGGTGCCGGGTTTCAAGGCAGGCCACGGAGAGCCATCGGGAGCGACGCCGGTTTCAAAACGGCGTATGGTGGATTCGGTGAGTTTATCGCCGATCAGTCGCATGTACGGCGCTATGCCCTGCGGGGTGCAGCGGCGGGTGATTTCGGCGAGCACATCAAGCACTTGACGGTCGTCGACGGTGATTTTGATGGTGTTGGGCATGGTTTCAATCCTTTGCGGATTATTCTATACTGTAAATCGTAGATGCGGTGTAGCCCGATGGGTAAGGGTGGTAGGAGCGCACAACGCTCCCGAACGGATGCTGGTTCGAATCCAGCCCCGCATCACAATTCACCATCAAGCAGTTCATAACCTTTCCCCAAGCATTGCAAGGCTCATTTTCGTGACCTATACTGTGGGTAAGGCGCTGCGGCAAATACTCCCCGCGAATGCTGAAGGCGTACCTGACGCCGAATGTTGCCGGGGACCAATGACTCGGCGGGTCGGATTAACCCGGCCTAGTGGTGGGGACGGGAGCCACCACGCAGTGCCCACGGGGGGGTTCAGGTGCCTCCCCATTTTTATTGCTTCCCCCGATTCAAAAGCCGCTTGATGGCTGCGTCGCGTTCAGCTTCACCCCTGGATAATCGCCGGAAACTGGTCATAAAAAGTTCATCGCCAGAAACGGTTGCCTTGACAACCGTCACATAGCCGCCTTCTGTTGTTGTTGGCTCTACCTGCACATAGACAATATTGCGCGCACCTTCTTGCAGCTTGTAGGTCGGGCGGTCTATTACCTCTTGTGCCTTTGCGTATTCAGCAGGGGAAATTTCAGGGTGTTTGTCCGGGCGCTTTTGCTTCAAAAGCGTCTCATCTGACAACACTGCAACCCTCACGCCTTCCTTTGCCCCCATAGCGGTAGCATCCGCATCCGGTATCCGCGCAACCGGCCATGCAGTACCTTTGCCAGGATTGGCGAACCAATCGGCAAAGGCTTGGCTTTTCAGGGTGTCGGCGATAAACCATTGGGCGATACCATCCGGCAGCTTCGCCGCCTTCTCCTTCACAATCTCCCGCAATTCCTCCGCTACGCTTTTCCCCGGCGCATAAGCCCAGCCCTTGTCGATGCCGGGCGGGTTTCCGGTTTTGTCGGAGATTTTGTTCCAGCCTTCGGGCGGGGCGGTTTTGTCGCCGTCTTTGGGTTTGGTTTCGGCGACCACGCGGCACTGGCAGCCCCAGCCGTTGGGGGGAAAGTGGGTTTGCCAGAAGGGGTGGTCGTGCGGGAGCGTCAGGCCATCCCATGCCAGATGCTCCGGGCGCGGGTGCAATACGGATTCGCTATGAATGTATCGCCAGTAGGGGGCGATTTTTAACAAATCCGGGTCGGTGAGTTGGGCGTGGCGGCCTGCCATGTAGGAGGTTCGCAGGTTGGTTTCCCAGATGACTTTGGTGCGCCATGCTTCACCCGATTTTGTGCCTTCGCCCGTCCAGCCGTGCCAGCCTTTTTCATTCACGGTCTTCCAGAAATCTTTGCGGAATGCTTCCAGCCCCGTGCCTTTTGCGATGGACTTGTCGACCGCTGTCAGCAAGTCAGCCAGAATGTCGGCTTTCATCGCGCCCGCGACGACGAAGGAACGGTCGTGGTCGGCATGGCGGATGTCGTCCCATTTCGCCGTGGGCAGGTTGACCTTTTGCCGGAAGAATTCAATCTGCTCGGCAAAGGGCAGGTTGAAGCTGCCGGGGATGATTTTGGCGGGGTTATTGGCAGTGGGCATGATTCTCCGCTTGCCTTCTTGTTAAAATGCTGCTGTCTATTAATCTCATGAGATCAACTTTATGGAAAAGGAATTGCTGGAAACACTGCTGGTCGCCCAAGTGCTGACGCTTGCCAAAACAATGGAAGCGAACAGCAAAACATGGAAATCCGATTTCATTCCCGACGCCATCAAAGAGATTCAGGAGAAGCGACGCGAAGTGCTGCGAAAGCTTTCTGAAGTTCGCTAGACGGGCCGCCGTTCAGTGTAGAGGTGGCATCCAGCCAGAACTCGGCACGGCGCAGGATTTCCCGGATGACGCATACCGGCTGACCAGAAAAGTTACCCAGAAGCGACAGGGCAAGACGTTCCAGTTCGTCGACGGGAAGCATTGGAGTGACATAAGAGATTTGCTGAGACACGATAGGCTCCTTCAGGTTAAAAACAGGTTTAGAGGCAGTGGGCATTGAACCACTCCCAATCGTCGCGGCAGTCCGCCGAACACCAGCGGCGCATGTCTGCCAGAGGCTCGCCGCAGTTCAAGCAATAGCCAGTGGGCTGCGGGGATTCTGGTTTTGCCGCGCCGAAGCGTTGCTCGGCTTCCGTCAGGCGTTCGATGCGTTCCTGCGTCTGGTCGGCGATGTCCATTACGCGCCTCCTGCCACTTCCGCCCGACCACGCAGGTCGAGGGCGGTCAGGGCGGCGGCGAGGGTCTCGGTCAGTTCGGCGCCCTCCAGCGTCGGGTAGGCCGCCAGCAGCATCGCCTTGAATTCTTCGAGACTCCCTGCCGCTTCCAGCATGGCTTCAATCCGGGCAAGCCACCTATCAATATGCGGCTGTGCCTCGCGGGAAAGTTGCGGGGTGGCGAGTTCGGCGGCATCGGATTCAGGGATCAGGTGACGGGGGGCAGGTGACAGTTTTTGCGCCGCCCGATGCGCGGTGGTTTCGGCTTCCGGCATAGCTTCCGCCGTGGGTTCCAGCAGTTTTTCACCTTGCGCGGGCACCGGAATCGAAAACACGTCACGGACAAATTGCTCCGGGACTGCCATACCGAGCCGGACAAAACGGTCGATCCCCATCGAATACGCGTTGATCAGCGAGGCATCGAACTTTGTTTCGGCATTTGAAGCGGTCTTGCGTTCGCCATCGCTCCCTTCAGGAAGCGCGGCTTGCTGCCCCAACAAATCCTCACCCGCCTCCGGCAGCGGGATGCCGAATTTGTCGGAGAACCATTTTTGACCGATGGGTTGCCCCATCGCCACGGCTTTTTCGACGATGCCGATTAACGCCACCTGGTCTTCCGGCTCTTCAACCCGCAACCTGAATTGCGGATATTCGGTCACGCCCGCGAAATTCAAATCCACAAACAGGCGGATCAAGTCGCGGTTCACGGTCGCGGCGAGGTTTTGCGCGTCATCAAAGAGGATGTCCAGACGCACTTCGTTGTGCACATTGCCCAGCGCGTAGCTGCCGCCGCCGCCTTCGCCCGTGTCGGCGGTCAGGGTCTGCCCCAGCACCAGTTTGCTCACCTGCCGGTCGAGATATTCCATGAGGGCGAGCCACAGCCCGTTTTCTCCCCTGGCGTTGCCGACTTCGGGAAATTCGATTTCCATGGATTTGGGCAACATCGCCGCCGCGTCTGTCCCCAAACCCTGCACCGCCTCAAAGAGAATGGAGAGGTCGGCGGGCGTCGCCGCGCCCGCTTCGTAACGCCCAAGGCGCAGGGGTTTGCCGTACATTTCAATAAAACTCACCCAGTCCTTCAGCGAAAAATTCTGGAAGAGCCACGCCCAACACGCCGCCCGCGCCATGCCGCCGCGAATCGGCAAGCCGCTCTTGGCGGCAGCGGTGTGGAGGATGAATTTGCCGGGGGTCAAGGCTTCGCCCTCAGGATTCTGGTCGCTCCTGAGCTTCAGGGTGCGACCATCCACCTTGTCGAACATGAACCAGCGCGGGTCACGCAGGGCGAGCGCTCCGGGTTTCCATTCGCTGCCACTCGTATCCCAGATAATTTCGGTGACGGAAAATCCCTTGCCGATGGCGTCCAGCATGTCGTAGAGCGCGGCTTGAATCACGGGCAGGCTTCTGGCGATGAATTCGGCGATGTCGTGATCCTTCTCTTCATCCGACGCGGGGATGATTTCGGCGGTGATGCCGGAGACGGCGCGTTTTCGGGTGGCAAGCTGGGCGGCGTAATGGAGATATTTCTCCTCCATGATTTCCGCGAGTTCAAGATAGGCGCGGGCATCGTCCGTTTCCGCCGATTGCAGAATGCGCGAGAGTTTGGCGGGGTCGAGATTCGCGCCGCTCATGCCGCTGGCGATGGTGCGCGCGCCCGAAGGCTGCGGCGCGGCGATTTCCGCCTTCAGGGTTTTCGGCTGGATGGGATGACCGTTATGGTCGAGGAGCATGGTTTATCCTTGGGTTAAATCGGGGATCAGGTGACAGATGTAGGGGCGAACTGCGTTCGCCCGCCGTGGATGCGTTGATGTAAAGCGGCGCGATATTTTGCGCGGGAATTAGAGATATTTGGCACAGGTGGCGGGTTGCGTGTGGCGCAATGGAATTGCGGAGCGGGGGCGTTATACCCAGGAGGAGGGTCTGTCTGTGACAAGCAACTGGTCACGGGGGGCACCAGGAGATGTTTCGCTGGAGGGTGGGGAGAGTGTGGGGGGGAGTGCCGTCAGAAGTCGCCTGACCGATGGTTCTTACGACATTGTCTACTATCACGTCCCCGAACTCGCCCCTCCGCGCCCACGCCAGCTTGATCACCCCCGGCGTTACCGAACCGCAATACATAAACAGCGGGAAAGACGTGTGGTCAATAACACGAACAATGTACCCGGTGCTGTTCCACGAGTGCGAATTGAGCGAGAGGTGACCTATCAACATATCCGCCTGCAACCTATTCGCCACACACCAGATAACATCCGATGTTCCGGTGAACGATTCCCCAAACACGCTTCCTGTCACACGGGGATTCAACCATTTAGAAACGTCCGTGTTTGACATGGCCACAACATAAGAAAAGACACCCGTCCACAAGGAGTCATTCCAGCTAGTCGTCAGCACGGATGGTATTTCCAACATATCCTCGCCGCTGTCGATCGTGTCGTAGGACAACACCTTCTCATCGCCGATAAAAGTCGTTCTATGGCACGTCATATCAAATGAGGCCACAACGGGAACGGCGAAGTCGAAGGAGGCGGAACCCTCTCCCGACACGCCCGACACGCTGCCGGTTGTGCCCCTCGGTAGAATGCTTATCTCTGCGGAGATTTCCCACGATTCCAGGGTGCAAAAGTCAACCACTTTCAAAACGTCATCAACGTATCCTGCCATTACTGAGGATTTGATGCGGCTGCTAAGAGACAGATGGCCCCTTTTTGAGTCGGGCACCGACTCCACCGAGCAGGTGGCGCCATCCTGAGATTCTGACCAGGATACTGCTTCTACCCTGGGGGACACTCTTAAAACCATTGTCGGCCACATATCAACTGGCGTTGTCTGAATTTCATAAACCAACAGTTCCGCCGGGCTTTTGGGGCGGACGATGGCGGCGGTGCCGCCGTTGCCGGGGATGCCGGTGAGTTCCAGTTCAAAGAGGCAGATGAAGGTGGAGAGGTCGCCGACACCTCTATAATTCGCATAATTCGTGTCGCTGGCGGTCAATCGCTCCCAACGGTTGCTGATGGCGACGCCATACGCGCTCTTTTTGCCGTCGGGCAGAGCGTCGATGAAGGAGAGCGTGGGCGGGATCGGGTTGCGCCTTCGGCTTACCCCACCTGCAAATCTTCCCGCCGCAGCAGAAAAACGTAATCGCCGCCCGCTTCGGTATCCAGCCAGACGAAGGGGAGTTGTGGGTAGGCGGCTTCGAGGGCGGCGCGGTTGTGACCGATTTCGACGACCAGAATTCCATCGGGATTGAGGCGCGCTCTGGCGTCGGCGAGCAGGCGGCGGGTGAAGTCCAGACCGTCCGCGCCTGAACCCAGGGCGAGGGCAGGTTCTTTTTGGTATTCGGGGGGCAGGGCGGCGACGGATTGGGCGTCGACGTAGGGGGGATTGGAGAGAATCAGGTCGTAGCGGCGGTTGTCCAGGGCGGCGAAAGCGTCGGATTCGGTCAGGTGCACGCGGGTTTCGAGGTTGTAATCCGCGACGTTGCGGCGCGCGACAGCGAGGGCGTCCGGCGAAATGTCGACGGCATCGACGCGGGCATTGGGGAAATACAGGGCGGCGAGAATGGCGAGGCAGCCGGAGCCGGTGCACAGGTCGAGCACGTGGCTCACCGCGTCGGGGTCGGTGAGCCAGGGGGAAAACTGTTCGGCAATCAGTTCGGCGAGAAAGGAACGCGGCACAATCACCCGTTCGTCGATGTAGAAGCGATGCCCCCGCAACCACGCTTCATGGGTGAGATAGGCGGCGGGCAGGCGTTCTTCGATGCGGCGGCGGTAGATGTTCAGCAATTCGGCGCGCTCGGCGGAGAGCAGGCGGGCGTCCAGAAAGGGTTCCAGGCGGTCAAGCGGCAGGCGCAGGGTGGCGAGGGAGAGATAGACGGCTTCATCCCAGGCGTTGTCGCTGCCGTGTCCGAAATGCAGATTGGCTTCGGTGAAGCGGCTGACGGCGAAGCGCAGACAGTCACGCAGGGTGAGGAGTTCGGTTTTGCCAGCGTCAAACATGAAAAACATGCTCCAAAACGCGCCGGTAAATGGCGGTGAGTTGCGGCAGGGCGTCTACGGCGATGCATTCGTCGATTTTGTGGCTGCTGGCGTTGACGGGGCCGACTTCCAGCAGTTGCGGGCAGATGGCGGCGAGGAAGCGTCCGTCGGAAGTGCCGCCGGTGGTGGAGAGTTCGGTTTCGATGCCGGTTTCGTCCCGAATGGCGCGGGTGACGGCGGCGGCGAGTTCGCCTGCGGGCGTGAGGAAGGGGCGCGCGCCCAATGTCCAGGCAATGTCGTAATTCACGCCGTGTTGCTCCAGAATGGCGGTGAAGCGTTGTTGCAGGCTTTCAGGCGTGCTGGCGCTGGCAAAGCGGAAGTTGAACAGGACTTCGACCATGCCGGGGATGACGTTGTTCGCGCCGGTTCCGGCGTGAATGTTGGACACCTGCCAGGTGGTCGGCTGAAAGTATTCGTTGCCTCTATCCCAGCTTGTGGCGGCGAGTTCCGCCAGCGCCGGGGCGAGGGCATGGATGGGATTCAGCCCTTTTTCGGGGTAGGCGATGTGGCATTGCGCGCCCTTGACCGTGAGTTTGCCCGACAGCGAGCCGCGCCGCCCGTTTTTCACGGTGTCGCCCACGCGATGGACGGCGGTAGGTTCGCCGACGATGCAATAATCCAGATGTTCGCCGCGCGCTCGCAAGGTTTCCACCACGGCGGTCGTGCCGTCGAGCGCGTCGCCTTCTTCGTCGGACGTGAGCAAAAAGGCGAGTGAGCCGGGGAAATCGGGATGTGCGGCGAGGAAGTTTTCCACCGCCACCATCATGGCGGCGAGGGAAGATTTCATGTCGGCTGCGCCGCGTCCGTACAGAAAGCCATCGCGCACGGTGGGTACAAAGGGCGGGGTCGTCCAGGCATCCAGTTGACCGGGAGGAACGACATCGACATGACCGGCGAAGCAAAATAGCGGGCTGCCCGCGCCGCGCCGCGCCCAGAGATTTTTGGTGTCGCCCCGGTCGATGCGTTCAAAGTTGAAGCCCAGGGGCGCGAGACGGGCCTGAATCAGGGCGAGCGCGCCGCCGTCGGCGGGCGTGACGGAAGCGCAGGCGATTAACGCCTGCGCCAGACTCAACGTGGATGCCATCTTTGAACGCGCTTAATTTGCTGTTGGCGTATTTGCGGAGACCTCTCCCGGTGTTTCCAGCGAGAGGGTGAATTCCTTGAATGAGGTGCCGCTATCGTCGTTTTGTTCAAATTCCAGCGACTTGTCGACGCGCTTTTTCTCTTTGCCCGTGCCGCCGGTGTCGATGGAGGAGTTGTTGATGAGCCAGGCGAGATTGGTGGGCGAGTCGGAGTTGGCGAGCGCCTCGTCCAGCGTGATGGTGCCATCCTGGAACAGGCGGAACAAATCCTGCTCGAAGGTCAGCGAACCCGGCGCCATGCTTTGTTCCATCGCTTCCTTGATGGAATTGACTTCGCCGCGCTCAATCAGTTCGCTGACGTAGCGGGTGTTGAGCAGCACTTCGGCGGCGGGGATGCGGATACCGTCAGGGCGCTTGACCAGACGTTGGGAAATGATGGCGCGCAGACAGGTCGACAAATCAAGGAACAGGGCGGGGCGATTTTCCAGCGGGAAGAAATTGATGATGCGGTTCAAGGCGTGATAGCTGTTGTTGGCGTGCAGGGTGGCGAGGCAGAGATGCCCGGCTTGCGCGTAGGAAAGCGCCGCCTGCATGGTGTCCTTGTCGCGGATTTCGCCAATCAGGATACAGTCGGGCGCTTGCCGCATGGCGTTTTTCAGGGCGGACGCCCAGTTCTGGGTGTCGATGCCGAGTTCGCGCTGATTGACGATGGACTTTTTGTGCCGGAACAGGAATTCAATCGGGTCTTCCACGGTCAGGATGTGACCGCTGCGCTCGCTGTTGCGATGGTCAAGCATTGCCGCCAGCGTAGTGGATTTGCCCGAACCAGTCGCGCCCACGACCAGAATCAGCCCGCGCTTTTCCATAATCAGGTCGGCGAGTATGGTGGGCATTCCCAGCGAGCTTAATTCCGGGATGTTGCCGAGAATGAAGCGCACCACGATGCTGATGGTGCTGCGTTGACGGAACAGGTTGACCCGAAAATTGCCGACTTGCGGCACGCCGAAGGAAAGATTCATTTCCTTCTCGGCTTCAAAAATCTGCGCCTGTTCTTCGGTCATCAATTCCAGAGCGATTTTTTCAATCATGTCCGGCGTCATGACCTGTTGGTTGACCGGCATGGAATTGCCCTGAATCTTGATGTGGATGGGCGTGCCGGCTGAAATAAACAGGTCAGACGCCTGTTTTTCGGACATCAGTTGAAAAAGTTTATCCAGAATCATGATTCAGAAAGTCTCCACTGGTAGATTCATTCAGCATTGAACCCGAAAGAAATCAATCGCGCAACAAATCATTGATGCTGGTCTTGGCGCGGGTCTGCGCGTCGACCTTTTTGACGATGACCGCGCAATACAAACTATGGCTGCCATCTCTGGCGGGCAGGTTGCCGGAAACCACCACCGAACCGGCAGGAATGCGCCCGTAGCTGATTTCGCCGGTGGCGCGGTCGTAGATTTTGGTGGACTGGCTGATGTACACGCCCATCGAGATGACGGAATTTTCTTCCACAATCACGCCTTCGACGATTTCGGAGCGCGCGCCGATGAAACAGTTGTCTTCGATGATGGTCGGATTCGCCTGCAAGGGTTCGAGTACACCGCCCAGACCGACGCCGCCGGAAAGGTGCACATTCTTGCCGACCTGGGCGCAGGAGCCGACTGTGACCCAGGTATCGACCATCGTGCCTTCGTCGACATAAGCGCCGATATTCACGTAAGAGGGCATCAGCACGGCGTTTTTGGCGATGTACGCGCCACGACGGGCAACCGCCGGGGGCACGACGCGGAAACCGCCGTTCCTGAAATCTTCCACGCCGTAATCGCCAAACTTGGTCGGCACCTTGTCGTAGTAATTTGACACGCCATCCCGCAAAAGCGCGTTATCGCGGGCGCGGAAAGAAAGCAGCACGGCTTTTTTAATCCATTGATGCGTGACCCATTGCCCGTCGATTTTTTCCGCCACGCGCAACACGCCCTTGTCCAGCGCCGCGATGATGTCCTCAATCGCCTGAATTTCGGTTTTGGGGCTTTGCGGCGTAACCTCGCCGCGACGCTCCCAGAGATCGTCGATCAAGGGTTGCAGGGCAGCGAGCGCGGTAGCGGAGGTGTTCATAAAAATCCTGAAAAGTTGAGTTGAGTCTGAATCTTGCGTGATAAGCGAGCAAACACCCGCATGAGCAACATTATAGTGCGGATAAAGGCGGCTGGCAGCGACATTTGCAACGCTACTGGCAGGGCGCGTTCTCCGAACGCGCCGGATGTTAACAACGGCGGTTTCTTCGATTTCGCCCAGACCTGTTTTGTCTGAATGGCTGCAAAAGCAAGTAAAATCGAAGACTTTTCTTCCCCCGGTCGCGTCACATGACAACCCGCACTACACCAGAACAACAGGCTCCGGCGTTTCAGGACATTATCCTGCGTCTGCAACACTATTGGAGCGACAAGGGCTGCGCCCTGTTGCAACCTTATGACATGGAAGTTGGCGCGGGTACGAGCCACACCGCCACCTTTTTACGCGCCATCGGGCCTGAACCGTGGAAGGCCGCTTATGTGCAGCCCTCGCGCCGTCCCAAGGACGGGCGCTACGGCGAAAATCCGAACCGGATGCAGCACTATTACCAGTTTCAGGTCGTCCTGAAGCCCGCGCCAGACAATATCCTCGAACTCTATCTCGGCTCGCTGGAAGCCCTGGGCTTCGATTTGAAACAGAACGACGTGCGCTTTGTCGAAGATGACTGGGAAAACCCGACGCTGGGGGCTTGGGGCTTGGGCTGGGAAGTCTGGATGAACGGCATGGAAGTGACGCAGTTCACCTATTTTCAGCAGGTCGGCGGCATCGACTGCAAACCGCTGACCGGCGAAATCACCTACGGGCTGGAGCGGCTCGCCATGTATCTGCAAGGCGTGGAAAACGTTTATGACCTTGTGTGGACGCAGGGTCTTACCTACGGCGATGTCTATCACCAGAACGAAGTCGAACAATCGACTTACAACTTTGAACATTCGGATGTTGAATTTTTGTTCAAGGCCTTTGACGCGCATGAACGCGAGGCGAAGCTTTTGATGACCGCGCAACTGGCGTTGCCCGCCTACGAACAGGTGTTGAAAGCCGCCCATACCTTTAACCTGCTTGACGCGCGCGGCGCGATTTCCGTAACCGAGCGCGCCGCCTACATCGGGCGCATCCGCAACCTCGCCAAGAGCGTCGCGCAAAGTTATCAGGATTCCCGCGCCCGTTTGGGATTCCCGCTTGCCGCCCCGGAACGCGCCGCCGAAGTCCTCGTCCAGCTTGAAAAGAAAGCCGCCTGATATGTCCGCACCATCGCAAAATCTGCTTGTTGAAATTTTTGTCGAAGAACTGCCGCCCAAGGCGCTGAAAAAACTGGGCGCGACCTTTGCCGAGACGCTGCTCGTCGCGTTGAAAAACGTCGGCCTGGCGACGCCTGCGGCAGCGTCAACCGCCTTTGCCACGCCCCGTCGCCTTGCCGCGCATATCACCGATGTGCTCGAAAAAGCGCCCGACAAACCCGTCGCGCAGAAATTGATGCCCGTTGCCGTGGGCTTGGATGCCCACGGCAAGGCGACGCCCGCGCTCCTGAAAAAACTCGCCGCTCTGGGGGTTTCCGCCGACGACGCCCTCGTTGCCGGACTGCGCCGCGCGCCGGATGGCAAGGCGGACGCCCTGTTTTACGACAGCCTCGCGGGAGGCGTGAATCTGGTGGAAGGGCTGCAAAAGGCGCTGGACGCGGCGCTCTCGGCGTTGCCGATTCCCAAGGTGATGAGCTATCAACTCGCCGACGGCTGGCAGACCGTGCATTTCGTGCGTCCGGCGCATGGGCTTGTTGCCCTGCATGGCGCGGACATCGTACCTGTCGCTACGCTGGGTCTCACGGCGGGGCGCGTCACGCGGGGGCATCGTTTCGAGGCGGCAAAAACCCCGGTGGTCATCGAACACGCCGATGAATACGCCGCGACCTTGCTGCAAGATGGCGCGGTCATCGCGGACTTTGCCGAACGTCGCGCCGAAATCCTCCGCCAGTTGGAAGCCGCCGCCGCGAAGTTGGCTACAAAAGCCGGCGCGGGTCTCACGCCCATCAACGACGACGCCCTGCTGGACGAAGTGACCGCGCTGGTGGAACGCCCGAATGCGCTTGTTGGCGAGTTCGAGCCGGAATTTCTCGAAGTGCCGCAGGAATGCCTGATTCTCACCATGAAGGCGAACCAGAAATATTTTCCGTTGCTGGACGCGACGGGCAAATTGAGCAACCAGTTTCTCATCGTCAGCAACATCAGCCCCGCCGACCCTTCCGCCGTCATCGGCGGCAATGAGCGCGTGGTGCGCCCAAGGCTCGCGGACGCCAAATTCTTTTTTGATCAGGATCGCAAAAAATCGCTGGAATCGCGTGTGCCGAAGCTCTCGCAGGTGGTCTATCACAACCGGCTGGGCAGTCAGGGTGAGCGCGCGCAGCGCGTCGCCGCCATTGCCCGCGCCATTGCCGAAACCCTGGGCGGCGCGGAAATCGCGCAACAGGCGGAACAGGCGGCGGTGCTCGCCAAGGCGGATCTGCTCACCGACATGGTGGGCGAATTCCCCGAATTGCAAGGCATCATGGGGCGCTACTACGCGCTGAACGATGGGCTGTCCGTTGATGTCGCCGACGCCATCGAAGACCACTACAAGCCCCGTTTTGCGGGCGACAGTCTGCCGCGCGGCAGGGTCGGCACGGTGGTGGCGCTGGCGGACAAGCTGGAAACGCTGGTCGGACTGTTTGGCATCGGACAGACGCCCACCGGCGACAAAGACCCGTTTGCCCTGCGTCGGCACGCTCTGGGCGTGATTCGCATGTTGATGGAAGCGGACTTGAACCTGCCGCTTTCGGCGATGCTGACTGCCGTGGCGGAGAAATTCGCCGCCGTGGAAGGCTTCAATCCCGCGCCCGAAACCCTCACCGCCTTCATCTACGAACGTCTGGCGGGCAACCTGCGCGAACAGGGCTTTACGGCGCAGGAAGTGGATGCCGTCATCAGCCTGAAACCGCAACGTCTGGGCGATATTCCCAAACGCCTCGCCGCCGTGCGCGCCTTTGCCAATCTGCCCGAAGCCGCCGCGCTCGCCGCCGCCAACAAGCGCGTCGGCAATATCCTCAAGAAAGCGGACAACGCCGTGGAAGCCACGGTTGATGTCGCCCTGCTCATTGAGCCTGCGGAAAAAGCGTTATTCGCCGCGCTGGTGGAGGTCGCGCCGCAGGCGGACGCCGCCTTTACGACGGGCGACTATACCGAATCGCTGCAAGTCCTCGCCGCCCTGCGCGCGCCGGTCGACGCCTTCTTCGACGACGTGATGGTCAATGTTGACGACCTCGCGCTGAAAGCCAACCGTCTGGGGCTGCTTGCCCGTTTGTCGCTGGCGATGAATCGGGTCGCTGACTTGTCCAGACTGTCGTCCTGATGATGTCGGATTTTTAAGGGAGCGCGCATGAAATTAGTCATTCTCGACCGCGATGGCGTCATCAATTTCGATTCCGCCCAATACATCAAGAATCCGGCGGAATGGAAGCCCATTCCCGGTGCGCTGGAAGCCATTTCCCGCCTGAATCACGCCGATTACAAGGTGGTCGTCGCCACTAATCAATCAGGCATCGGGCGCGGGCTGTTCGACATGGACACCCTGAATGCCATCCACGAAAAAATGTACGAGGCGCTGGCGGCGGCGGGCGGGCGCATCGACGCCATTTTTTACTGCCCGCACCCGGCGGATTCCGATTGCGACTGCCGCAAACCCAAGCCCGGTCTGTTCAAGCAAATCGCCGCCTGTCTGAACGCCAGACTGGAAGGCGTGCCTGCCATCGGGGATTCCCTGCGCGATCTCGAAGCCGCCGCCGCCGTGGGCTGCCAGCCCATACTGGTGCTGACCGGCAAGGGCGAAAAAACACAGGAAGAAGCCATGCCGAAAAACACACTGGTCTTTGCCGACCTCGCGGCGGCGGTCGATCACCTGCTCGCCGGAGATGACGCATGATTTTTATGCGCTCGCTGATATTCTGGTTTTGCGTGATTCTGATGACCATCCCGACCGGCATTATTTTGCCTGCTTTCGTCGTCCTGCCCGCCTCGGCGCGTTTCTTTACCGTGCGCCAGTGGTGGCGGACTTTCATGTGGCTGGCGCGTTATGTTGTCGGCGTTAAAATGGTGGTCAAGGGGCGCGAGAACATCCCCGCGCGTCCCGTGCTGGTGCTTTCCAAACACGAATCCGCGTGGGAAACCGTGGGCTTGCAGTCGATTTTCGTCCCCGGCGTGTTCGTGCTCAAAAAAGAATTGCTGAAAATCCCCTTTTTCGGTTGGGGTCTGGCGGCGCTGGGCATGATTGCCATCGACCGCGACGGCGGACGCAAGGCGCTGCAAAAATTGTTCGAGCAAGGCAAGGCGCGGCTGGAAGCGGGCATCTGGGTGATTGTTTTTCCCGAAGGCACGCGTGTGCCGCCCGGCGAGCGCGCGCGCTACAAATCCGGCGCGGCGTATCTGGCGCTGAAAACCGGCACGCCAGTGCTGCCTGTGGCGCACAACGCGGCGGATGTCTGGCCGAAAAAGGCGTTTCACATCTGCCCCGGCACGATTACCGTCAGCATCGGGCCGGTCATCGCTACAGAAGGGCAGAAGGACGCGCAATTGAATGCCAGCGTGGAAGCCTGGATTGAACATGAAATGCGGGTTATCGCCCCGCATCGTTACGCCGCCAGCGTGGACGATAAAAACCGTGGCAACGCAGATGAGCAAACTTCCTGAAATTTTCTTGCGCCGCGCGCTGCGCCATCGCCGCGAGGAAAGTCGCGGGCAGGTGCATATTCAGGGTAAGAGCGTGGATTACTGTCTGACGCGCAGCAATCGTCGCGGCATCAGTCTGCGTATCGCCGAACAAGGTTTGCGCGTGGGCGCGCCCTTTAACGCCAGCGCCCAGCAGATTGAAGCCATGCTGCGTCAGAATGGCGACTGGGTTTTGCAAAAACTCGCGCTCTGGCAGACGCGGGAACGCGCGGCGAAATTGACCGAAGGCAGTGAAATTTTCTGGCTGGGCGCGGCTTGCCGTTTGCGTCGCGCGGCGAGCGGCAAGAGCCGCCTCTGCGACGACGCGCTTGAGCTTCATCTTGCGGACGGACAGGATTTTGCCGAAGCCTTCATCCGGTTTTGCAAACGCCGCGCGCGTCCCCTGTTTCTCGAACGGCTGGCGCACTACGCCGCCCGTCTGGGCGTACCCGTGCCATCGCTCGTGCTGTCATCCGCCAAAACCCGCTGGGGAAGCTGCAACGCCAAAGGTGAAATCCGCCTTTCCTGGCGGCTCATGCACTTTCCAGTGACGCTGATTGACTACGTGGTGGCGCACGAGTTGGCGCATCTGAAAGAAATGAATCACAGCCCTCTGTTTTGGGCGACCGTCGAACGCGTTTACCCCGACTGGCAACGGGCAAAAAGCGAAATCCGACGCCTGGCGGCAACCCTGCCGCAACTGGATTGAAACACCTGAGGAGAAAAAACATGCGTATCCTGCACACCATGATCCGGGTCGGCGACCTCGACCGTTCCATTGATTTTTACACCGAAGTCCTCGGCATGAAGCTCTTGCGCCGCCAGGATTATCCTGAGGGTCAATTTACCCTCGCCTTCGTAGGCTACGGCGAGGAATCCGCAAACACGGTGATTGAACTCACCTACAACTGGGGCAAGGGACACTACGACCACGGCACGGCATTCGGTCACATCGCGCTGGAAGTCGACGACGCCAAAAAAACCTGCGCCGACATCCGCGCCAAGGGCGGCAAAATCCTTTTTGATGCCGCGCCGATGAAGTTTGACGCCAACATCATCATCGCCTTCATCGCCGACCCCGATGGTTATGCGATTGAGCTAATCCAGAAAAAGGCGTAAGGATTTACGCGGGGCGGGCGTATGTTCCGTAATGCACCCGTTCCTGCCGGTAACGGCTCACCGCCTTTTTCTCCTCGCCGGGATGCCCAATGGCGAGGACGGCAAAGACGGAAAGATGCTCCGGCAGCCCGAACAACGCTTTGGCAGCCGCCATGCGCTCAGGGAAATCCGCAATCGCCAGCCACACCGCCCCCAGCCCAAGATGCACACATTCGAGCAAGATGTTTTGCGCGCAGGCGCTCAAATCCTGCTGCCAGCATTCCGGGAAACGCAGTGTGCTGTCATTCAACAAAATCACGATGCCCAGCGGCGCAGACAGCAAAGGCTTGGCGTAAGGGCTAACCGCCGCCAGCTTCTCCCGCATCGCCGCGTCCTCAATCACAATAAATTCCCAAGGCTGCTGATTCCCCGCCGAAGGCGCCTGCATCCCCGCCGCCAACAATTTTTGCACGGCATCGGCAGCGACAGGTTCAGGCGTAAAAACGCGAATACTGACGCGGGTAAAAATTTCCTGCATGGTTCAGTCTCCTGATGTTGATGGTTGTTCGGAATCGCCTTCTTTGGCTTGTGGTTTGTCTGGACGCTCGCGCGGTTTTTGACCTGCCGTCCCGACTGAAACCGTTTCCGCAGTTTTTCACGTTCGTGAAGGCAGGGTTAGGGGAAGGGGTTCGGTAGATTCAAGGGTCAGGCGTAGGGGCGAACTGCGTTCGCCCCAGACTGCTGACGAACCCCCTGTTTTTCGGGGGTTTCGTTTTTCCGCAAGCCCGTCCAGCGCAAGCAGTGGATTGATCCGCAAACGAGATCAAAGCGCCCCAATCACGTCAGCAGTCGTCCAGGTGGCTTGATGAGCGCCCCCGCAAGCCGTATCCAGCGCAAAAATAAGGGATTTTCGCCCTTACGCGCCTTGCGCGCCAGCAGCAAGGCCATCTTTTTCATGTTCTGACACGCTGCCGAGAGCAGACATTGCGCCTGTACCTTGGCTAACCCACGGAAACGCGCATAGCGATGTCCGTGCAACTCCCTGGCATCCGCAAAGCTGCGTTCCACCGTCTCCTTGCGTGACGCGTACAGGCGTTTGCCCAACTCCGTCAGCCGGTTCGCGTCTATCTGTTCCTTGTAACGCTCCCACACATGACGGGTGACGCGCTTTTGAGGGTGGCGACTCCGGGTACATTGGGCACGACAGGCGCAGCGCTCGCATTGGGCGGGGTCGGAAGCATATTCACGATAACCACTCCGGTGGGTGCCCCGATAGCGCAGCATCTGTCCGCCTGGACACTGGAAGGTGTGTAGTGGTTCAATTCTTTCGGACACCTCGATAGGTAGAAAATCACCAGTAGAGGAGAAAAAAATGAGCCAAACAAGAAGGACATTTGATGCGAGCTTCAAACTACAGGTTGTGCGCCTGATCAAAGATCAGGGCATCACGGTTAGTCAGGTTTGCCGTGACATGAGCCTGAGCGAGACGGCGGTGCGCCGATGGGTTGTGCAGTTCGAGGTGGAACAGTCGGCACAGCGGGGCGACACCGATGGTCTTCTGTTGCCACTGAGCGACACACTGATGTTTCATCTCAGTCCCCGGGCAAAGAAGGCGGATGCTTTTTTTAACAGGTCATTGTCCCGACGCAGCTGCCGATTCTCGTTCTCCAGTTGCCGAACGCGCTGTTGTTCCGCCGTCAAGGGCTTGCCTATCCCGCGCTGACCCAACTGTTCCGCCTCGAACTGCGCAACCCATCGGCGCACCGCCGTCTCGCCCAGGCTCATGTCCCGGCAAACCTGACTAACCGTGATGCCCTGATCTTTGATCAGGCGCACAACTTGCAATTTGAAGCTCGCATCAAATGTCCTTCTCGTTTGGCTCATCTTTTTCTCCTCTATTGGTGATTTTCCACCTATCGAGGTGTCCGGGGAAATTGAACCACTACAGCGCCCTACCCAACCCTACGTCTTCAACAATTCCTCCCGCCCACCCAGCCAGCGTTCCCGATGTTGGTCTGCCTGTTCCGGGGTGGGGGTTAGCATGGTTTCCGCGAGGGCGCGGGCGGTTTCCACCAAATCGGCGTCTTGTTCCAAATCGGCGTAGCGCAGCAGGGGCATTCCGCTTTGGCGGCTGCCGATGAATTCGCCGGGACCGCGCAGGCGCAGGTCTTGTCGGGCGATTTCAAAGCCGTCAGTATTTTCAAAAATGATTTTCAGGCGCGCCCGCGCCAGTTGGGAAAGCGGGTCGGCGTAGAGCAGGATGCAGGCGCTCTCAAACGCGCCGCGTCCGACTCTGCCGCGCAGTTGGTGCAGTTGGGAAAGCCCGAAGCGTTCGGCGTGTTCGATGACCATCAGGCTGGCATTGGGGACATCCACGCCGACTTCAATGACGGTGGTGGCGACCAGCAAATCCAGTGTTCCGGCAACAAAAGCTGCCATCACCGCCTGTTTTTCGGCGGGTTTCAGGCGACCGTGCACGAGTCCGATATTGAGGTCGGGCAAGGCTTCCGTCAGCCAGGCGTGGGTGTCGAGCGCGGTTTGCAGTTGCAGGGTTTCGGATTCTTCAATCAGCGGGCAGACCCAATACACCTGCCGCCCCGCCGCCACTTTTTTGCGAACATACGCCATCACTTCATCGCGGCGTCCGTCGCGCGCCAGACGGGTGCGGATGGGCACGCGACCGGGCGGCAGTTCGTCCAGCACGGAAACATCCAGGTCGGCGCAATAGCTCATCGCCAGTGTGCGCGGAATGGGCGTGGCGGACATCATCAGTTGGTGCGGCGCGCCGCCTTTTTGCCGCAGGGCGAGGCGTTGCTGCACACCGAAGCGGTGTTGTTCGTCGATGATGACCAAGCCCAGCCGTTCGTAATCGACGCCTTCCTGAATCAGGGCGTGTGTGCCGACGACCAAGCTCGCCGTGCGCGCCGCCGCTTGCTGCGCCTGTTTCAATTTGCTTTTCTGGCTGCCGGAGAGCCAGGCGATTTCGACGTTTAACACGGCAAACCATTCGCGCAGTTTCAGCTCATGCTGTTCGGCGAGAATTTCCGTGGGCGCCATAAAAGCAACCTGCCAGCCCGCTTCAATCGCCTGACATGCGGCAAGCGCCGCGACCAGAGTCTTGCCCGCGCCGACATCGCCTTGCAGCAGGCGTTGCATGGGATAGGGCTGCGCCAGATCGGCGCTGATTTCAGACACGGCGCGGACTTGCGCGGCGGTGAGGGCAAAGGGCAGACGGGAGACGAGGCGGGCGGCAAGCGCGCCGGAAGCGGTAAGCTTAGGCGCGCCGATTTCGCGCCGCGCCCTGTACGCCTGGCGCAAGGAAATCTGCTGCGCCAGCAGCTCATCGAGTTTCACCCGTCGCCATGCGGGATGGCGGCGAGTATCCAGCGCATCCGCGTCAACATCGGCGGGCGGGCGGTGCAGAAAATTGAGGGCGTCCCAAAGCGTCGGCAGGCGGAGTTGGGCAAGAGAATCGGCAGCCAGCGTTTCCGTGAGCGGCTGCCCCACGAGCGCATTTGCGATGAGTCTGGTGAGCGCGGATTGCGTAAGCCCTGCGGTGGTGGGATAAACCGGCGTCAGCGCCTTGGGCAAAGGCGTATCCGGCAGCACGACGCGGCAGCGCGGATGCACCATTTCCGCGCCCAAAAACCCCTGCCGGATTTCACCAACGCAGCGTACCCGATTGCCCATCGTCAGCGCCGCCTGCTGGTTGGGATAAAAATGGATGAAGCGCAGGGTGAGCGCGCCAGTAGCGTCGGCAAGCCGGGCGACCAGTTGGCGGCGGGGGCGAAACTGAATCTGGCAATCGGTGATTTCGCCTTCGACCTGTACGCTGCCCGTACTTTGCGCGGCTTCGGCGATCGGCGTCAAACGGGTTTCGTCCTCGTAGCGCAGCGGGAGATGCAAGAGCAAATCTTCCCGCCGCGTCAAATTCAGGCGTTTCAGCTTGTCCTGTAAATTCGGGGATTTTTTGCGCGCGGGTTTTTGATCGTTGCCCACGATTTTGTGCGCCGCGCGCTTATATCGCTTTTACCGCGCACCCAGCGCCAGAATGGCGTCGGCTTCTACCAGCGCGCCTTTGGGCAGTTCCTTGACGCCGACGGCGGCGCGCGCCGGATAGGGGGCGCTGAAATAGCGGCTCATGGTTTCGTTGACCTTGGCGAAATGGGCGAGGTCGGTCAGGTAGACGTTGAGTTTGACCACATCGGCAAGCGAGCCGCCGGAAGCTTCGGCGATGACTTTCAGGTTGTCAAAAATCTGGGTGATTTGCGCGTCAATGCCCGCGACCAGGGTTTGATTGGCGGGATTCAGACCGATTTGACCGGAGATGTAAACGGTCGCGTTGGCGTCGCTGACCTTGACCGCCTGGGAATAGGTGCCGATGGCGGCGGGGGCTTTTTCGGTGGCAATGATGGTTTTTTTCATGGTGTTCTCTCGTTTGAAGTTTGGGAAAAGGGAAAATCAGTTTTTCCCGGTTTTGTCAGCGGGCGGCACAAGGACGCCTTCGATGCCCAGAGCGCGCATTTTGACCCGCGCTTTTTCGGCTTCGGCCTGGGAAGCGAAAGGCCCAACCTGCACACGGGTTTCCAGCGTGGCAGGGATACCGTTTTGTTTGAGTTTGTCGCGCAGGGCTTCGGCGCGTTTCTGGTTGACGAACACGCCAACCTGCACGAGAAAGCCGGTGGCTTTGGCGGGCGGCGTGGTGGGGGTCGAGGTCGATGGCGGCGTGGTGGAGGTGGACGGCGGCGTGGCGGGCGCAGCCGTTTCAGGCGGCAGGATAATTTCCGGCGGCGCGGTGAATTCCGGCACAACGGGTTGTATGGGCGGTTGCGAAACGGGCGGACGCGGCAAAGCGGGGGGAGCGACCGGCGTCGCGGGCGGACGCGGGGGCGGCGTGACTTGTCGCACGGTCGCGCTCGGCGTTTTTGGCGCACTCGCGGGCGTCGCCGGATTTGCGGGAATGACCGGCGCGGCGGGCGTCGTCGCTACGGCAGGCGGCTGGCTCGGTACGGCGGCAATCTGCGGCGGCGCGGGTGGCTCGGCGGGTAACTCGACAGGGGGCGCGTCGCCCCCTTCTTCCGGCGGCGCGACGGGTTCATCCGGCAAGGCTTCCGGCGGCGTTTCCGGCGTAATGGGTTGGGTCAATGGCTGCTTGGGTCGCACCGGCACGGGCGCGGTAAATTTCGGCGCTTCCGGTTCTTCGCCAGGGCGGGAGAGGTAATCGAAAAACCACAGCAGGGCGAGCAACACCACGACCGTACCCGCCGCCAGCATCAGACGATGCGCGATTTTGCCGCGCTGTTCGGCATCCACGTCGACTTCTTCGTCGGCAGAAGCATTTTCCGCGCTCATGATTTGTCCTTGTTTTTCATCAGGGCGACCACCAGTTCCGCTTCCGCGCGCGAGATGCCGCAGCGTTCGGCGATGGTGATGGCGTCATGCCCCAATATTGCCATTTGCATGGCGTCGCTGTAAAGCGGCGAGGCGTTTTGTACCTTGTGCAGATTTTGCACTTCCTGCTCGAAGGCGTCATGCAGGGCTTGCACATCGCCGCGCAGAGCAGCGAAAGCGCCGCGCAGGGCGTCCATTTCGTCGCGCAACTGCCCGACTTCGCGCTCTACGCCCGCCATGATCGCCTGGCGAGCGATGTCCTGTGTAGAGGAAGCGGTTTCAACAGGGGGCACGGCTGACTCCGACGAAGTTGAGGAAAAAGGATTACGGCGGCGTGGACTGGCGTAGGTGAGCAGCACATCCTCGCCATCGTCATCATCATCATCGTTGCTGTCATCGTCCGTATTCCGCTCTGAAAAAATGGATGGCTCGTTCAGGCTGACGCGCGGTTCGTCGCGGCGCGGACGCGGCGTGGGCGTCTGCCGACCGATGCGGCGCATACGCCAAACCAGCCAGACCATATAGATGACGATCAGCAGAATCAGGGTGAGCAAAATTTCCCGCCAGCCCAGAAGATTCATCGCGTCACCTTGTCTTTTCCGCTTGCCGATTCCCGTATTCAGGAATCAGAAGCCCTGGGTGTACTGCACCCCGATGATGTGACCGCTGGCGTCGTAATCGCCACGCAGACGCAAGCCGCCGCCCTGCGCGTTATTTAAGCGCGGCGCTTTGACCCACTGGTAGGCGTAGCCAAAATCCAGCGCGGCGTATTGGCTGAAACGATATTGCCCGCCCAGCGAGAACCAGAGGCGGTGCGCGTCAGGCAGCAACACACTGCGCCCGGAAGTCCGCGTGGGCGAACGGTCATAGGCAAGACCGAATTTCGATTTCCAGCGTTCGTTACAGGTGTACGCCGCGCCCCAGGAGAGCCGCCAGCTATCGTGGTCGTAATCGTCCAGGCTTTTCCAGCGGGTGTAGGAAACGTCGCCCATCGCTTCCCACTTGTCGGAAACCTGCTGCCAGACGGAAAGCGAAAAAGTGCCCGGCGTTTCAAGACGCCCATGCCGGTCAACGCCGGGGAATGCGCCCAAGGTCGGCGAACGGGCGTCCAGCTTGAATTTCATGCCGGAACGATAAGCGACGCCCACGCGCATGGCGGGCGACAGGGTAAAGAGCGCGCCCGCGTTCCAGCCCAGGTCGCTATCCGAACCGGAATCGCTCGCGCCGGTGAACGCGGTTTTCAGTTTGAGGGTTTGATAGTCCAGCCCGAAGCCCAGCGAAACCTTGTCGGAGAGGCGATAGGCGACGGCGGGATTGATATTCACGCTGGTGACGCGCGCCTGTGTGCCGACGCCACGCCCCAGCCAGTCATTGTCATAATCCAGATCAAGGCTGTACGGCGAGGAAACGCCCAGACCCAACGAGAAATCGGGATGCGCCGCCCATGAAAAATAGGCGTTGGGCAGACTGCGCCATTGTCCGGCTTGCCCACCGTCGCCGCCCGTCAGCCCCATGCTGCCGTCGTTATCAAACTCGTAGCGTTGCAGCGCGCCAACCAAGCCTATGGAAACTTGCGCGCCCGGAAGCCGCGTAAGACCGGCGGGATTGTAATAAACCGTGCTGGCGTTATCCGCGACGGCGGCGGCGCCCGCGTAGGAAACGCCCAGACCGCTGGCATTTTGTTCGACCGATTGAAAACCGCCCGCGCTGGCGGGCATGGCGAAAACAGCGGCAACGGCAAGCGCGGTGGCGAAAACAGAAGCGGTTTTTTTCATGTTATTTGGCAAATGAATGGTCAGGCAAAGACAAAGATTCCAAGATTCTACGCATTTTTCGGGGGCAAGTCGCGTTTCCGTCCCGCGTCGTCCAGCGCCACATAGGTCAGTATGGCTTCCGTTACCTTGACCGTCACCGGATCATGCGGGTGTCGTTCAGCGAAAACCCGCACAGCCACGGTCACGGAAGTCTTGCCCACCTTGATTATATCGGCATAAAAACTCACCACATCGCCGGAAGAAACCGGCTGCTGGAAATGAAAGGAATTCACGGCCACCGTCGCCATGCGCCCGCGCGCATAGCGCATCGCCTCGACACCACCGGCAATATCGACCTGCGACATCAGCCAGCCGCCGAAAATATCGCCAAACATGTTTTCATCGCCCGGCATGGGCACCAGACGCAGGGCGGGTTGTTTTTGCGGTAGTTGTACGGGTTCGTCAATCATGAGGTTTCTCCTTGGGGGATTAGAATGGTTGATTCAATTTCCCGCGTATCGGGTCGCGGGTTTGTTACGTATACTGTCCGCCGGTATGCGCTGTCAATGGATGTTCAATGCTATCCAAGCTTTTTCGCTATCTCTGGGTCTACCGTCTGCGGGTGGTCGCCGCGCTGCTCTGTCTCATCGGGGCGAAGCTGGCAACCGTGGGCGTGCCGCTCACGTTCAAGGACATCATCGACGCGCTTGACCCCGCGCAACGGGTGCTCACCCTGCCGCTGACGCTGGTGCTGCTCTACGGTCTGCTGCGCTTTACCGCTTCTTTGTGCACCGAATTGCGGGAAATCATTTTCGCTCGCGTCACGCAACAAACCATCCGCACGCTGGCGCTGGAAGTCTTCGGGCATCTGCACGCCTTGTCGCTGCGCTTTCACCTCGAACGTCAGACCGGCGGCATCTCGCGCGACATTGAGCGCGGCACGCACGCCATCTCCACCCTTATCAACTACACCCTCTATTCGATACTCCCCACCCTGATTGAAATCGGGCTAGTCATGGGCATCCTCGCCCTGCGCTACCCGCCCGTGTTCGCGCTGATTACCTTCGCCTCGCTCCTGCTCTATGTCATCTTCACCATTGCCGTCAGCCAGTGGCGCATCGACATCCGCAGACGGGTCAACGAAACCGACTCCGCCGCCAACACCCGCGCCATTGACAGCCTCATCAACTACGAAACGGTCAAGTATTTCAACAACGAAAACTTTGAAGCCCGACGTTACGACGAAGACATGGAACGCTGGGCAGCCGCCGCCACCAAAAGCCAGATTTCGCTCTCTTTCCTGAACCTGGGGCAGCAAATCATCGTCGTGACCGGACTCACCCTGATGATGTGGCAGGCGACCCAGGGCGTTGCCGAAGGCTGGATGACAGTCGGCGATCTGGTCCTGGTCAATGCCTTTCTGATGCAGCTTTACATGCCGCTGAATTTTCTGGGCGTGGTGTATCGGGAAATCCGTCAGGCGATGACCGACATCGAACGCATGTTCAATCTGCTCGCCACCGGCAAGGAAATCGCCGACGCGCCGGACGCCAGCGCATTAACCGGCAGCGCAGGCGACGCGCAAAGCATTCATTTCGCCAACGTCCATTTCGCCTACGACCCCGAACGCGCCATTCTGCGCGGCGTCGACTTCACCATCCCCGCCGGTCGCACCGTCGCCGTGGTCGGACGCTCCGGCGCGGGCAAATCCACGCTGGCGCGTCTGCTGTTCCGTTTCTACGACGTGAGCAGCGGCAGGGTCACGATTAACGGCACCGACATCCGCGCCCTCACCCAATCCAGCCTGCGCGCCGCCATCGGCATCGTGCCGCAAGACACCGTGCTGTTCAACGATACCCTCTACTACAACATTCGCTACGGACGCCCCGACGCCAGTCAGGAAGAAGTGCTCGCCGCCGCCCGCGCCGCCCAACTCGACGCCTTCATCGCCCACCTGCCCGCTGGCTACGACACCCGCGTGGGCGAACGCGGATTAAAACTCTCCGGCGGCGAAAAACAGCGCGTCGCCATCGCCCGCGCCCTCTTGAAAAACCCCTCCATTCTGGTCTTCGACGAAGCCACCTCCGCGCTTGACTCCCGCACCGAACAAGCCATTCAACACCAACTGAACGCCGCCGCCCAGGGTCGCACCACCCTCGTCATCGCCCACCGCCTCTCCACCATCATGCACGCTGACGAAATTCTGGTCATGGAAGAAGGCCGCGTCATCGAACGCGGCACACATCCCGAATTGCTGGCACAAGGCGGGGTTTACGCGCAGATGTGGGAAAGGCAGGGGGCGGAACAGGGCGAAACAGGCAGTTCGTGAACCGTCCGTTTCCATTCACCGCCAAGCCACATCCGGCAACAAGACAACGTGCCAGACTTCACCCTGTCAAGCCTCAGGAGCGCATCATGGGCATTACTGACGTCGACCTGCGATTAGCGAACGCCAGCAAAAAAAATCTGGAAGAAATCGACGCCAACGCGCTGGTCGATACCGGCGCATTGCATCTCTGCATCCCTGAACACGTTGCCATACAGTTACAACTGGAAGACTGCGAAACGCGGGAAGTGATTTTAGCGGATGGCAAACGGTTGCAAGTTCGCTACGTCTACCCCGTCCGCATCGAATTGCTGAACCGGAAATGCGTGACCGGCGCTTTGGTATTGGGCAATCAGGTCATCCTTGGCGCAATCCCGATGGAAGACATGGATTTAATCATCGAGCCAGCAAAAATGCGCGTCAGCGTCAATCCGCAAGCCCCGAATATTCCCTTGTCGCTGGCAATGAGGAGCGGCGAATCAACAAGCGCGAACGTGTTGGGTAAGCGTAGCGCAACCTGACATTGGGCAGTTATGCGAGCGCATCGGCTGAATAGTGGAAGGCGCTGCGCTTTTCCACCCTACGCTTGCTGGATTGTTAGGCGTTCCAGTTGTTTTTCGGCTTCCTGCCACCTTGCTTTTACGCTGCTGATTTCAGCCGTGGGCGCACGCCGTTTTTCCATGAGACCGATGATCTTCTCGTAGATTTGCGTGAACTTCTGACGTTCAATCGCGTTAAACGGACGGCTTCTCTCTGCTTCCAGTGCCTCCCTGCCTGCGGGTTTGTGCTCCCATTTCCCGTTTATCAGCCGGTTCTCGTAGATTTGCCTGTCGTTAACATCGTAAATCACCACTCGATCAACAGCCCGCTCCTGTTCGATGCGTTCTATGGAATTCGGAATGCCCTCGAAAGTTGTGTCGTGATTTTCTTGCGGGGTATACCTGCCAATACCTTTTTCAACTTTCTTATCTTCATACCGCAAGCGGATGAACTGCTCACTTTGTAATGGGTTAACAGCCTTTACGCGCAACTCAACGCGATAGCCTGCTTGACGCAACTGTTCCGTCCGCTTGCTGAGGGCTTCTGGGTCACGGGATGTCTGGTCGATAATCAGATTTCGTCGTCCATCTATTCCGACCTCGGTTAAACGCCTTGACCATGCGGATGCGACGGGGTGCGTAATATTCGCCGCCAATTTGTCGTTTGACTCCATCAAACTTGTGTAGTTTGGGTGGCGTTCACGCAACTTGTCCGCATCTACCAGCACATAGCCGCCTTTATCGTGTAGATCATCTTTTGCCGAGGCGGTTAGTCCTGATTTGCCGGAACCAGGTTGCCCACCTGTAATGATGGCAACAGGATGTTTTTGAGCCGAACTACGGGGCAGATATGCCTCTTCATATTCTTTGTAATTCTGTTCAAACTCGTCTATTTCAGGCTGCTGCGGCATGGCTATGTTCTTCGACAGGTTGCTCAAAAGCTGCACGAACTTGTGGGTTGTATTCTGCAAGAACCCGCTTAATTTCTACTTCATTGCTTGGTCTCAGAGCATCTTCCATAATCTCGTATTTCTGCCGTTCAGATTGCCAGTGTGTAATCTTGCTCAAGTCTGGATTTTCCTTTCTTCTTTCTCCGGTAATCCAGCCCGTTCGTATGGCAATCATCATGCCAAGCGTCTCTTGCGCGTTTTCAAACCGCGCCAGTTGTTCCCTTGAGATCTCTTTCATGTCGTTCTCCTTTCATATCCTGACTATAGCATAATTGATTTTGCGTATAATGTCAATCCGCAAGCCCGGAGTATTTCTTCGTCGCTGCGATGGAAAGCAGTAGTCAATCAACAAGCGCGTAATGTGCAGGTTGGGTAAGCGTAGCGCAACCCGACATTGGGCAGTTGTACGAGCGCATCGGCTGAATGGTGGAAGGCGCTTCGCTTTTCCAATCTACTGCCCTGCCAGGTCACATGTGCCATAAGAAAAATCGCGCGTTTTGTTTTTACCACCAATCCACACTATAAAACGCCTCTTCCCACAGTGTCATGTCATAGTTTTTACCATTGTATTTGACGATGGCGCTGACGGATTTTTTGTTATCGCTTCTTGCAACAAGCCTTAAATCCGCAAAACCTTTGGTTGAAGTCGGCTCAACAGAAATAGAGACATCAATATCAACTTGCGTAATTTCTTCTGCCCTACCGCATCTGTCGCCAAAGATATACCAACGCTTCATTACTTGTGAAAGAACTGGTTTGAGCGCCTTTCCCTCCATGACAAAAAGCGTCATCACGTGGTCATAACCTCCTTCATGACCACACGAATCCACATTTGTTCCTACTAGCCGGACTCCGAAGGCTCTGGTGGTTTTTGACAGATTATATCGACCGGTATCAATTCTTAGTGAGTCACGCCTTAGACCAAACTTTTCAACTTCTCCCTTGTAAGACGCAATGATACGATTCCTTGAAACATCTACCACGGATAGCAACAGGAGCTTTACAGTGTCATCAAAGCCTTCTCCATAGGCAAAAGCAGAAATTATCCATTGCTGGTTTTGGGGTGACTGCTTACAGACTCCCTCAACAAGTTCTCCATAATGATTCATCCGTTCGGATTCGGAGAAAAGGTCAACATTGAAGTGCTTTCCAACCGTCTTCATAATACGGTCATTGCAGCGGTCTGGATTATTTTCTGCCCATGCGGATTGGCTGAAAAAGATGAGCAGCAGAAAAATACCCGTGAAGATGGTTTTTATGGTTTGCATGTGAGTTGTCCTTTTCCTGTTGATTTAACCGGCGTGGGGCGGTCGGGGGAACCCCCCCAACCAGCCACCCCCCCCATCAACCCCCCCCGCAAAAACAACCCCCACCCCCCGCGCC
>JAITSU010000017.1 GCA_031287525.1 Zoogloeaceae bacterium | reverse complement strand
CGCTGGCAGCGGTGTTTGTGCGGCAATCTGCGCTCAAAGTCGGCGTACCGCCGACGTGCCTTTGTTGCCGTCGGCGTTCCCAGAAAGCGACTTCGGAGGTTTGTCAACAGTCTGGGGCGGGATCGAAGAACGCGCCGGATGTAGTGTCCGGCGGTTTCTTCGATCCCGCCCCACCAACAGACTTGCGGCAACACGCGCTTTGATGCAGGCTTCCACCCAATGACCTACAAGGAAACACCCATGCGAATCCTGATTATCGAAGACGACCCCAAGACGGGGAATTATCTGCGTCAAGGCTTGCAGGAAGCCGGATTTGGCGCGGAGTTGGCGCGTAACGGGCCGGATGGCTTGCATCTGGCGCTGACCGAGGTCATTGACCTCATGATTCTGGACGTGATGCTGCCGGGGTTAGATGGCTGGCAGATTTTGAAAACCCTGCGCGACGCGGGCAAGGATATGCCCGTGTTATTTCTCACCGCCCGCGACCAGATCGAAGACCGCGTGCGCGGGCTGGAACTGGGGGCGGACGATTATCTGGTCAAGCCCTTCGCCTTCGCGGAACTGCTGGCGCGGGTACGCACGCTCCTGCGACGCGGCAAGCGCGGCGAGGCGAAGGCGGAAACGCAAAGCGCAGCGAACCTGCTCGTCGTGGCTGACCTCGAACTGGATTTGCTGCGTCGCCGCGTCACCCGCGCCGGACAAAAAATCGACCTCACCGCCAAGGAATTCGCCCTGCTCGAATTTTTCATGCGTCGCCAGGGCGAAGTGCTGCCGCGCTCGCTGATTGCCTCAACCGTCTGGGACATGAATTTCGACAGCGACACCAACGTCATCGAAGTCGCCGTCCGCCGCCTGCGCGCCAAGATGGACGAAGCCTTCACGCCTCGCCTGATTCGTACCGTGCGCGGAATGGGGTATGTGTTGGAAGGGGCGGATGAGGATGAACCATGCAAGTAGAAATAGAATTAGCCTTGATGGACGCAACAGTAGCCGAACTGAAAGAAATCCGGCGCATTCTCCCATACGGCATGTCCGCTGAAAATCGCTCTGCCCAAGGTTGGGGCATTGTCATTTCTACGGGACAAAGTTCATTAAACAATCCATCTGATGTCGTAGACGAATTTTTGAATTCGCTGCATTCATTAAAAGAAATTATCAGACGGCATAAAAGCGTATTGAGAGTCGCTATTTTTTACACTACGATTAACTGTACAATCCGCTTCAAATCTTGTGAGCGTCTGGCTGAACTTGGGCTAGGTTTGGAAATATCGACGTATCCTGTATCGGATGACGAATGAACATCGCCGGATAATTCAAGGACATACAAGCTCATCGGTCGTAGGGGCGGTTCGCGAACCGCCCCTACCCATCCTGCCTCCATCACCCTTCCCCGCACAATTCCACCCCATACAACATCACAAGCTGCTCATACACCGCCGGAAACGCCGCTCGCAACTCGCGGGGCGTTTCAAAAAACGCCTCGGTCGCCACGGCGAAGAATTCGGCAGGGTCTTCGGCGGCGTAGGGGTCAATCGCGGTTTCTTCATCGGCATCGACCTGCGCGCGGAGGGTGTCGTAGGCGGCGGTGAATACGCGCTTCCATTGCCGCGCGGACATGTGGGCGGGCAGGGGCGGCAGACCATCGGCATCGCCGCCGCCCGCCATGTCGAGTTTGTGGGCGAATTCGTGAATCACCACGTTCATGCCCGCTGGCGCGTCATCGAACCACGACAGCAGCACCGGCCCGTCTGCCCAGGCTTCGCCGACGATTACATCGTCGTATTCGTGCACCACGCCGTCCTCGTCCATGTCGCTGCGCGGCACAACAAATTCACCGGCATAGACCACCACCCCCACCCAGCCCCGATATGCCGCCAACCCCCGTTTGAGGATGGGCAGACAGGCTTCAAGCGCAATGGTCAGCATGATTTTGTCGGTGAGGCAAAAGCCACGCGCGCCGTAAAATTCCTTTGCCGCCAGAAATTCCACCGCCAACGCCCGCAAACGCGGACGCAGGGCAGCGGGCAGGTAATCCAGAAACGGCAACCCCGCCTCAACTTCGCGCCATAATTCGGCAGGAATGGCGGACAGTGCACGTTTGGGGTCGGGTTTGCGGACAAACCAACGTTTCAGGATTTTCAGCATGGCGCGCCGGAAAGGGAATGAATCTTTGCATCATGGCGTCAAAATCCGGATTTGGGTAGGTCGACATCGAATCACGTGCGCCCGAATCTCCCTCTTTCGCCCCTGCGGTGCACTTTCTCCCACAAGGGGAGAAGGAAACGCCAGCGCAGATTGCATGGCTTGCGTTCGCCAGTCGGCTCGACTAGACTTGTACCATATTTTGAACAGGTAGAGCATCATGCGTGTGGTTAATTTCTCGGAAGCCCGCAGCAGCTTCAAAGCCATCATCGATCAGGTGAGCGATGATGCCGATTACACAGTTATCACCCGCCGCGACGCTTCTGATGCTGTTGTAATGTCGCTTGACACATTCAACAGCCTCATGGAAACCGTGCATTTGCTGAAATCGCCCGCTAACGCGGCGCATCTGGCGCGTTCCATCGAGCAATATCGCAAGGGCAAGGTCAAGGTGCGGGAGTTGGCGGATGTCTAGCCGCATCGTCTGGACGCTCGCTGCCTGGGAAGACTACCAATACTGGCAAGGACAAGACCGCAAAACATTGAAACGCATTAACGGTGTGCTGCGTGATTGTCTGCGCGCGCCCTTTGATGGCATCGGCAAGCCCGAACCTTTGAAAGAAAACCTGTCCGGTTTCTGGTCGCGCCGTATTGACGACACCCATCGCCTTGTCTATTGCGTGGATGGAAATGATTTGGTCGTGATTGCCTGCCGGTATCACTATGACGGATAAGCGCCCCCTCTTTCTGCTGAACCGCCGTTCCCTCGCCCTGCGGCTGGCGTTGTTGTTTGCGCTGCTTTCCACCCTGATTCTGTTGGGGCTGGGGCTGTTTTTGCGGCAGGCAGTGGAAGGGCATTTTCTGGAACAGGATGCCAGAGAGTTGCGCGATACGCTAAGGCTCGTCCGGCGTGCCTTGAGCGCGACGCCCGTCGCCGACCTTGACCGTATTGCGCCCCATATCGCGCCCCAGCTTGCCGCCGTTCCGCAGCAAAGTTTGAGCCTGTTCGACGCGGAGAATCGGGTGATTTTCGCCAGCGCCAGCTTGCCGCCGCGCTGGTTGTTGCAGACGGAACCTACCGCAGTGGACGACGATTTTCCTCCGGCGTTGTCGGGCGAGCGCGGCGCGCCCGCGCCCGCCGGACATGTCGAACATGCCGGACACGCGGCAAACGCCAGTTCGACAAGCGACCAGATTCGCGCCCTCTACGCGCTGGCGCGGCTTCAAGACGGCACGTTGGTGAAAGTCGCCATTGTCATGAGCGTGGCGCATCATCAATCCTTCATCGACGATTTCATGCGCTCGCTTGTCTGGGCGTTGGCGTTGGCGGCGTTGGCGAATGTCCTTTGCGCGACGCTGGCTGCCCGTCGCGCGTTGTCGCCTCTGGACGCGATGGCGACGCTGGCGCGGCGGGTTTCCGGCGAGCGTCTGCACGAGCGTCTTGCGACGGCAACCCTGCCGGTGGAATTGCAACCGCTGGGGCGCGACCTGAACGCCATGCTGGACAGGCTGGAAGACGCTTTTGCCCGCCTCTCCGATTTCGCTTCGGACATCGCCCACGAGTTACGCACGCCGCTGACCGCCCTCTCCACCCAAACGCAGGTGGCGTTGTTGCAGACGCGCAGCGTGGACGCCTATCGCGAGGTTTTGTATTCCAGCCTTGAAGAATACGAGCGCCTCTCCGCCATGATTGGCGACATGCTCTATCTCGCCCAGGCGGAAAACGGGTTGATGCTCTTTTCCCGCGAATCCGTCGACCTCGCCCGTCTGCTCGCCGACCTCTGCGAGTTTTACGGCATTCTTGCCGAAGAAAAAAGAGTCGGGCTGACGGTGGAAGGCGAGGCGCATGTCACCGGCGACGCCGCCATGCTGCGCCGCGCGCTGGGCAACCTGATTTCCAACGCCATCCGCCACACTGCCCCCGACGGACAGATTCGCATCCGCCTGACGACGGGCGCAAACGCGACTAGCATCGCCGTCAAAAACCCCGGCGACCCGATTCCGCCGGAACAGCAGACCCGCATTTTTGAACGCTTCTACCGCGCCGACGCATCGCGGGCGCGGGAAGATGGGAAAAGCAGCGGGACAGGGTTAGGGCTTGCCATCGCCCGTTCCATCGCCGCCGCCCACGGCGGGACGCTGGATGTAGTTTCGGCGGGTGGAGAGAATGTGTTTACTTTGCGTTTGCCGTGAACCATGAATGCCACTTTGATTTTCTCCCCTCGCCCCTTGTAGGGGCGGGTTTCAAACCCGCCCTGCGCTCCGACGATACCACTGCGGGCAGGTTTGAAACCTGCCCCTACGAAATATCCCCTTATCCACGGTGTACGCCCATAAGGGGAGAGGGTCAGCAAGACGGGCTTGCCATGACAAAAACATTCTGGATGTGGTTTCGGCGGGTGGGGAAAATGTGTTTACTTTGCGTTTGCCGTGACTAGTGATCGTCCGAATTCAGCCAGTTTTCAACGACTAATCCCGAATAATGGGCAAAATCGCGCTCATTGTTGGTCACGAGTATTGCCTCTGACGCGATGGCGTGCGCGGCAATCAGTTTATCCAGATGGTCTGATTTTCGTTCCCGTGTCGCCTTGCGTACCTGACCATAAGAACGCGCTGCCTGATTGTCGAAGGGCAGCACTTCTATCATTTCAACAAGCGCGTCAAGATTTTGGCGTTCCCGTTCAGGGTTGGCGCAGACCAGTACGCCGAATTCCAGTTCGGCACAGGTAATCGCGGAAATGACCACATCACCGACATAGCATTGGGCAAAGCGCCGGGCAACAGATTCGGGCTGATGCTTCATCAGATAAACGCACATGTTGGTATCAAGCATATAGCGGGGCATCAGAGCGTATCCCTTTCCTCTTGCGCCTGCTCGCCCCTGCCTTCTGGCATGAAGTCCGACGAAAAACGGGCGAATCGTTCCATCAAGCCGGAAAGCGAACGCCGCGCCGGACGGATTCGTAATTCATCCCCGACGCGCTCGATTTCCAGCGTCATGTCCGTGCGCCCGTAAGCCAGCTCCGCCGGAATTCTTACCGCTTGCGAATGACCGTTGCGGAAAACTTTAGTGGTTTGCATGAGAACATCCCGCGCTGTCTGTATGTACACAGATGTACTATAAAACGTCCAACGGGTAATGTACACCACTGGATGTACATCTTGGCTTCCATCAGCGCCACATTTCAAGGCGGAGATGAAGGCAATTGATATTTTTCGACTATCTCGTTGAGCTTTTGTACGCGCCTTTGCAATTCCGCCTCCCTTTCCACCTTTATCGCCTCGTGCTTGGTCTGCTGATGTAAAACATAGGGAATCGCTCCCAGCACGGAGAGGAAGCAGGTCAGGTGAAAGAACGACCACAGCAGGTAACGGCGGGCGAGTCGCTTCGGGTCGATGTTTGAAATCAGGTAATGGCGTCTGTCGCTTGGGCGTCTCAATGTATGGACATCGGATACGTTACGCGCCTCGGTGTGCATTTTGGAGACTTCGCGGCGCGCGGCCTGACGCGCCAGCCTCCATTCTGTTTCGTTGATTTCGCCGTTCTTGTCGAGGTCGAAGCGCTCAAGCAGTCCTTTTTTGTCCTGCTTCCATTCGGTCAGCAGTTCGCCCATATCGCGCCGCGCGTCCAGGTCGACCGTGCCGCCGCCAAACGTCCTGAATTCGCCAAGCGCATAAATGGTGTCACCACTCAACAACTTCCATTCGGTATAGCTGCGGTTTCCTTCCCGCCAGGTTTCCGTGTGCCGGGTCGTGATTTCCGCGCCTTCCGTGTCGACCATACAACACCCGCTACCGTCGTCGACGATGAACGAGGTATCGCTTTCATCGTCTTCCACGACCGTCCAATACTTGCCGCTTTTTTGCATCACCAGGTAGCGATACCACAGGCAAGGCTGCTTCGTCCGGCGGGAAAGCAGCGGCAACCCGCCGGGTGGTCGTCCCACGCCGATGAGTTCCACGTAACCCTGCGCGGCGGAGGCGATGCGCGAAGTCGGCATATCCGTGATCGCGCGCCGCCGCCGCATCGTCGACACCCAGGCGAACAGGCTGATGAGCGCCATCAGCGCCAGGCAAACAAGCCAGCCTTTGGGCGATTTCGATCCCGCGCCGATAACGAGGAGCACAAGCAGCGCGCCCGAAGTAATGAACTGAGCGTATTTCTTTCGGAGAGAGGAAATCATGCCCACGTGGATTTTCCTGAAAATGCCGCCATAAGCTATAAAGCAAAGGGAATTGTCCCCAGCGCGCTGAGGAAGACGACCAGCTGAAAGAGCGCCCACAGCAGGTAACGGCGGGCGCGCCACTTCGGATCGAAATTCGAAATCAGGTAGCGGCGACCGTCGCTTGGGCGTCTCAATGTATGGACATCGGGTGCGCTACGCGCCTCGGTGTGCATTTTGGAAACTTCGCGGCGCGCGGCCTGACGCGCCAGCCCCCATTCTGTTTCGCTGATTTCGCCGTTTTTGTCGAGATCAAAGCGCTCAAGCAGTCCTTTTTTGTCCTTCTTCCATTCGGTCAGCAGTTCGCCCATATCGCGCCGCGCGTCCAGGTCGACCGATCCGCCGCCAAACGTCCTGAATTCGCCAAACGCATAAAGGGTGTCCCCGCTCAATAACGTCCATTCGGTATGCAGGAAACCTTCCGCATACCAGGTTTTCTTGTGCCGGGTCATGATTTCGGCGCCTTCCACGTCGACCACGCAACACCCGCTACCGTCGTCGATGATGAACGAAGCATTGCTTACATCTTTCTCCCCCTCCCCCCCCTCCATCTCCATATTTATCTGCCGGTAGCGATACCACAGGCAAGGCTGCTTTGTTCGGCGGGAAAACAACGGCAATTCGTCGGGACGACCAACGCCGATGAGTTTCACGTAGCCCTGCGCGGCGGAGGCGATGCGCGAAGTGGGCGTATTCGTGATCTCGTCGCGCCGCCGCCGCATCATGAACATCCAGCCGAACAGAGCGGAGAGCGCCAGCATCACCAACATGGGGATGTCTCCAGGTCTGTGGGGATGTTCATATACTGACATCATGACGACAGAAAGAAGCCCGACCTGCCCCATAATAGCAAGGCGCACCCAAAACTCCTTCTCTTCCGGGTGTTGGTCTTTCATGCCGAAGTTTGCGGCGGATCGCCGAAAAGTTGCTTCATATCAATGTCGGCTTTTTCCGCCGTGGAGAATTTGAGCAACGGCTTGGCGTCGAAATGGAACAGCCGGGCGATGGTGGCTTCGGGGAACTGCTCGATACGCACGTTGTTGATATTGACCGCTTCGTTGTACAGTTCCCGCCGGTCGGAGATGCCGTCCTCCAGCGTACTGATGCGCTGCTGAAGCTGCATGAAATTCTCGTTGGCCTTGAGTTCCGGGTAAGCCTCGGCGAGGGCGAACAACTGACCCAAACCCATGCGTAGCGCGCCTTCCGCTTTGCCGAGCGCGCCGATGTTCTGCGTCTCGCGCGCCGATTGCACCTGGGAACGCGCCTCAATCACGCGCCGCAAGGTCGTCTGTTCAAATTCCTTGTACTGTTTGCAAACCTCGACGAGTTTGGGCAGTTCGTCGTGCCGCTGCTTGAGCAGAACGTCGATGTTGGCCCATGCCTTGGCTACGTTGTGTTTGAGCGTGACCAACCCGTTGTAGAGCATGACGCCGTAAATAAAAACAACGGTCAGGATGCCCAGAAAAATTATGATGCCAGTTGTCATGTGAAGCTCCTTTTGAAGAACTCCGGGCATGGTATGACCATCAATGCCACAAGGCAAGAAATTTTTTGATGGCATGGTGAAATCAGGGCGCGATTGCGCCGGTTGCGGCGTAGTAAAAAAATCATCGTCTCCCGCCTCCCGTATAATCAGCTTTTTTCAACGGCAAGAATCCCGGCATGAAAATCATCATTCTTGGGGCAGGGCAGGTCGGCGCGAGCGTGGCGGAGAGTCTGGTGTCGGAGGAAAACGACATCACCATGATCGACTATAACGCCGAATCGCTGGCGGCGTTGCAGGACAAGCTTGATTTACGCGCGGTGGTCGGCAATGCCGCCTCTCCTTCTGTGCTGAAAAGCGCGGGGGCGGAGGACGCTGACCTGATCATCGCGCTCACCCAGAGCGACCAGACCAATCTGGTGGCCTGCAAAATCGCGCAGAGCATTTTCAATGTGCCGACTCGCGTCGCCCGTCTGCGTTCGCGGGATTTTCTTGAGGATAAGCGGCTGCTCGCGCCGGAAAATTTCGCGGTGGATTTCGCCATCTGCCCGGAACAAATCATCACCGATTATGTCGTTCGCCTGATTGAGTTTCCCGAAGCCCTGCAAGTGCTCGATTTTGCGGGCGGGCGGGTGTCGCTGGTGGCGGTACGCGCCCGCGCGGGCGGTCGCCTGGTCGACAAGCCTTTGAAAGAGATGGCCAGCCATCTGCCTTTGGGCATGGACGCCCGCATCGTCGCCATTTTTCGCCATGACAAAGCCATCATCCCCGGCGGCGATGTGCGTCTGCAACCCGATGATGAAGTGTTCATCCTCGCCGCCGCCGAGCATTTGCGTCCGGTGATGAGCGAAGCGCGGCAGCACGAAGCGCCGGTGCGTCGCGTCATGATTGCGGGCGGCGGCAATATCGGGCTGAAAATCGCCGCCACGCTGGAAAACCGCTACGAGGTCAAGCTCATTGAACAGGGCAAAAACCGCGCCGATTACATCGCCGGGGAACTCAAGGACACGCTGGTGTTGTGCGGAAACGCCACCGACGAAGACCTGCTCGAACAGGAAAATATCGCGGAAATGGATTTGTTCCTCGCCATCACCAACGACGACGAAAATAACATCATGGCGGCGTCGCTTGCCAAACGCATGGGTTGCAACCGGGTCATCGCGCTCATCAATCGCGGCGCTTACGCCGACATGATGCAGGGCGGCCCCATTGACATCGGCATCTCACCCGCCCACGTTTCCATCGGCGCGTTGCTCGCCCGTGTGCGGAAGGGCGATGTCGTCGCCGTGCATTCCCTGCGGCGCGGCGCGGCGGAGGCGCTGGAACTGGTGGCGCATGGCGACATGAGCAGTTCCAAGGTGGTGGGGCGCAAAATTGGCGACATCGCCTGGCCGAAGGGCGTCATCGTCGCCGCGATGGTGCGCGATTTCGAGTGCGTCACGCCCATCGAAGTGCGCGACGATGGCACGGTCGACCGCCGCATGGGGCGCGTCGAAATCGCGCATCCCGACTCCGTTATCCAACCCGGTGACCATGTGATTGTCTTCTGCGCCCAAAAAAAGCTGGTGAAAAAAGTCGAACAGCTTTTTCAGGTCGGCTTCCACTTTTTCTAGGCGGAATAAACCTGCGTCATGGAACGTTATTTTCCCGTCTTGCGCGCTCTGGGGCTGCTGCTCATCCTCTTTTCGCTCACCCTGCTCGTGCCGCTCGTCGCCGCCCATCTGCTCGACGACGGCGCGAAATCCGCCTACGACCTCGCCTTTTTCGTCACGCTGTGCAGCGGTCTCTCGCTCTGGCTCGTCACTTACCGCTTCAAGCGCGAACTCAATGTGCGCGACGGCTTTCTGCTCGTTGTGCTGGCGTGGTCGGCGCTGCCGCTGTTCGCCGCCATCCCGTTTTACACCCAACTCGACATCAATTTTACCCGCGCCTATTTTGAGGCGGCTTCCGGTCTGACCGCCACCGGCGCGACGGCGCTTTTCCAAATCGACGCCCTGCCGCCGTCCATCAATCTCTGGCGACACCTCATCATCTGGCTGGGCGGCATGGGCTTGATTGTGCTCGCCGTCGCCATCCTGCCCATGCTGGGCATCGGCGGTCGGCAAATGTTCAAGGCGGAAACGCCCAGCCCGATGAAAGACACCAAGCTCACGCCGCGCATCGCCCAAACCGCCAAAGGCTTGTGGCTGATTTATGTCGGCATCACCTCGGTTTGCGCCCTCGCCTACTACTGGGCGGGGATGAGCGGATTTGACGCCGTTTGCCACGCCTTTTCCACCGTTTCCCTCGGCGGGTTTTCCACCCACGACCAGAGTTTCGCCTACTGGAATTCGCCGCTGGTCGAAGGCATCGCCATCGTGTTCATGCTCATCGCCGGGATGAATTTTTCCACCCACTACGTCGCCGTCCTCGGTCGGGATGTCCGCACCTACCTGCGCGACCCGGAAATTCTCTGGTTCATCGGCGTGCTCGTCGCCAGCGTGCTGCTTATCACCTTTTATCTGTGGGGTTTTCATATTTATGACACTAGCACGCATACCCTGCGTTACGCCGCCTTTAACCTGATTTCCATCGCCACCACCGCCGGATTCACCAACGCCGATTACAGCCTGTGGCCTTTCTTCGCGCCCCTGTGGATGCTCTTTTTATGCAGTTTCGTTTCCTGCTCCGGCTCGACCGGCGGCGGCATCAAGATGATGCGCGCCGTGCTGCTCTACAAACAGGTGTACCGCGAACTCCTGCGCGCCATGCACCCGAACGCCGTGCATCCCGTCAAACTCGGCGGACACTCCGTACCGCAAAACATGCTCTTCGCGGTGCTGGCGTTCAGCTTCATCTACATGGTCAGTCTGGTTACGCTCACCCTGATTTTGAGTTTCTCCGGTCTGGAAATCGTCACCGCCTTCTCCGCCGCCGTCGCCTCCCTGAACAACACCGGCCCCGGTCTGGGGCAAGTCGGTCCCGCCGGGAATTACTCCGCGCTGAACGATTTTCAACTCTGGGTCTGCACCTTCGCCATGCTCCTGGGACGCCTGGAAATTTTTACCCTGTTGGTCGTACTGACGCCGGCATTCTGGCGGAAATGACAACCATGACAATTTCATCACTTTTCCCGTATCGGGCGCTTCATCCCCGGTAGCGCGTTTTCACGGTTTTTTCATTCTTTCTTTACATTCGCTTGACGGGCTGGCGGCAAGAATCGCGGCATCGCGTTCACGGAATGTCAAAAAATGTCGTCGATCGACTGGTCAGGGCTGGGCGGGTTATGCCTGTTTTTCTGGTATTTCTCCGGCATCACGCAGGCCCTTCTGATCCGTTCTTCGGGATTCGCGGGATTTCGCAGCGCGTTTTACATGAGCCTCATCTGGCTCGCCCCGGTTTTA
>JAITSU010000010.1 GCA_031287525.1 Zoogloeaceae bacterium | reverse complement strand
TCCCTCTACAGAACAAAAACCAGGCAAGCATTCCTCTATTACAGCATGAATGCCAAGCCGCATCCCCAACACTCTCGCGTCAGAAACACTTCAGAAGCACTCACACCTTATCGGTTATCCACTTTTTAAAGAGCATTCCCCAACCAGCCCGCCCGCCTGACCAGACCCCGCCAGGCTCCGCCGCCGTTGAAGAGCCGCGCATTCTACAGACTTGCAAAAACCTGTCAACACTTTTCAGAAAGGTTTTTGGGTTTGCGCCCAATCAGGCAATTTTTACCCGCGCGAACTTGCGCTTGCCGACTTGCAGCACGACTTGGGTTCCGGCGGGCAGCAGCAGGGTTTTATCGCTGATTTTTTCGCCGTCTGCCTTGACGCCGCCTTGTTCAATCATGCGAATGGCTTCGGAGGCGCTGGCGGTCAAGCCTGCTTGTTTCAGGGCTTGTGGAATGGGCAAGCCGCTGGCGTTTTCTGCGTGTAATGTGAATTCCGGCATTTCATCGGGGATTGCGCCCTGGCGGAAACGGGCTTCAAAATCTGCCAGCGCCGCTTCTGCGGCTGCCCTGTTGTGGAAGCGGGCGACGATTTCCTGCGCCAGCGCCACTTTGATGTCGCGGGGATTTTTCCCGGCTTCGACTTCGCGTTTGAAAACGGCGATTTCGGCTTCGCTTCTGAACGAGAGCAGGTCGTAGTAACGCCACATCAGGGTGTCAGAGATGGACATCAGCTTGCCGAAAATTTCTTGCGGCGGCTCGTAGATGCCGATGTAGTTGCCGAGCGACTTGGACATTTTGTTCACGCCGTCCAGACCTTCCAGCAGGGGCACGGTGAGCACGCATTGCGGGGCTTGTCCGTAGTGTTTTTGCAACTCGCGCCCGACCAGAAGGTTGAATTTCTGATCGGTGCCGCCCAGTTCCACGTCGGAGTTCAGCGCCACGGAGTCATAGCCTTGACAGAGCGGATAGAGGAATTCGTGGATGGCGATGGGTTGTCCGTTGCCGTAGCGTTTGGCGAAGTCGTCGCGCTCCAGCATCCGCGCGACGGTGTGTTGCGCGGCGAGGCGAATCATGCCGGACGCGCCCAGCGTTTCAAACCATGTGGAGTTGAAGACAACTTCGGTTTTCGCCGGGTCGAGAATCTTGAACACCTGTTCCTTGTAGGTCGCGGCGTTTGCCAACACCTGCTCGCGGGAAAGGGGCGGGCGGGTGACGTTTTTGCCGCTGGGGTCGCCAATCATGCCGGTGAAATCGCCAATCAGGAAAATGACCTGATGCCCCAAGTCCTGAAAGTGCTTGAGTTTGTTGATGAGCACGGTGTGACCCAGATGCAGGTCGGGCGCGGTGGGGTCGAAGCCCGCTTTGACGCGCAGGGGGCGACCAGCTTTGAGTTTTTCGACAAGTTCACTTTCGACCAACAGTTCGTCGCAGCCGCGTTTGATCTGGCGCAGACTTTCTTCAAGTTCCGACATTGATTTTTTCTCCATTTTTCAACATTTTACAAGTCGCGCCCGCTGCCTTTTTGTTAGAATTCCAAGCTCTTTCGGTCAGCAGCGGCACAAGCATGATGAAGCGCGGCATTCTAAACTACCCACCCGAATTCTTCGACCATATCTGGCAGCAACGCTGGAAACTGGCGGCGATTACCGGTCTTTCCACGCTTGGCATGGTCGTCACGGCCATCGCGGTGACACCGCCGCCCACGCTGCCGCCGGAAGCTTTTTCGGAAGTCGTCGAGCAGCTTCACCTCACCGCCAGCGCGCCGCTTGACCAAGGCGACGACATTTATCTGCGCGAGGCGCGTATCCATCGGGGCGACACCCTCGGTCGCCTGTTGGCGCGATTGGGTATCGCGGATGAGGCGGCGCAACGTTTTCTGCTGGTCGCGCCGGAAACACAGGCTTTGCACCGGCAACTGGTGCCGGGGCGTGTGGTTTCTGCCCGCACCAGCGCCGACGGCGCGCTCATCAGCCTGCACTTTCCCATGAACGGCGGCGACACCGTGACGCTGGTCGAGCGCAAACAGAATGTTCAGGGGCAGGCAGCCCAGTTCACCGCCCGCGAGCAAACGCTGCAATACGAAACCCGGCAGGTGTTGAAATCCGGCGAAATCCGTTATTCGCTGTTCGGCGCAACCGACAGCGTGGGGATTCCCGACGCCATCGCTGTGCAGATGGCCGAAATTTTTTCCGGCGAAATCGACTTTCACCGCGACCTGCGTCAAGGCGACCGTTTTACGCTCATCTATGAAATGCAGGATTACGGCGGTCGCGCCGCGCGCACCGGGCGCATTCTTTCCGCCGAATTCACCAACAATGGCAAGACGCACCAAGCCTTTCTGTACACGCAGGACGACGGCAGACAGAGCTATTACAACGCCGAGGGCAAGAGCCTGAAAAAAGCCTTTTTGCGCTCGCCGCTGGCGTTTTCCCGCGTGACTTCCGGCTTTTCGCTGCGCCTGCATCCCATCCTGAAAACCTGGCGGGCGCACAAGGGCGTGGATTATGGCGCGCCGACCGGCACGCAGGTACGCGCCACGAGTGACGGCGTGGTGCAATTCATTGGCAAGCAGGGCGGCTACGGCAATATCGTGATTCTCGCCCACGCGGGCAATTACCAGACTGCCTACGCCCACCTTTCCCGCTTCGCGCCGGGGCTGAAAAAAGGCGACCGCGTGAGCCAGAGCGACACCATCGCCTATGTCGGTCAAACGGGTTGGGCGACCGGTCCGCACCTGCATTACGAATTCCGCATCAAGGGTACACAGGTCAATCCCCTCGCCCTCAACCTGCCCACCGCGCCGCCGCTGGACAAGCGCCAGCAAACACTGTTCGCGAACAAGGCGCAGGAACAGCTTGCGCTGCTGCAACTGTTGAAGGATTCGCCGGTGGCTCGCTTTGAATGAGTCCATGAACATGAAAAAGGCGACGCTCGCTGCGTCGCCTTTTTTGTTTCCCGTATCCGAAAATCAGGCGGAGAAGGATGAACCGCAGCCGCAGGTGGATGTGGCGTTCGGGTTGCGAATCACGAATTGCGAGCCTTCCAGCCCTTCGGTGTAGTCGATTTCAGCGCCGACCAGATATTGATAGCTCATGGGGTCAATCAGCAGGGTGACGCCCCCTTTTTCAAACTGCTCGTCGTCCTCGTTGGTGTCTTCTTCGAAGGTGAAGCCATACTGAAAGCCGGAGCAGCCGCCGCCGGTCACAAACACGCGCAGTTTCAGGTTGGGGTTGCCTTCTTCTTCAATCAGTTCGCGCACCTTGCCTACGGCGCTGTCGGTAAAAATAATGGGGGTTGCAATGGTCTCTGTTTCGCTCATGGGGAACTCCTACAAAAAGGGTCAGGAATTATGTGGTCTTGCTGCGGTGAGGTCAAGGCTGGCGGGGGCGAAAATTTTTGTCATCTCCGCTCGGCCCGCGACCAGATTGACGCTATTCCAGCGCCAGTTGCGCCAACGGCTCTTTGTCTTCCGGTTTCTGCCCTTTGACGACTTCCAGCTTCCGCGCTCCATCTTCGGACGTTTTGAGGTTATCCGCCTTCTGGTTCAACAAGCGCCCTTCAATCACCGCGCCCTGCTGAATTTCAATCATGCCGTATTCCACGTCGCCAGCGACTCTCGCCTTGGACTGCAATTCCAGAAATTCCGCCGCCCGCACCGGCCCGTTGATGCTGCCGTTGACCACCAGATAGGTCACTTCCACATGCCCGTTGATCACGCCGTGTTCGCTCAACATCAGGGTTGAGGGCGCGGATTCCGCGATGACCTTGCCGCAGATTTCGCCATCCACGCGCAACCCGCCGGAGAAGAAGATATTGCCTTCGATTTTCGTCCCTTTGCCAATCAGACTGTCGATCTGGGTGGCTGCCCCTTTGGTGTTTTTCTTGGCAAACATAAATAAATCTCCTGATTAAAAGGTCACGCTCGCCACAGCGCGCGCGCGGTTCGCCTGCACGAGCCGTAGTTCCACTTTTTTCAATACTTCGTTCGGCGCGACTTCCAGCACACCTTCCTTGCGTACCCACTGATGCGTCCTGACCTGAAACTCCGGCAGCGCCATCATTTCCGCATCCACGGGCAGGACGCGTTGCAGTGCCTTGCCATCCTGTTCAACGCTGAGGACGAATTTCAAGGTACCCACGAATTCTCCGGTTTGCCGTCCGGTGTGATAGCCCACCAAAACGCTGTAATGATAACGCTGCGCGGCGCCCGCTCCGGCGACTGTTACCACTTCCGGTCGCACGATGAATCTGTCCAGCCGCAGTTCGCCTTCACTCGTGCCGACCGGCACCAGACGTAAAAAATAGGCGAGGTCGTCCTTCAAGACCGCCTGTTCATCAGAAAGCAGGCGCAATTCGTTGGAAAGTTGCCGGTTCGCGCTACGGGCGATGTCCAGATTACTGGCGAGCACACCATCATCCTGCGCCGCCTGACCTTCCAGTTCTTCGAGGCGCGCGCGCAGGTTTTCCATGTTCACTTCTTCGGGTGAACGCAGGCTGTGCCATACGCCGTAAGCCAGCAGGACGCACGCCAGCGCCCCCACCGCGCCCAAGGCGACACAGGCGTACCACGTCGCGCGCGAATGGACTGTCACCTGCTCTGCCCCAATGCCAAATTTTTGCCATAGTCGTTTCAACCGATGCATGGCGTCCTCCACGGCTGCATGATTGTTTGCATGTTGTCTCCCCCCGGAAAGGCGACATGATAACCTGCGACGCCCGGAAATTAAAAAAGCCGCCCGACGAAAACCGGACGGCTTTTTTTGCGCCAGCCTGCTGCCGGCAAAAAATCGCTTAACGCTTGGAGAATTGTTTCCTGCGGCGGGCTTTGTGCAGACCGACTTTTTTCCGTTCCACTTCACGCGCGTCGCGGGTGACGAAACCGGCGTTGGAGAGCGTGGGTTTCAGGGTGGCGTCGAATTCAATCAGGGCGCGGGTGATGCCGTGACGCACAGCGCCGGCTTGACCGGATTCGCCGCCGCCGATGACGTTGACCTTGATGTCAAAGCCTTCAAGCTGGTTAACCAGCGCCAAGGGCTGACGCACGACCATGCGACCCGTTTCGCGGGAGAAAAATTCATCCAGCGGCTTGCCGTTCACCACAATGGCGCCGGAACCGCGTTTCATGAACACACGAGCCACCGCGCTCTTGCGCCGACCCGTACCATAATAATAGTTGCTGACTGCTGCCATGTTCTCGAATCCTTAAATTTCCAGCGCCTTGGGCTGCTGGGCGGAGTGCGGATGTTGGGTGCCAGCGTAACATTTCAGCTTTTTCAGCATGGCGTAACCCAGCGGGCCTTTGGGCAGCATCCCCTTGACGGCCTTTTCCAAGGCGCGACCGGGAAAACGTTGCTGCATTTTCTTGAAATTGGTTTCGTAAATACCGCCGGGGAAACCCGTGTGGCGGAAATACTTCTTGTCCTCGGCCTTGTTGCCGGTGACGCGCAATTTTTCGACGTTGGTGACGACGATAAAGTCGCCGGTATCCACGTGCGGCGTGTAGATGGCTTTATGCTTGCCGCGCAGACGGTGCGCGATGGCGCTGGCAAGACGACCGAGCACCTTGTCCGTGGCATCCACCACAAACCACTCGCGCGTCACCTCATGCGGTTTGGCGGAAAAAGTTTTCATTGACGGCATCCTTGCCTGCAAAATTCAAAAGAGGCGTGATTCTAAAGACAAGAAAGCCGCCTGTCAAACACATCTCGCGCCACACATTTGCTTTGAGCTTGCAGGCAGGGACACCTATCATACGCGGATGGACATCCTGATTGTTGATGACGAACCGGCGATTGCCGACACCCTTGCCTACGCCCTGACCGCCGAAGGCTATGCCACCGACCGCTGCGGACTGGGGCAGGAGGCGGTGGCGCGTGTGGCTGCCAAGGCCTATGCGCTGGTGATTCTGGATGTGGGGCTGCCGGACATCAACGGCTTTGAAGTGTGTCGCCAGTTGCGCCGCAACTCGGATGTGCCGGTGATTTTTCTTACTGCCCGCGCCGAGGAAGTCGACCGCATTGTCGGGCTGGAACTGGGCGCGGATGATTACGTCGCCAAGCCATTCAGCCCGCGCGAACTCGCGTCGCGGGTACGCGCCATTCTGCGCCGCGCCGGAAATCAGCGTAACGGCGATACAACACCCGCGCCTGCGTCCATCCCCGCAAAATCCGCCCGATTCCAGATTGACCGCGAAGGCTGTCGCATCGCCTGTCGGGGGCAATGGCTCAATCTGACCCGCTACGAATACCTGCTCCTCGCCTGTCTGCTCGAACATCCGGGGCGGGTGTATTCCCGCGCCGCGCTCATGCGGCAGGTCTGGCAGGACGCGGAAGAAACGGAAGAACGCACCGTGGATACCCACATCAAAACCCTGCGCGGCAAGCTACGCGCCCTGCTCCCCGACCACGACCCCATCGTGACCCATCGTGGTCTGGGTTACAGCGCGGTTTTGTGACTTCACCCCGTGAATATCTCCGTCCGCCTTTTCCTCGGTTATTTTCTGGTGGTGGGACTTGCCGCCTGGTTCGCGCTTGACACGGTTACGCAGGAAATCGAGCCGGGGCTGCGTCAGGCGACGGAAGAAACCCTGGTCGACGCCGCCAACATGCTGGCGGAACTGGCGGCGGACGATTTGGCGAATCATCGCATCAACAGCGGCAACTTCGCCGCCGCCCTGCGCGCCACCCGGCGGCGCGCGCCCGACGCCCAGATTTTCGACATCAAAAAAGAGCGCGTCGATTTTCGGGTTTACATTACCGATACAAAAGGTCAGGTCGTGTTTGATTCGGAAGGTCAATCGCTGGGCAGCGATTTTTCACGCTGGCAGGACATCGCCAAAGTCCTGCGCGGCGAATACGGCGCGCGCACCACGCGAGAAGACCCGGACGACCCCGCCACCTCCTCCATGTATGTCGCCGCGCCGGTCTTTTGGCAAGGCGAACTCATCGGCGCGCTCTCGCTTGCCAAGCCCACCGCGACCCTCGCGCCCTACGTCCAGCGCACCGAGCAACGACTGCGGCAAAGCGGCCTGACGATGCTCGCCGCTTCCGCCGCCATCGGACTTCTCTTTTCCGCCTGGCTCACCTGGTCGATTTACGGACTCATTCGCTACGCCAGAAACGTCAGCGCCGGACGCAAAGCCGAACCGCCCGTAGGCGGCGGCAGACAATTTTCCGAACTCGCTCGCGCCCTCACCCTCATGCGCGAACGGCTGGAAGGCAAGCAATACGTCGAAAAATACGTGCAGAACCTCGCCCACGAAATGAAAAGCCCCCTCACCGCCGTCGTTTCCGCCGCCGAACTCATGGAAGCCCCGCTGCCCGAACCCGAACGTGTCCGCTTCGCCCACCTCATCCGCGAACAGGCAAGCCGCTTGCAACACACCATTGAGCGCATGTTGCAACTGGCAAGAGTGGAACAACTGCAACGCCCGGAAGACAATCAGGCATTGGACCTGGGCGACCTTGCAAGGCAAAGCGCGCAGGGCATCCGCGACAGCCGCCGCGCCCTGCTGGAAGAACGCGGACTCACCCTGCGACTCGACGCCGAAGGCCATTTTCCCTGCCGGGGCGACGCCTTTTTGCTGCGACAAGCCATCCACAACCTGCTCGACAACGCCATCGACTTCTCCCCACCCGGCGGCACGATTCAGATGACCCTGGAAAAACAGCCCGACACCCTGCGCCTGAAAGTCAGCGACCAGGGTACAGGCGCGCCGGACTATGCCCTGCCGCAAATTTTTGAGCGTTTTTATTCACTCCCCCGCCCCGCCACCGGCAACAAAAGCACCGGGCTTGGCTTGCCCTTCGTGCGCGAAGTCGCGGAACTGCACGGCGGCAACGCCCATTTTGCCAACCGCCCCGAAGGAGGCGCGGAAGTCTGGCTGGAAATTCCGGCAGGATGAATTGTAAAAAATACTAACCTTTCGTCGTGACTTTTGTGTAAGCTTCCCTTCCAGGCTTTGCTGTTACTTTTTGACAAACATGCTTCCAACGCTTTCACAAACCGCGCAGAACAGGACTGAAACATGCCCGATCCGGCATGATTTTGTCATGCCTGAACCGCGAAAGAAGTCTGATTTTTTGCAAAAAATGTTTCAAAATCAAACGGTTATCTGTATAATACAGGCAACAGGCAACAGGTTTTAACCCTCGTTTTCACGCGTCTTCCGGCGCGTTTTTCCCCATAATTTTTCTTGACGCAGCCTCCTTTGCGGGATGTTGCGTTTTTGCCGTCCACACCCGTCTCGCATAAAGACGGGTTTATTCGTTCCATTTATCACTAAGACAGGAGTTCTGAAATGAAGATCAAACTAAGAGTACATTTGCTGGCGACGCTGACCTGGGCTGGTATTGCGGTGGTTGCCGGGATCGGGATCCACAATTCCATGGGCGATGCCGAAACCGTCGAGGTGATCAACAAGGTCAGACTGCCCAAAACGGAATTGATGTTGAATATCCGGGCGCTGACCAATAACGAAGTCCGTCGCACCTATGAACCGCTCGCGGTCAGCGATCTCCCTCTGGCGGAGCGGATCCTGCGTGTGCAACAAGCCCTGGAAAAAAAACGGGTTGCTGACCAGAGAATCATGGAATCTTTCGATAAATACGCGGAGCTGCCGCGCACCCCGGAAGCGGACGCGATTTTCAACAATCTGAGGAACGCCTGGACGAAATGGGAGCCTGTCATCGTCGAAGAGGTGACGCAAGAAATAGCGCGGGGGTTAAGCAACCCGACGGAGGAAAGTCTGAATGAAATGAACAAACGACTCCTGAAAATTTCTTCAAGCGTTCGGGAGGAATCGAACCAGATTACCCAACTTGCCGATGAACTGGTGGACTTGAACAGCAAGCTCGCGAATGAGGATGCTGCCGAGGTTGCGCGCACTTCGCGCAACGCGTTCATACTTCAGATTACCCTCTCCGTCATTCTGATTCTCTTTGCCATCTACCTTGGCATCTCCACCTTGAGGGCTGTCGTCAAGCCGGTTGAAAAGGTGCGCGACACGGTGAAGCGGATTGAGAGCGAAAACGATCTCCTGCTGCGCGTGGACTACAAGGCCGATGACGAAGTGGGCGAGATGGTGACCGCCTTCAACGCCATGATGAACAAGCTGCAATCTTCTTTGCAGAGCATTCGGACGAACGTCGACGAAGTCAGCAACGCGAGCGAATCCCTCTCCACCGCCTCACAGCAAATGGCGACCAGTTCGGCAAGCCAGAGCAGTTCCACATCCGCAATGGCCGCGTCCGTTGAAGAAATGACCGTTTCCATCAATACCGTCTCCAGCAGCGCGGGCGACGCGCAAAGCATGGCGCAACGCGCGGGCGAGGTCGCCAGAGAAGGCGGCGAAATCATTGAGCGCACGGCGGCGGAAATGACGGCGATCTCCGAGAGCGTGACCGGAGCCTCCAAGGTCATTCAGGCGCTGGGCGAAGAATCCCAGCAAATCAGCAGCGTGGTGCAGGTGATTAAAGAAGTGGCGGATCAGACCAATCTTCTGGCGTTAAACGCCGCCATTGAAGCGGCGCGCGCGGGCGAACAGGGTCGGGGCTTTGCCGTGGTTGCCGACGAAGTGCGGAAACTCGCTGAACGCACGACGCAATCAACGGGCGACATCAGCGCCATGATTGGCAAGATTCAGGTTGCCGCCAAGGAAGCCGTGGGCGAAATGGAGCGCGTGGTATCGCAGGTTGGCGAAGGTCAGGTGTTGGCGCAACAGGCGCACGAACACATCCAGACCATTCAGAGTGAAGCCAGCAAGGTGTTCGGCGCCATCACGGAAATTTCCAGCGCGCTGAAAGAACAAAGCCAGGCCAGCCAGGACATCGCCAAAAATGTCGAGAGCATCGCCCAGATGACCGACGAGAATCACGCCGCCGCCGAAGAAACCGCCACCGGCGCAACCCGCCTGGAGCAAATCGCCTCGGAAGTACACGGCACCATCGCCCAGTTCAAGGTGTAAAAAGAACCGTCGCAAACAGTCCACACGACAAAAGCCCCTTTCACTTGAATGTGAAAGGGGCTTTTTCATGGATAATTGCCCCCCCAATAGCATCCCCCCACAGCCTGTTTTCCTCTCCCCCAATCCCGCCCGCCATGCCCGCATCGTCCGCCCTCTCCCCAATCCAGACCCCCACCCGACAAGAAGGCGTCGCCTTGTGGCTACTCGTTGCCGCCGCCCTGTGCGGCTCGCTTTGGGTCACGGACGACCGCCTGACCTGGATGCTGGAAGTTTTCTGGATCGTACTGGCGCTGCCTGCGTTGGCGCTCGTCTGGCAACGTCTGCCCCTGACGCGCCTGTTGTGCTGGCTGCTGGCGATTCATGCCCTCGTGTTGATTCACGGCGGCACCCACACCTATGCCGAAGCGCCGCTTGGATTCTGGCTGCAAGACAGCTTCGGCTTCGAGCGCAACCCGTGGGACAGGGTGGGACACCTGATGCAAGGCATCGAACCGGCAATTCTGGCGCGCGAATTATTGCTCCGCTTCTCGCCCCTGAAACGTGGTCGCCTGCTCACCTACCTGATACTGACCATCTGCCTGAGTTTTTCGGCGTTCTTTGAACTCATGGAATGGTGGGCAGCCCTGCTCTTCGGCGCGGACGCGGACGCCTTCCTCGCCCTGCAAGGCGATGTCTGGGATACCCAATGGGACATGTTCCTCTGCCTCATCGGGGCGTCGTTATCGCTGTTGTTGCTGTCGCGGATTCATCATCGACAGTTGGGATGGCGATAAATCCGCTAGCGGCTTGCGTCCACATCAAATCGTCAAAAATTTCCCCTTTCATCCCCACTTCACACTCCCTTCACATTCGCTTCTTCGTCCGTTCACATCCGCCCGCTACCCTGCGCTCGTTGTGACTCACTGGAGAAGAATCATGGATAAAACCCTTTTGTATAAATTGTTGGGCATCGCCTTTTTGACCGCCCTGTTGATGGTGCCTCTGGTGATGATTCGGGAGCAGATTACGGCTCGTAGCGGGTATCAGGAGCAGGTGGAGCGGGAGATTGCCAGAACCGCCGCTGGCGAGCAGACCTTGGCGGGGCCGGTGTTGGCGGTTCGGTATCGGGTGCGGATGCCTGCCGGGAATTTTCGGGACGCGGATGGCGCGGTGGCGACCCGTTATGCGGAAAAGGCGGAAGAACGTACCTTGCTGCTGCCCGCCGAGCGTCTGGACATCCAGGGGAAGGCGGGCGTGGAACGACGTTATCGGGGGATTTATCAGGCGCGGCTGTATCACATGGATTTGACGTTTGAGGGCAAATTTACCGTGCCTGCCGACTTGCTGCCCGCCGATTTGAAGGACGGGCAGGTGGTCGACGCCCGCGCCGTGTTGTTGATGGGCGTTTCTGATCTGGCGGGCGTGGATAACGACCCGCAGGCGGACATCAACGGGCGTTCGCTACGCTTTCAGGCGCCTGCCGATCACAGTCTGGCGTCGCTGTTGCCCGGTCATCAGTTGGAAATTCAGCTGGGCAGCGTGCCGATTGGCGGGGCCAGCCGGTTTAATGTTTCCTTTCCGCTGATGCTGACAGGGACGCAGAATTTTTCCATCCTGCCAACGGCGCAGGTCAATGACATTCAAATCAAATCCGACTGGCGGCATCCGAGTTTTCAGGGCATGTTGCCCAAAGCCCGCAAGATTGATCAACAGGGATTCACGGCGCAGTGGAATATCATTTCCCGCCTCACGCGTCCGCTGGATGTCAGCGCCAACGCGCCGCGTCAGGAAGCCGTGAGCATCAGCTTCATGGAGCCGGTGAATATCTACCAGCAATCCGAACGGGCGGTGAAATACGGCATCCTGTTCATCTCGCTCACTTTCGCGGCGTTTTTTCTGGGCGAAATTCTGCGCCGCCAGCCGATGCACGTCATGCAATATCTGTTGGTGGGGCTGGCGCTGACCATTTTCTTTCTGCTCCTGATTGCGCTCTCCGAGCACCTGTCCTTCATCTACGCTTATCTGGTATCTGCCGCCGCCTGTATCGGGCTGATCACCTTTTATCTTTCCGGCGTGATGAAAAGCTGGATTCCGGCGCTGAAATTCGGATCGGGCTTTGTCGGGTTGTACGGCGTGCTGTATGTGGTGCTGCAAGCGGAAGATAACGCGCTGTTGATTGGCAGTCTGCTGCTCTTTATCGTCCTCGCCGCCATCATGGTCAGCACTCGCAATCTGGACTGGTACAAGTTGGGCAACGTCAGCCCGCAAGGGGGAGCATCAGCTGGAAATCCATCTGAGCAGCGTGCCAATTGGTGGGGCTAGCCGGTTTCGGGGCGTGGAAAATAAACAGCGGCTACAATGCTTCGCTCATCACCATCGGAAACCAACATGGCGCAGGAAATCGAAATCAAGCTGGCGCTACCTGTGCGCCTCGCGCCCCGGCTGCGACAACTGCCGCAACTCGCGGGCGCGACGAGTCAGCGGCGTTGTCTACGCAACCTTTATCTGGACACCCCGGAACAAGACCTGCGTAGGCAACGCATGGCGCTGCGCCGCCGCCAGATTGATGACCGCTGGCTTTTGACCCTCAAGACCGAAGGAGAAACCCGCGCTGCGGGTTTTTCCCGCAGACAGGAGTGGGAATACCCGATGCCGCCCGACGCGCTGGATTTTGCCGCCGTCGATGACCGCGATTTGCGCCAACAGTTGCAAACCCTCGCCCCGCGTCTGCAACCCGCCTTTCGCACCGATTTCATCCGCCAGTGCTGGCATCTGCGCTACGGCGCGAGCCACATTGAACTGGCGCTCGACCTTGGGCGCATCTACGCCCAAAAACATCGGCAAGCCATCCGTGAAGTGGAACTCGAACTGCTGGACGGCAGGGAAGTCGACCTGCGCGCGCTGGCAGACGCGCTCAAAAACAGCCTGCCCGAACTGAACCCCTGCGCCCCCAGCAAGGCGGCACGGGGATATGCGCTACTCGACGCCATCACCTTATAGTCAGCGGCTATCGTCATCAAGGTTGTTTCCCGACGCGAAGCCCAATAGAATCAAAAACTCGCTTTACCCCATCATCAACCCACGGAGAACGACAACATGACCCACCAACTTCCCGCCCTGCCCTACGCGGAGGACGCGCTCGCGCCGCACATCTCGAAGGAAACCATCGAGTATCACTACGGCAAGCACCACAACACCTACGTGACCAATCTCAACAATCTCATCAAGGACACCGAGTACGCCACCCTGTCGCTGGAAGACATCATCAAAAAAGCCCCCGCTGGCGGCATCTACAACAACGCCGCGCAAGTGTGGAATCACACCTTCTTCTGGAACGGCATCAAACCTTCCGGCGGCGGCGCGCCCACCGGCGCGCTGGCGGATGCCATCAACAAAAAATGGGGCAGCTTCGACGCATTCAAAAAAGCCTTCCAAACCTCCGCCGCCGGTAACTTCGGCTCCGGCTGGACGTGGCTCTTGAAAAAAGCGGATGGCTCGGTCGACATCGTGAACACCGGCGCGGCAGGCAACCCGCTCACCACCGGCGACAAACCCCTGCTCACCGTCGATGTCTGGGAACACGCCTACTACATCGACTACCGCAACCAACGCCCGAAATACCTCGAAGCGTTTGTGAACGCCCTCGTCAACTGGGATTTCGCCGCGAAGAATTTCGCGTAAGGTTTCGATTTGTGCAGTAGAAAGGGGAGCCTGACGCTCCCCTTTCTACTGCCCGTGACGGCAAATTACGCGCCTAAACCCGGAAAAATGTTGTGTATCGCAACCCGACCGGGTAGACGATAGACATCGAAATCGCGATCAATACTGATGATGTCACGTATGCCAGTTGATTCGGCGGCGACCACCAGCGTGGCGTCCGCGAAGTCCATCGGCAAATCCGCATATCTTTCCGTCAGTTCGATGACGCGGGCAATGTCGGTTTGCCGGATGTCGGCAAGGTGTACGCCATTGGCGGCGACCCAACGGAAAAAATCCAGTTGGACATTGACCGAGAAATCCAGCATGTGCGCCACTTCCGTGAGCACCGCCAGCGTACTGACGAAACGAAAGCGCCGCGTCGTCAAAAAATCAAGCGTCGTCTGGTGGTAGCGATCGCTGCGGTCGAACAGGGCGATGAGGGGACCCGCGTCAATCAGGACCGCGTCAGGATGTGGTTTGCTCACGCTGCCTTCCCCGAAGTTTCTGTTTGAGTCTGCTCTTGTACGTCGTCGAGAGATCGCCTTCGCCGGAGGCATATTTCCCGAAGTACGCCGCGCCGACGGTCAAAGCATCCTGCTCATGTTCTTCTTCCTCAAGGTAACGAACCAGCGCCGCCTTGACAATCGTGGAGCGTGAGATATGCCGATTGGCGGAAAACGCATCAAGCCGGGATTGCAGCTCCGGCGTCAGGCGGGCGGTTAGAATGGCTCCCATATGGGTATCCTTGAAAAGCTGTATGACACATTGTATTACAACTTGCCGAAACGCGCGTAGCGCGTCCAGACTGTTGACAAACCTCCGAAGTAGCTTTCTGGGAACGCCAACGGCAACAAAGGCACGTCGGCGGTACGCCAACTTTGAGCGCAGATTGCCGCACAAACACCGCTGCCAGCGTGGACGCTGGTGTTCCCAGGAAAACCTTCACTCAAAAAAACGCTCTGTGCAACTTTGTCAACAGTCTGAACGCGCGTAGCGCGTCGTCCTTCAAGCCTGCTTCCTGCGAACGGAACAGGGCTATCGGCTCGTAGAAGCAGAACCGTAAAAATGGCGACCCACAAAAAAGGCGACCCGGAAGGATCGCCTCTTTCTGCCTTAAAGAGAGGATTAATCCTTCTGACGGAAATCGTCGTGGCAAGCCTTGCAGGTGCCGCCGACCTTGGCGAATTGGGCTTTTACCGCAGCGGCGTCGCCGGTGGCGGCGACTTTGGCGAGTTCGTTGGCTTCCTTGCCGAAAGCGATGGCGACCCTGGCAAGGTCTTGTTGCCTGTCCTGGGCGAAGGCTTCCGGCTTGACCGTGGTCTTGACCGCGCCCACGTTTTTGTCGGAACCGGGGATATACAGCGCGCCCATACCGGAATTGGCGACGGCGGCGATGGCTTGGGCGGCGGCGATGACTTCTGCCTTGTTGTAGTTGCTGCCTTCAACATTCGCCTTGATTTTGCCCATATTCCAACTGGCAAAGCTGTAAGCGGCCTGACGGTACTGGATCGCCCGTTCGGGTTTCAGCGCCTGTTGCGCGAAAGCGGCGCTGGTGAAGGTCAGCGCGACGGCGGCGAGGGTGAGTTTTTTCAGCATGTTGTTTTCTCCGTGTGTTGTTGAATTGACATTTGTGGAAAATCCCGTCCGAATAGACAGGAAAGCACGAATTATAAGGCAGTCATTTTTGGATTTCGCGGCTTTTCGCCGCTCCTGTCACCTTCTGTTACATCTTTGTTTGCGCTGCAACATTAAAGCGCAAATTGGTGTTTGATTCGCAACACTGGCGCGCCTTCCGCGATGGCAAACAGGCGGTCGATGTTGGGATGTTTGCCGGAATTCAGGCGGGCGTCTTCGGTGTGTTCGGCGTAGAGTTCCAGCCCCTTGCGGGCGGCTTCCTGCGTGAGCGAGCCGTAGGTTTGGGCGAGGTGGTTGTAGACCGACACCGAACCGGCGCTGCCCGGTTTGTTCTCAATGCGGGCGACTTCGTTGCCTGCCGCGTCCAGCAGCAGGATGGCGGCGAGGTGGGAAACGCCGGGCATTTTTTTCAGGTTTTCGGCAAAACTCATTTCAAATGCTCCGCGCCAGTTCAGCCGCCTTGCCGGTGTAACGCGTCGGCGTCAGTCGCAAAAGTTCGGCTTTGGCGGCGGCGGGAATGTCCAGCGTTTGCACGAAAGTTTGCATCCCCTCGCGGGAAACGCGCGCGCCACGGGTCAATTCCTTCAATTTTTCGTAGGGTTTTTCGACACCATAACGCCGCATGACCGTCTGGATGGGTTCGGCGAGCAGTTCCCAATTGGCGTCCAAATCATCTTGCATCGCCTGGGCGTTCACTTCCAGCTTGTTCAGCCCGCGCAGCAGCGAATCGTAAGCGAGCAGGGCATAGCCCAGCGCGACGCCCATATTCCGCAATACGGTGGAATCGGTGAGGTCGCGCTGCCAGCGGGAAATGGGCAGTTTTTCGGCAAGGTGTCTCAACACCGCGTTGGCAAGCCCCAGATTGCCTTCGGAATTTTCAAAGTCAATGGGATTGACCTTGTGCGGCATGGTGGAGGAGCCAACTTCGCCCGCCTTCAATTTTTGCTTGAAATAGCCCAAAGAGATGTAGCCCCAAATGTCGCGGTTCAAATCCACGAGGATGGTGTTCATTCGGGCGAAGGCGTCGAACAGTTCGGCAAGCGCGTCGTGCGGCTCAATCTGGATGGTGTAGGGATTGAATTCCAGCCCCAGCCCTTCGACAAAGCGGCGGGCGAAATTTTCCCAGTCGAACTGCGGATACGCCGCCAGATGCGCGTTGTAATTGCCCACCGCGCCATTGATTTTTCCCGTGAGGCTCACCGCCTTGACGCGATCAAAGGCGCGTTCCAGCCGATAGACGACATTCGCCAGTTCCTTGCCCATTGTCGAAGGCGTGGCGGGTTGACCGTGCGTGCGGCACATCATCGGCGTATCGGCCAGTTGATGCGCCAGTTCGCGCAGGCGGGCGATGATTTTGCCGGACGCGGGCAGCAGGATTTCTTCCCGCGCCGCTTTCAGCATCAGGGCGTGCGAAAGATTGTTGATGTCTTCGGAAGTGCAGGCGAAGTGGATGAATTCGCTGACTTTGGTGATTTCGGCATTGTCTTGGGTCTGCTGCTTGATCCAGTATTCCAGCGCCTTCACGTCATGATTGGTGACGGCTTCTTCCGCCTTCACCTGGGCGGCCTGTTCCACGCCGAAACCGGCCACCAGTTGGTCGAGTTCCTGGATGGTCGCGGCGGAAAAGGCGGGAATTTCAGCGAAATGCGCTTCGCCCGCCAACGCCTTCAACCATTCGATTTCCACCTGCAAACGGCGGCGAATCAAACCGTATTCAGAAAACTGCGCGCGCAGGGCATCCACCTTGCCCGCGTAACGACCATCGAGCGGAGAAAGGGCGGTCAGAAGGTGTGAAGACATGAAAAAAATCCTTTGTAGCGGCGGAAAGCAAAGGGTAGGGCGCGTTCTCCGAACGCGCCGGATGTAACATCCGGCGGTTTCTACGATCCCGCCCTACCTGAAAAATTTAATGCGCAAACGACAAACGGCGAATTTTACCTTACCGCGCCCCGCCATGCGAAAATGCCGCACACTCTCTGTCTTCCGTCCTCTGTCCCCGGTCTTCTGAAAAATGAACCTCCTCCCCCGCCCCGTCCCTCCCCTCATTCAGGAACGCCTGCAAGCGCAGGGACTCCCGCCCCTGTTGGCGCGTCTCTATGCCGCGCGTGGCGTGCGCGACAAGAAGGAGCTGGATTACGATCTGAAATCCCTGCTGCCGCCGCAATCGCTCACCCATGCCGACGCTGCCGCCCACATGCTGGCGGACGCCATTGCCGCCAGCGCAAAAATGTTGATCGTGGCGGACTACGACTGCGACGGCGCGACCGCCTGCGCCGTCGGGCTGCGCGCCCTGCGCCAGATGAGTTTGAATCGGGGCGCCAGCGTCGATTATCTGGTGCCTGACCGTTTCACGCTGGGTTATGGTCTTTCACCCGCCATCGTCGACCTCGCGGCGGAACATTCGCCTGACCTCATCATCACCGTGGATAACGGCATCGCCAGTCTGGAAGGCGTCGCCAGAGCGCGGGAATTGGGCATCGCCACCCTGATTACCGACCACCACCTGCCCGGCGACGCGCTGCCGGATGCCGAATGTATCGTGAATCCCAATCAACCGGGCTGCGACTTTCCCTCAAAAAATCTCGCGGGCGTGGGCGTCATGTTTTACGTGATGCTCTCGCTACGCGCCGAACTGCGCGCGCGCGGCTGGTTTGAGGGCGAGCGGGAACCCAATCTGGCGCATTTGCTCGACCTCGTGGCGTTGGGCACGGTCGCCGATGTCGTGCCGCTTGACCACAACAACCGTATTCTGGTCAGTCAGGGCGTGGAGCGGATGCGCGCGGGTCGCCTCTGCCCCGGCATCAACGCGCTGCTGCAAGCCGCCGGACGTGAGCGGGCGCGTCTTTCTTCTTTCGACCTGGGGTTTATCGTGGGGCCGCGCTTGAATGCCGCCGGAAGGCTCTCCGACATGGGCATCGGCATTGAATGCCTGATGGCGGACGACGCCGGAGTAGCCTTGAATCTCGCGCAAAAGCTGGACGCCTTGAACCGCGAACGCCGCGAAATCGAAGCCGGGATGCAGGAACAGGCGCTTGCCCTGCTGGAGCGTCTGGACGCCGACGCCGCTCCGCCCGGCATGGCGTTGTTCGACGCCGACTGGCATCAGGGCGTGGTCGGCATTCTGGCGGCGCGTATCAAGGACAGGTTTTATCGTCCCGTATTCGCCTTCGCCAGAGGCGAGCATGGCGAAATCAAGGGTTCCGGGCGTTCCATCCCCGGTCTTCACCTGCGCGACGCGCTGGATTTAATGTCCAAACGCGCCCCCGGATTGCTGCTGCGTTTTGGCGGACACGCCGCCGCTGCGGGCGTGACCCTGCGCGAAGAAGATTTCCCGCGCTTTCGCGACCTGTTCGCCGACATCGCCACTGAACTTCTGCCGCCTGCGGCGCTCACGCAAAGTCTGGAAACCGATGGCGCGCTGGAAACCGGGTTTTACAATCTCGAAACCGCCCGCCTGCTGGAAGCGCAAATCTGGGGGCAGGGTTTTCCCGCCCCCCTGTTCTCCGACGAATTCACCGTCGAACAGGAACGCCTGTTAAAAGACAAACACCTGAAACTGCGCCTGAACAAAAACGGACAGATTTTTGAAGGCATCCAGTTCAACGCCACCGCCTCCCCCGGCGCGAAAAGCCGCATCGCCTACCGTCTCGCCATCAACGAGTTTCGCGGCGTGCAATCGCCGCAACTCATCATCGAGCATTGCGAGGCGGTTCAGGGGGCAGGGAGCAAGACAATTGCGCGATTGCCATGAAGCGCAAATAAAGTAGCGGGAGCATCCTGCTCCCGTCAGGCTGCTGACAAAGTTGCACAGAACATTTTTTAAGTAAAGGTTTTCCTGGGAACGCCAGCGTCCACGCTGGCAGCGGCGTTTGTGCGGCAAGCTGCGCCCAAAGTCGGCGTTCCCAGAAAGCTACTTCGGAGGTTTGTCAACAGTCTGGCGGGATGCGCGGCGGTTTGACATGAGCAAAGAAAAACGGACGCCGCGGCGTCCGTTTTTTGTGTTCCGACAAAAACCTGAATCAGAACTTGTGCAGCAGACCGAACTGGAAGCCGGATTGATAGCCGGTGCCGCCATTGCTGCCGTCGCCGACAGAAACCTCGCGACCATTGTCGTTGTTGATATCGGCATAGGCAGCGTAAAAGTTGGTACGCTTGGAAAGCGCGTAGTCATAGCCCAAAGCCCACTGCTTGGCTTTACCGTCGTCACTGCTCCCATTATCCAGCTTGGACTGGGTGTAAGAGACCTTGATCGCGTGTTTGCCAAACGGCACGGTTGCGCCCACAAGCCAGGTTTTCAGCGTGATGTCATCCGACAGGTTGGAGGCGCTCAATTTGTTTTTGTCATAGAAAGCCGCCAGCTTGACCACTTTGAGGTCATAGCTGCCGCCCACAACCCAGTTGGTGATTTTGGGTTCGTAAGCGCCTAGAACGAGCTGCGTCCCTTTGGTTTCGTTTTTGATGCGATGGTAGGAAACGCCCACATCAATGGGACCATTGGTGTAACGCGGCAAAACGGCGAAGACCTTGTTGTCGCCAGCGGCCACGCCAGCGCCATCATTGCCCAGCGTTTCCTGACCGAGCGCGTCGGAGGAATAGGCGGCGGTCACATTAAAGCCAGACCAGCCCGGGCTGACATACGCCACGACGTTATTCACGCGCACCGGATCAAACAGGTTTTCGCCGCCCGCCGTCAAACCGGCGTCAAGCACGTTGTTATAACGACCCACCGTACCGGCCTTGAACGGATCGATGGTGGAGAGAAAGGTATAGTGCGGCGTATTCAGACGACCCGCGATGGCGGTACCGAAGCCGCCCGTCAGCCCCACGAACGCCTGACGCCCGAAAAGACGCCCGCTTTGCTTGGAGTTGCCGTCATCCAGACCATAACCCGCTTCCACCGTGAACAAGGCTTTCAACCCGTTGCCCAGGTCTTCCGTTCCCCGGAAACCAATACGGCTGCCTGCCTGAATGCCGGAGTCGATGGAGTTTTTGCTGCCCACGCCGGGCGCGATATTATCGTTACGATGAGAAAAGCCCACGTCCGCGAGACCGTAAATCTCCACATTGGATTGAGCGAAAACAGCGCCGGAGGCCAGAGCGGCAACGGCAAGCGCGATGATTTTCTTTTGCATGTGTTGTTTCCTTTGAGTTGATGAAATCCACGTTTCAGAAAAGTTGCCGGAGCAACAAAAAGTGTTGTCATGGAGACACGACCGTATTTTCAACGACACAGAGTGTTTGTAAAAGAACAATTTTTTGTTTCCTTATAAACTTTCTGCTTCATTTGAAATTTTGCGCCTTGGTTGTTTCAGAAATATGACACGTATCAAATTCCCGCGAAAATCCCTGCACAGGCTGAGGGGCAGGGCATCAGCCGCCTGCTGCTGCGGGCATCCGGCGCGTTCGGAGAACGCGCCCCAGACTGTTGACAAACCTCCGAAGTAGCTTTCCGGGAACGCCGACGGCAACAAAGGCACGTCGGCGGTACGCCGACTTTGAGCGCAGATTGCCGCACAAACACCGCTGCTGCCAGCGTGGACGCTGGCGTTCCCAGGAAAACCTTCACTCAA